>CAZWUN010000023.1:0-28212 GCA_964637145.1 uncultured Burkholderiales bacterium
ACCGCACCGGGGGCGAGTCGGGCGAGACGCTGACCGAGCAACTGGTCACCAACCTGCCGAAGTTTCTCAACAACGGCGGCCTCTTGAGCATGATCGTGGTCTACCCCATCTTGCGCCACGAGACTTACCTGGCCCGGCTGCAACGCTGGCTGGGCGGAGGCAAGGGCTACGGGGTGGCCCTGCTCAACTTCGTCGAGATGACCCGCGAGTTCTTCATCCAGACCAACATGGAGGTGAAGGGCGACTGGAAAGAGCACGTGGAGGAGTTCGACCGCTGGATGAACTCCTACGAGCGCCAGGGCATCGACAAGATCGGCGTGGGCAACGTGTTCGTCTATCGCCTGGACGGCCAGCCCGGTTGGAGCGCCTACCACCCGATCCCGTGGCCCAACCGGGGACGGGTGGCGCCAGTGGAGAGCTGGCTGGAGGGGCTGCGCCGCTTCCACGACCCGGCCTGGAAGCCGGAGGCCGGCTGGAAGCCGAAGCTCACCTGCGAGGTCTGGGCCCGCTCGGACGGCGCGGGACAGGCCCGCTGGAGCGACCCCGACTGGCCCACCCCGGTGGCTCTGACTGCGGCCGAGACGGCCGCGGCCCGCGACCTGGAAGGATGCAAAGATGTTGAGGTGCTGCGCTCGCTGGGCATCAAGAACGTGGTCGTCTAGCGGACCGTGCGCACCTTGCTGACCAGCGCCGTGCCCAGCACGAAGTAAACGAAGGCCATGGCGAAGAGAGCGCTGTAGCCCACGTTGGCGTAGCCGTGCAGCTTGCCCCAGGCCTGGCCGTGGTCGAGCACCACTCCTCCGATAGGGATGGCCAGCACCTGGGGCAGGGTGAGGGCGATGTGCCACACGCCCATGTCCTTGGCGTGGTCGTCGTGGCTGGGCAGGACGTCGCTGGCCAGGGCCCAGTCCACCGCCTGGTAGGCCCCGTAACCCAGCCCGAACACGACGCCCAGCAGCACGGCCAGTTGGAAGTCGTGGATGAACAGCATCCCCAGCACGAAGGCTGCCTGGATGGCTCCGCTCAGATAGACCACCACCTTGCGCCCGAAGCGGTCGGAGAGATTGCCCGCCGCCAGCGAGCTGAGGATGGCGCCCAGCAGGAGGGCCAGCACGAAGAACGAGGTGGCCGCGGCTCCGTCTTGAGCCACCGTGGAGCCGAACAGCACGAACGGCTGGCCCACCACGTCGGTCATGAAATACTGCAGGAAAGCCTGCACGGTGTAGGTGCCCAGCATGACCAGAAAGCGCGTCCAGAAGACCCAGCTGAAGTCGCGCGACTTGAACGGGGCGGCCAGGTCTTTTAGGAAGGCTCCCAGCGCGAAGGGCGGAAGCTCGGGCGGCTCGGGCTCCTTCACCGTCAGGGCGGTGCCCAGCATGCTGAGCGTGAGCAGCACCGCGATGGCCACGTAGGCGCCGCCCACCCCGCCGAGCACCGGCAGCAAGAGGCCGGTCAGGCCTCCCACGAAGTTGCCCAGCATCATCATCAGGCCCATCCAGCCGCTGGCGGCGCCGCGCTGGGCGGGTGGGACCACGTCGGGAATCAGGGCCGAGTAGGGCGCGGTGGCCAGGTTGTTGGCCAGCTGGATGCCCATGAAGACCAGCACGTAGGGGTAGAGCATCTCCGGGCGATCGGGCAGCACGGCCATGGCCAGCAAGAACAGCACGTTGAGCAGCGTGCCCCCCACCACGAAGGGAAGGCGCCTGCCCCAGCGGGTGCGCACCCGGTCAGACCAGGCTCCGAAGAGCGGGCAGACGGCCATGGAGACGAAAGCCCCGGCGGCCATGATCTGGCCCAGCGTCTGGCCCTTGAAGTCGCTGCCCCCGATGCGCTCGGCTTGCAGGGGCAAGAGCGTGATCATGATGGCCGTCCAATGGGCCTGGGTGCCGAACCAGTAGAGGCTGAGTCCAGCCAGACGCGAGGGGCTCACGAGCGTGGGGCTTCAGCCTACCAGGGCAGGCGAGAAGTCGACCCGATCCACCCACTCGGGGTGGTCCACGAAAGGATTGCGATTGCCCTGCGCAGCCTGGATCTCGGCGTTGCGATGCTTCTCATACAACCCGGGTGGATCTTCCCGACTCCAGCGGCGCAGAGTCTCGAGCTCGGCGTGGTCATAACCCTGCCCGCCTGCCGCTCGAGCACCCAGGGATAACGCACCATGAAGTAGAGCACCGCCCGCGCCATGGGTCCCTTGCCCCCGGCGGGCTCGAATCCAGCGCGGTCAGCGGGAGCGAAGCCCTCCGGCTCGGCGCCCTCGATCGGCTTGCCGTCGTACTCGGGATAATCGGCCAGGGGACGATTGCTGCGCACGGCATTGATGTCGCGCTCGGCGGTGAACAGGTGGTGCAGGTCGCCCCGCATGGGATCCTGCCGGTCGAACAGCACCTGGGGAACCGCGTGCTCACAGTTGAAGTAGTTGGCTGCCTCCACCAGGGCGATCCGGCTGGCCAGCGTGGCCGCATCGGTGGGGGCGCTGGAGAGGGCTCTGATCCAGTCCTCGGCCTGGCGGAACACTTCGGCCCGACGATTCATCTTCGCGTTCAGGCGCTCCATCCCGCTGCGGCTGCGCTTGAACAGCTTGGGCGAATCGGTGGGGCGGCGCACCGGATCGTCGGTGGCCACGCTCTGAGCCGAGTAGATGCTCTGCAGGCGCAGCGAGGGGCGCAGGTCGACCCAGGGGTACAGGTGCTTCGCTGCGTCGTAGTCGAGCCAGGTGGTGTGAGTGCTGCTGACCAGCTCGTGGAGCTCATCAAAGAGGGCAGCCGGAGCCAGGTTGGCATCGACGCTGGCATAGTAGCTCGCCCGGGCGGTCAGGTCGCTGGCCTCATCGTAGTAGGGCTTCCCGCTCCCCGCCACGACCGCCAGCAAGTCGCGCCGCGAGGCCTCGCGGGCGACCGTTCCGGTTGTCAGGCGGTCCGGTCCAGCGCTCGCCGCCACTGGCCTGGAGGTCCAGCGAAGGCCGGATGAGTGGATGGCGGAAAGGGCGTTCACGCCAGCAGTTTACCTCCTGGCCCGGAAAGAGGCCTGAAAGGGCTCCCGGCTCAGTAGGCCAGCAGGTCCCGCAGCGCGTCCACCAGGCCGCGACGGGCCGAGAAGACCTCCTCCAGCTCGCGGGCGAAGGGGACGGGAGTGTCCAGCGAGCCCAGCCGCATCACCGGAGCGTCCAGCCACTCGAAGGCGTGCTGGCCGATGCTGGCGGCCAGCTCCCCTCCGAAGCCCCCGGTCAGGGGGGCCTCGTGCAGCACCAGGCAGCGTCCGGTCTTGCGCACCGAGCCCAGCACTGTCTCCCGATCCCAGGGCAGCAGCGTGCGCAGATCCACGATCTCCACCTCGACCCCCAGCTGCTCGACCGCCTCCAGGGCCCACTGCACGCCGACGCCGTAGGTGACCACCGTGGCGGCGCTGCCCGGGCGAACCACCCGGGCCGACCCGATGGGCACGCCGTAGACCCCGACCGGCACCGGCCCTTTGAGCGAGCGATAAAGCAGCTTGTGCTCCAGGAACAGAACCGGATTCCCATCGGCCACGGCCGACAGGAGCAGGCCCTTGGCGTCGTGAGGGGTGGAGGGAGCCACGATCTTCAGGCCGGCCACGTTGGCGAAGTAGGCCTCCACGTTCTGCGAGTGGAACGGCCCGGCTCCCGTTCCGCCGCCCACGGGGGCGCGCACCACCACGCCCACGCCCGGTCCCCAGCGATAGCGGGTCTTGGCCAGGTTGTTGACGATCTGGTTGAAGGCGCAGCTGATGAAATCACCAAACTGCATCTCCACGATGGGCAGGAAGCCCTCCAGGGCGAGGCCCAGAGCGGCGCCCACCGCTCCCGACTCGATCAGGGGCGTATTGCGCACCCGCTCGGGTCCGAATTCCTCCAAAAGTCCCTCGGTGGCCTTGAAGACCCCGCCATAGTGGCCCACGTCCTGACCCATGATCAGGCAGCGGGGGTGGCTCGTCAGGGCCTGGCGCATGCCCTCGCGCAGGGCGTCCACGTAGCGCAGCTCTCGCGTCGAGGTGGAGAGTTGGCCGGGCTCGAGGAGAGGGCTCACCGCCGTCGGCGGCACGTACACGTCGGACAGCTCACGTTCGGGGTTCGAGCCGGGCCGGGGGGTGGCCAGGGCTTCTTCCAGGGCGCGTTGCACCAGCGCATCCAGCTCGTGCAGGAGCCGCTCACGCTCACCGGGGGGCACCCGATCGGCCAGGCGATCGACGGGGTCCTTGCGCTTCCACTCCTCGATCTGCTCCGGGGGGACATAGGCCGTGCCGGAGGCCTCCTCGTGTCCTCGAACCCGGAAGGTCTTGAACTCGATCAGGGTCGGGCCATCCCCGCCCCGAGCCCGCCCGGCGGCCTCTCGTACGGCCGCCCGCACCGCCAGGACGTCGTTGCCGTCGCAGACCACTCCGGGAATGCCGTAGCCGGCCGCCCGACCGGCCAGGTCGGCCACGCTGCACTGCTGCTCGAAGGGGGTGGAGAGGGCGTACTGGTTGTTCTCCAGGCAGAAGATCACGGGCAGCTTCCAGACGGCGGCCAGGTTCAAGGACTCGTGCACGTCGCCCTGGCTGGCCGCCCCATCGCCGGTGAAGGCGGCCACGACTCGGCGCTCGCCTCGCAGGCGGTAAGCCAGCCCCACCCCGCAGGCCACCGGCAGCATGGCCGCCAGATGGCTGATCATCCCGATGATGTGGTGAGGGGGAGAGCCGAAGTGAAAGCTGCGGTCGCGACCGCGGGTAAGGGAGTTGTCGCGTCCGAGCAACTGACGGAACAAGTCTGTCAGACTCAGCCCGCGCGCGGTGAAGACGCCCAGGTTGCGGTGCATTGGCAAGATGGCGTCATCGGGCTCGAGGGCCGTGGCCACCCCCACCGCCACGGCCTCCTGACCGATGCCGGAGAACCACTTGCTCAGGGTGCCCTGACGCAGCAAGAGAAGCATCCGCTCCTCGATGCGGCGTGGGAGCAAGAGGGCGCGATAGAGCTCCGAGTCTGTCATCGGGTCAGGGGGGCGATCAGTCCTCAGCGAGGACTATTGCATCGCTAGGCTTTGCCGGTCGCCTGCTTGAGGGCCGGAGCCGGAGCACCTTTGCCGGCCGCGGCAGCGAGAGCCGGTGCCTGGGGCCGGGCTCCTCCCCCGCCTTTGCCACCGGCTTTGGCCAGGGCCCCGCCCCCTTTGCCAGCGGCCGACTGCAGGCCGGGACTGGTGGAGGCAGGCGCGGCGCACTGACCCGAGGGACAGCTCTGCCCCTGCTGCAGCAGCTTCATCAGGGCAACCAGCAAGTCGACTTCGGACATGACCTGACCGCCGTAGTTGAGGCCGCCAGGGCCTGTCGGGGCGGTGAAGCCCAGGCTGCCGGCCGGGCCGACTCCGGGCGTGGAAAGGCCGGTGTTGAAACCGACAGGGTTCTGCTGAAAGGGAGAGCCGCCGATGACTGCCAAGGGAGAGGCCTCCTTCGGGGAGATATTTCCCCTTAGTATACCTCCAGATTGCCGATTCGTAAACAGCTACTCGGCAGCCAGGTTGTCGGCCCGCTGCTCCAGCCCCGCCAGCGCTTTCAGAGCGGCGAGCAAAGTCGATCGGGCGACCTCGAGCAACTCGTCGTCTCGGTCCAGAATTCCCTGTTCGAGGTCCTCGAGCCCCCGGTAGAGCTGATCCACGGTCTCGCGCAGATCGTGGCGCAGCTCCTCTTCCTCAGCCTGCTCGCGGGGCTCGCCGTGGCGCTGGTGCATGGCCTCGAGCTGCTCGCGGATGTAGGCCATGTTGGCCACCATCTGGCGCTCGTCCGAGAGCGGGCCGGCGCGGGCCCGCTCGATGAGCTCTCGCACGATTCTTGCCAGGGAATCCATGGCCCAGACTGTTGGACGCCGGGTGTGGCCAGCCCTGCGGAAGAATGCAGTCTACTCTGGATGAGTCTAATCCAACGTAGACTGCTGCGTTCCAAGAAAGCGCAGCATCCGAGGGCTGGGGGCGGACCAGTCCCGGGCCGTCCGAGCCGGCCGCAAGCCCGGGTAGGCCCGCCGCAGCTCACCGACGGAAGAGTGGGAGAGCACCCGCTGCAAGATCTCCAGCACCGCCTGGCGAGAAGGCCCGGGCGAGCTGCCCATGGCGACCTTGAACAGAGGGCGCTGCTCGCGCAGAACGGGGATGATGGACTCGTGGCGATGGTCCACGAAGCCGAAGCTGGCGCCGCGCCCGAAAGGTAGGGCGCGGGCTTCGCGCTCGACCGCGGCCGTGATCCAGGGATGGCTGTCCGGGGCCAGGTGCAGCACCACGAACGGCGCGCAGGCCCAGGGGAGCGAGCTGGTCAGGCCGGGATGAACCACCCGGCGCAGCAGCCCGCCGGGCCGCAGGCGGGCGGCCAGCCAGGCATTGCTCTCCAGGACCGCCTCGGCGTGGGGGTCGGTGGGGTCGAGCACCCAGTCGGGGGACAGCCGGGCGCATTCCGGCTCGGTGCCGCAGGCCGAGCGCAGCGCCCGGAGTGCCTGGGCCACCGGAGCGACCACCTCGGGAGAGCCCGACAGCAGCACCGCGCCGACGTTCTCCAGCTCCTGACCGCGCTGGTCCAGCTTCAGGGCCGAGAAGACCCGCACCGCAAGTTGAGGGCGATGGCGCTCCCACAGGTGGCTCAGGCGAAAACGGTTGCCGGTCAGGGTGGTATCCACCACCAGCACCGGGCTCGGGAAAGCGAGCTCCAGGTCCCAGGGGGTGAGCTCCCAGTCGTAGCGCACCGACTCGAGCCACTGCACGTCCTGCCCGCTGGCCCGCAGCACCTTGAGCAGGAAGGCGGTCTCGAAGTAAGCTGCCTGCGAGCTGAGGCGGGGCATCAACACGGCCAGGGCCGCCAAGGCCGCCATGGCACTGGAGAAGAGCAGCGGCTCCACGGGGATCTCCTCATAGGCCTGCAGGCGCTGCTCCAGGGCGCTCAGCTCCAGCGGCCGCGAGCGGTCGGCCAGGGCCAGGGTGGACCGGCGCCACTTCTTGAGCTCACCGAGCCATGCTCTCTCGCTCTCTGCAAAGGCGGGCTGATGGGGCCAACCGCGGGCCGGGCGCTTTGGTGCCGGGACGCGCTCGCGGTAACCGCTCAGCTCCCGGTCGGCCAGGCTCCACTCCCAGAGCTGGGTAAAGCTGGGGCTTGCGCCCACCACCGAGCGCACCCGCCGCGCCAGCTCGCTGGCGGCCCCCAGGGTCGACAGCCCCTCGCCCTTCGATGGGCGCGCATACAGGCTGAGCAGCGCCGGGCTCGACAGCTCGGGCGCCCGCCAGCGCTGGAGAGTGGCCACCAGCCAGCAATCACAATCGTCGAGCAGGTCGAGCAAGGGAAAGTCCGGCCGCCGACTCAGGTCGAGCACCAGGACGCCGGTGGGGCGAACCTCTCCCCGCTCCCAGTCCTGCGCGTCCACGACGAAGACATTGGCCCGCCGGGAGGCCATACTGCTGTGGAGAGTGGTCAGCCGGAAGGCGCTCGACCAGCGACCGGGAGCCAGGCAGTCGAGCAGCGGCCCGAGGCTGGCGGGAGCCTTCCAGCAGCGCACCTGGAGCGGCTCTTCCAGAAGGTCGCAAAGGCTGACGAAGAGGGTAGCGTGAGCCGCCTCGAGGCTGCGGCACAGGAGGGCTTCGCCTTCCCAGCCGGGCGGGGCTGGCGGGCAGCCTTCCAGCGGCACCGGCCAGAGGCTGCGCTCATAGGTATAGAGGGCCTCCCCCCCAAACGGGAGGGGCTTTCGCTCGGCGTAGAGGGGCGAACGCATGCGGGCCCGCGAGGCGGCCAGGGCCCGCTGGCGCCACCAGGCCAGGAGCCGACCGGCCAGAGCATCCGGGTCGGGGCTGGGCCCCGCGAGGTCGCTCCACCATCGCGGTGGAGCGCCCCCGAGGGCCCGAGCCAGGCCGGCCAGGTGCTCGACGGGGGTCAGTCGGCGATGCCGTCCGGGCTCGAGAATCCGCCGAAGGGACTGCCCGTCAGCGGGGTCAGCAAGCCCGTGGTCGTGTTCACCGAGAAACCCGTGACCTGGTTGGAGGTGGTCAGGTAGAGCACCACCGTCCCGTTCGGAAGGGAGGCCTGGGTGAACTGGTGCGGATTGTTCCCCTGCGCGGCCACCGGGAACCCGGCCAGGGGCGCGAGATTGCCACTGATCGGGTCGACCTGGAAGCCGCTCACGTTGGAGCTGCCCGCATTGGCGCAATACAAGAAGAGCGCCGCGGGAGTCTCGAGCCGCGTCAGCCGGCCCGGCAGCACCCCTCCGCTCGCGAAGGTCGCACCGGGAGTGAGCACGCCAGTCGTGAGGTTCACCTGGTAACGCGACAGGGTATTGCTCACCGTGTTCGTCACGTACAGGTGGTCCTGCACCACCTCGATGCCTCCGATCTGATCGCCGGCCTGCGGGTTGGGGAAGGGGGAGCCGGGAACCAGCGTCAGCTGGCCGGTATTCAGGTCGGCGAGATAGACAGCCACGTCGTTGGAGAACTGGTTGGCCACGAAGACCAGGGTTGGATTGGCGCCCGCGCCGGGGCTGACAGCCACGTCCACCGGCCCGGTGCCGAGCACGACCTCGGAATCGTGCTCGACCAGGGCGCCGGTATCCAGGTCCATCACCAGGAGCTTGATCAGGTTCATCAAGCCCTCCACCACCACCATGGTGTTGGCGTCGAGCTGGCCCATCGGCAAGGGTTGAAAGCTGATGCCCGTGAGGGCGACCGAGCCGGCCGGGGTCAGCGCTCCGCTGTCGGGGTCGTAGCGGTTGACCGCCAGCTGGTTGGCGCCAATACCGGTCAGGGAGGCCACCACGAAGTCGCCCAGGCGCAAGAGCTCGTTGGGTCGGCTGGCCAGTGCGAAGGGCGAGCCCGTCACGGCGGTCAGGCCTCCGTCGGAGCCGATGGTGGTGACGGCGATGCCCGGGGTGAGGGTGTTGGCAACGAACAGGTGGCTGGCCTGGTTGGGCAGCACCAGCACGGCCATCAAGGTCCCGGCTCCTCCGTAGGTGATGTAGAAGAGAGAGATGCCCGTGTTCCGGGCGATCAGCTCATGGGTGTCCTGGTCATAGCCGGCCACCTCGCCGAAGATGCTGCGCACCCGGGCGTGGGCGGTGACATCCTGGCGACCGCCCCCGGCAAAGTTGGCGAACACGTTCAACAGCACGCGCTGGCCGGGAGCCAGGGTGACCTCGCTGGGAGTCGCCTCCAGCGAGTCCACGATAGCCTCGTCCACGCGCAGGAAGAACTGGCGCTCGAGGTCGTTCAAGCGGGCCCGGATGCGGGTGTTGCCCGAGGAGATGGCGTTGAGCAAGCCCGTCGAGGTGACCTCGGCGATGAACTCGTCGTCCGAGCTCCACTGCACCTGGTCGGTGATGACGCGCCGGGTCCCGTCCGCGAAGAACGCGACCGCCTCGAGCTGCACCCCGTCGCCGGGAAAGATTTCGCCCGGAAGCGTCAGGCTGAAATTGGGCGCGGGGCCCCGCAGCAAGAAGAGCTGGGTGATCCGGGGAGTGTTGATGCCGATGTCCGCCGAGGCCCGCTGGCCTCGGAAGCTGGCTGACAGCGTGATCTGGCCGGTGGCCGCCGACTGGAGCAGCCCGCCCCGGTTGGAGGTCGGGTCAGGCACCACCTGCAGCTCACCGCGCGGAGTGACGATGGCCAGACCGCTGTTGCTGGAGGCCCACTGCACGAAGTCGGTGACATCCACCTGGGTCCCGTCGGCGTAAGTGCCGATGGCCCGTGCCTGCAGCGAGGCGCGGTTGGTGATGTCGGCTCCGGGGGGCTCGATGCGCAGCGAGGTCAGGGGGGAGTTGATCACGGTCAGGTCCAGCACGCCCGGCGGAGATCCCGCTCCGGTCCCGGTGATGCGCGCGGTGCCCGCCTGGCGGGCCCGCACCAGGGTGAAGAAGCCGGTGCTGCTCACCACTTCGAGCACGTTGCCGTTGCTGCTCGTCCAGTTGACGTCCTGCGGCAAGATGAAAGGGAGCGGGCCCAGGAACTTGAGGCCCTGGGCCAGCACGAAGGCATACTCGCCGGGACGCAGTTGGGGGGAAAGCGGTATCAGGAAGGTCTGGATGAAGGGATTGGCCGGCGCTCCCCCGCGCGGCAAAAAGATGGGATCCCCGACGGCGTAGCGGAAGGTGGCCACCGGCAGAGTCTGGTTGAAGATGGTGCGATCGGGAATCTGGAAGGGGGGAACCCCGAACGGCCCGATCTTGATGGTGGCCCCGGCCAGCACCTCGAACTCTCCCACGGCCCCGATGGTGTAGCCCGGCTCGGGGGTATTGGTGAAGGCGGCCTGCAATCCGGCCCGCACCACGTCCGCCTTGACGTGGGCGTCCCCCAGGCCGAGCACGCTGATGCTGACCTTGGGACGGGCCAGCGAAAGCGAGAACGAGGCCGAGCCCTGCACCTCGGGGGGCGTCACGTTGAAGCTGGCTTCGGGAGACGGGTTGAAGACCCCGAAGTTGCCATCGAACGCCTGGATGCCGAACGTGGCAAAGATGTCGGCGTTGAAACCGGTGGTGCCGCTGACGTTGATGCTACCGTTGGCGTAGGCCAGAAGGTCCAGGTTGGCGGTGATGCTGACCGGACCGAACCCGGCCAGCGGGATGCCGCCGGGGAAACTGGCCACCACATACTCCTGCTCGAAGTCGCCGGCCGCCAGGCCTTCCACCTGGAGGTTGCCCCTGGCCTGCACAAACGGTGCCAGCTTGAGGTGCTCGATGGTGGTGGGAGGGTTGAGGAACTTGCTGGCGTTGAACTGCAGGGCCGTTTCGAAGCCAAAGGTGACGCTGATGTCGCCGTTGGCGCGAGCGAGCACGTTGCCGTTGCGATCGGTCAGAGGGGAATTCTCGAAGTGGATTGGCAGCGAGAAGCCGCCCTCCACCCGGTTGGCCACCGGCTCGCCGATGGTGACGCCTTCCATCACCGGCTGGATGCCCTGCAGGGCTTCGGCCCCCAGGATCTCGGTCTGCTCGATGTCAGCCGTCTCGAAGACATCCAGCAAACTGCCCGGGGTTGTGACCACGACCACGGTGCCGTCCGGCTGCTCGGTGACCGATACCACGCGGCGGATGAACTGCTGCTGGCCCGAGTTCATCATCAGGGCGCTACCCGGGGTGATGGTCGGAACCGTGCCGCCGAGCACCACCTGATCGTCGGCCACCTGCACGACCACAACCGAGCCGTCCGAGGGGAGAACCTGCAGGTCGGGCCGCAGGACGAAGTCTCCCGCTTCCTGGATGAGCGTGTTGCCCGCCGGCGTGTTGGACGGTGCGTCTGAACCGGAGCATCCGATGACCAGCGCAAGCAAGCAGAGTAGAACAGCGATTCGAGCTTTCATCGAGGACCACCAATCTCCCACCGACGGGTTGCGGGTTCGCCGGCCGTCGGGCAGGACCTCTCCCTCCCGGCGGGAACCGGCCAGCATGCTGCTGACCTCCGTCACTTTTGAACTGCTCGACCCGCTGCTCGCCCGCCGCTTCGCCCACCTGTTTCCCCAGGGCCTGAACTGGGACGGACCCGGGGTGGTCTCTCTGCTCCAGGCCGGCTTCGGCCCCCAGCTCAACGGGCTGATCAAGATGCTGGGCGAGCCTCTCCCCTCGCTCAAGGGCGCCTTCCTGGCCCAGGCCAACCTGTACGGCGCCATCATCCCCAACACCGACCTCTCGGGTGCTGACCTGGAGGAGGCCAACCTCGAGGACGCTAACCTGAGTCGCTGCGACCTGCCCAACGCGCGCCTGCACGAAGCCCGCATGGTGTGGACCAACATGCGAGCCTCCAACCTGACCGGAGCCGACCTGTCCAAGTGCGCCTGGGTGAACGGGCTGCTCGACCTGGCCGACCTGACCGACGCCAACCTGGCCGGGAGCTCGCTGCTGCGGGCCGTGGCCACCGAGGCCATCTTCGTGCAGGCCAGCCTCAAAGACATCGACCTGAGCTGGTCGCAGCTGTCCGGCGCCGACTTCGCTCGGGCCGACCTGCGCAATGCCAATCTGCGCGGGGCCAACCTGCGCCGGGCCAACCTGGAGGGCGCCGATCTGATCGGGGCCAACCTGGCCGATGCGCTGCTCGGGGGGGCCCGACTGGAGGGCGCCTCCATGCCGCCGGGCTGGGACGAGATCTGCTTCGAAGCTCCCTGAAAAGAGTGCGCCCCGCACAGGGCAGGGCGCACTCGGGCCGGCGTCTCGCGCAACAGACTAGAGCAGCAGGGCCTCCTGCTGGGCCAGCTGCTGCACCATCAAGTTGAGCTGGGCGGTCAGCTCCGCCTGGGTCAGGCCCGGCACGGCCACGCCCGGGCGGATCTGGTTGGTACGAAAGTCGACCAGGTTGACCGCCTCGGTGGGATCGGAGGACAGGTTGTAGAACTCGTGCTGATCCGCCTCCACCCCGTTGGGATCGTAGTAGCGCGAGTATTTCCAGACCCCGTCCGTCAGGGTGCGCACCAGATTGGGCTGCCGAATCGGCCCGGGGGCGAGTTGGGGAGCCGGCCCGAGGCGGGCCTCCTCGACCAACCGCAGGAAAGTCTCGAAAGCCGGGAAGCCCGAGTTGTTGGGATCGAGCGAGGTCATCTGGCTGATCTCGTCCTCGGTGATGAACAGGACACCCGGTCGGGGATTCCCGTCGTGGCCAGGGATCGGCGTCGTGTTGGCGGGATCGGTCAGGTAGCCGCTGATGTCCGTGCCCACCAGGTCGGGCACCACGCCCTGACCGGTGATGCGCCCCTTCAATTCGGCCTGCTGGGCCTGGTTGAAGCCGGCCAGTCCCAGCAGCGTCGGCAACAGGTCGATGTGGCTGGTGGGCATGGTGAACTCGCGGATCGTATCCGTGGAGTTGACCAGCGGAGAGGACACCACCATCGGCACGTGAGTGGCCTCCTCATAGGCCGAGTGCCACTTCTGGACCTGACCGCCGTGAGCCCCGGCGTAATCGCCGTGGTCGCAGGTGAAGATGACGATGGTGTTGTCGCGCAGCCCGGTGGCATCCAGCGTCTGGAGCACACGGGTCAGTTGGGTGTCGAAGAGGTAGTGAAGGTAGTACCACCACTCGCCGTAGGCGGTGGCCCAGGCCTGGTAGTCGGCCCCCTGCAACTGGAACGGATTGGGAGCCAGCGGGCGCAGCGGGGCCGGCAGAATCGACTTCTGGCACAGTCCGATCTTGAAGGACATGTCGAGTTGGCACTGGGGCTTGGTGCTCAGGTCCTCGGCAAAGGTGGGCGGAGGCGTGAAGGCACCCGGCGGGTAGCCACCCGGGTTGAGAGGGACCGGCCCGGAGATGGGCGGCGGACAATCGCTGTTCTGGCTGGTCGAGGTGGCGCCATTGCTGATTGCCCCGGTAGCCGGAATGGGTGGGATTACGAGCGGACCGGGGAAGGGCTGAACCCCGACATCTCCGGGGAGGAACCACTGCAGTGGCCAACCGGAGACGTCGTGAGGCGCGAGATACGAGGTGACCGCGAACCAGGGCGCCTCTCCAGCCTGCTGCCCGGCCTTGGAGTTGAGGAAGCTGATGGTGTTGTTGGCAAACTCCGGATCGCGATAGACTCCCAGGTTGGCCGGATCCGAGCCGTGCGGCTCGGGGCCGTCCCAGGCGGCGAAGGGGAAGCCCCACGGGCCCAGGTCGTCGCAGGCCTCCGAAACGTGCCATTTGCCGAAGTAGTAGGTCTCGTAGCCAGCCGCCTGGAACCAGTCCCCTGCCGTAGGGATGCCGTCCGGATCCAGGAAGACGAAGCCCGGATCGTCGCCGCTCTTGAAGAAGCCGGTGGTGCTGGTGACGCCGTGGACGGTGGGATACTGTCCGGTCAGCATGGTGGCCCGACTGGGCACGCAGGCTGCTGAAGCGATGTAATGAGTCCGGAGCACAACGGCGTTCTGGCGCAGCCTGGTCATGCCCGGAAAGAGGGCTGTAAAGGGATTGTCAGGCGACAGCGTGGGCGCAAAACCGAAGATCTCTCGCAGCCCTTGAGCCTCGCCCGTGCCTGCAGGGTACTGGCCGGGGAATCGGAACTCGTCGCACAACACCAGCAGGAT
The DNA here is from genome assembly GCA_964637145.1 of uncultured Burkholderiales bacterium. Classification (GTDB taxonomy): domain Bacteria; phylum Vulcanimicrobiota; class Xenobia; order Xenobiales; family QWHO01; genus QWHO01. The sequence goes on from CAZWUN010000023.1 coordinate 13,985, forward strand.
GTTGGGTCGTTTCCGGGCGGCCCCTTCGGGAACCCCGCCAGCGGGCGCAGGCCCGGGGTCTCCGGCTCCGGTGGTGCAGCCCGCGGTCAGGATGGCCGGGCCCAGAGCCGCTCCGGCCAGCGTCGCGAGTCCCGCCCCCAGCAAGTCGCGTCGGGTGATATTGCCGTCCATGGTCTATCTGTCCTCTCTCCCTTTCACTTTCTCAAGGCGGGTTCTCCCGCAACAAAGTTGGTAGTGCCGCCCGCTGCGGCAGGGGCAGGGCTGGGCCGGCTCGGCGCGGGCAAAAGCCGCCTCCAACTCGGGAGCAAAGCGCATCACGTGGGCGGGTGGCTGGCGCCGTTTCAGCATGGCAGCCATGAAGCGCATGTAAGGCTCGACATGGCGGAAGAAGCGCAGGTAGCCCGCGCACAGGTAGTTCAGACCCTCCTCCCCGTCCGGGGTGCGGATGAAACGATGTTTGGGGCACTCGCCGTTGCAGGCGAAGCGCACGTCACACTCGAGGCAGTAGCGGGGCAGAGCGTCCTTCTTGTCCTGGCCGAACTTGTGCTGTTGGGCCGAGTGGATCAGGCTCACCAGCGGCTCTTGCATGATGTTGCCCAACCGATTCTCGGGATAGACGAAATGGTCGCAGGAGTAAAGATCGCCGTTGTGCTCGAGGGCCAGGGCCGCCCCACAGGTCTCCCGGAACCAGCACAGGCTCTGGGGCATCCCCATGAACGACTCGAGCGTGATGTCGAAGAGCTGGATGAAGTGCTTGCCCACGTCCTGGCGCACCCACTCGTCGAAGATGGCGCACAGAAAGCGCCCATAGGGCTCGGCCTGGACCGACCACTCGGCCACATGGGCCTCCCCCCTGTGCTCGGGAGAAACCATGGCCAGCGGGTCGGGCTTGTCGGTGAGCCGCTCCACCAGGGGGATGAATTGCATCACCAGGCTGCCGATCTCCTTGAGGAAGCGGTAAACCTCGAGCGGGTGGTCCTGGTTGGCCCGGTTGACCACCGTCAGGGTGTTGAAGTCGACCTGGTGCTGCTTGAGCTTCTCCAGGCCCCGCATCACGCGCTTGAAGCTTGGTTTGCCAGCGCGATCCACCCGGTAGTGGTCGTGCAGCGCCTCGGGACCATCGATCGAGATGCCCACCAGAAAGGCATTCTCCTTGAAGAAGGAGCACCACGCGTCGTCGAGCAGCACCCCGTTGGTCTGGAACGCGTTCTGGATGCGCCTGCCCCCGGCATACTTCTTCTGCAGCGCGACCGCCTGGCGAAAGTAGTCCACCCCCAGCAAGGTGGGCTCGCCTCCCTGCCAGGCGAAGATCACCTCGGGCACGGAATGGGCCTCGATGTGCTGCCTGATGAAGGACTCGAGCGTCTCGGGCGCCATGCGCCAGTCGGTCCCGGGCGGGTAGAGGCGCTCCTTCTCGAGATAGAAGCAGTACTTGCAGTCGAGGTTGCAGATGGGCCCGGTTGGCTTGGTCATCACGTGGAAACCAGCCAGCCGTGGGGAGGCAAGGGTCACGGAACGGCCTTCAAGGCTCGACCCTCAGGGCCCTGCAATACCGTCATTTCGAGCCTTCCTTCCGGGCGACTCATGGGTTGAGCGTTACGTACTGAAGGTTTTGCCTATCCTGCGGGCGCCTCCATACAAGACTGGGTAACCGCAACCCCGCTCACGGCACCAGGGAAAAAGCGTTCAGCTGGTTGGAGAAGCGGTCACAGGTATAGACGAAGGTGTCGAAGGGGCTTACCGCCGCGCCCCGGACCTGGCCGGTGACAACGGGACTGTCATCGATCTCGGTGATTGCACCGGTGGCCGGGTCGATGGCGTAGATGTGCGTGTTGGTGTCGAAGTCCGGGGTCGAGTAAAGGAACTCTCCGTTGAAGGCCGTCCACATGACCGAGTTGTCGCCCGGGGCCGCGAATGGGGAACCCGGGATGGGAGTCAAAAAGCCCGTGGCGGGGTTGATGGCGTGGACGGCGATCTGGTTGGTCTGGCCGGTGAAGAGGAAGTTGCCGCTGGGGTGGATCACGTTGATGATGCCCTGCGCGCTGACGAAGGGCGAGAAGGGCACCGGCGTGATGCCGCCGTCGGCGGGGGTCACCGAGAAGACGTCCCCGGTGGGCAGGATGAGGAGATTGTTGTTGGGATGCAGCAGCACCTGCTGGTTGGTGCCGGCCCCGCTGAGAATGGTGCCCGAGCCCGCTACGGGCAGCAGGCTGGTCAGGTCGATGGCGCTGATGGTGTTGGCGGCGAAGTTGGCCACGTAGACCGTGCTGGTGATCCCCTGGCGGATGGCCATGTCGAGGGGGTTGGCCCCGGTGGCGGCGTTGGCGGGCGCGATCAGGTCGCCGCCCCCACCGATGGTAAAGCGGGTCAGGTTGCCGCCGCCGGCATTGGTTGCCACCGCCAGCGTGTTGTCCGGCGAAACGCGCACGGCGGCGCACTGGCTGCCACCGCTGGTGTAGGGCGAAGCACCCAGCGGCGTGAGGGCACCAGTGACAGAGTTGATGGAGAAGCCACTGACCAGGCCCGGGAAAGTCAGGAAGCGGGCGACATACAGGAAGCTTCCGTCGGGAGTGATTTCGGCTCGCGAGGGCTCGCCCGCCAGGGCCAGCGGGAAACCCGCCACGGGTAGGAGGAAGCCCCGCGGGACCGTCTGGTCGAACGGGTTGCTGGTCGTCGGGGTGAGGCCGGTGGCGGTGGCCTGGAGCGTGTAGCCCGTGCCCGACTTGCTGAGCATGACGTTGTTGAAGCTGGCCACGCCGTTCACCGCGGCCACGCTCAGGGTGCCGCTCAGCGTGGAGGGACCGGGATTGGAGGCCAGGGCAACCGTCACGGTAGCGTTGGAGGTGGCCACCAGGGTGCCCGAAGCGTCCCGGATCTCGACCGTAAAGAGGTTCATCCCCGCGCGCGCCTGGCCCGCGCCTGGCTGCGTGCCAAAAGCGAGTTGGGTGGCCGGATCGGTGATCGTAAAGGCCAGGCTGGTCAGGTCCGGCAGGCCGGTCGAGGAGGCGATCAACGTGTAGTTGGCTGCCGGCACATTGATGTGCAGGTCGTTGAAGGTGGCCACGCCGTTGCTGGGCACCACGGAGACCGTGCCGTTGAGGGTGGTGGCACCGGGGTTGGCGCCCAGAGCCAGGTTGACCGGGTTCGTCGCGGTGGGCACGGTGATGCCGGCGGCGTCCTGCACCACGACCTGGATGGGGGGGGCGATGAACTGGCCCGCGGCCGCGTTCGAGGGCTGGGTAAGGAAGAGCAGCTGAGCCGGGGGACCCACGCTGGCAGCCACATCGAAGAGGTTGCTGGTGGCCGTGTCGGTATCCGGTGAGCTGGCGAGAAAGGTGTAACCGTTACCGGGCTGGGTCAGGGCCAGGTCGGCAAAAGTGGCCACGCCGTTGACCGTGGGCACTGTCAGAGTGCCGGAAAGTGAGGCCGAGCCCGGGTTGCTGGCCAGCGAGAGGGTAATCGGCTGGCCGGACGAGGGAACAGGGGCTCCGCTGGCGTCAAGGACCTCGACCTCGATGGGGGGAGTCAGAGTCTGGTTGACCAGGGTGCCCGTGGGCTGGACTCGGAACGACAGGCGGTTGGATCCAGGGGGCGGCCCGAAGGGGACCTCCACGGTCAGAGTAGCCAGGATACCGGGAGCCACAGTGACGATATCCGAGAGCGCGGAGCCGATCGGCAGGCCTTCTTCATCCACGACCTGCACCCTAACGCGCCGCTGCCCGGCGGGAATGTTCGTAATCGTGAGTTGCACGATGCTCTCATCGGTGATCGGGATGACGACCGGGGCGACCACGTCGAGCTCGGTGTCGGTGGCATCCACCACCCGGATGGTCAGCTGAGTGGGGATCCCCCGCCCCTGTCTGGCAAGCTGGCGGGCGTCGATGCGCAAGGCCAGGTTGCCGACTCCGCCTGACTGGGCGTTCGCTCCAGACGACGAGCCACCGGAGCATCCTGCCAGCAGAACTCCCAACAAGACCATGATGACGATGCTCAGGCGCATGACCTAACGGCTCCCCCCTTGGACGAACTTGGCCGTGGGCCTTCGAGAGAGAACGCCAAACCCTTCCTGCGCACATCAGGCAACCGTTGAACGTTTTCGGGGGCGCGAATAACCCTGGAGGCCAAGAGGCGGCCGGAGGAACTTGAAATCCCCCTCGAAGGGTCATTCCCCTGGAGGTTTTGCCGATGCCTGTTTGCGCCCGACTCGCCGGACGAATTCTACTCCCCCTGCTGGCCGCCATCCTCGTTTCTTGCGGGGGCCAGGGGCTTGCGCCGGCCCGGCCGACCGAGTCGGGCGCGGTTGTCATCCGACACTCGCAACTGCGGGGCGTGCCCCCATCGGTGGATCAGTTCCGGGTCACCGGGCTCGACGCTAACGGTGTCGTGGTCTTCGGCCCCATCCTCGTGACCGTGGACGATGAGCTCCAACTGAACGGCCTGCCGCCGACCGTGGTAACCCTGACCATCGAGTATCTCGACCTGGACAGGCCCGAGCAGGTGGTGGGAATCAGCCGGATCACCGTTCGTATTGCCGCCGGGATGCTGGCGCTGGTGCAGAACCCGTCCATCGACCTGCTGGTGGCCGACACAACTCTCACGGTGACCATCGTGCCCGGTCAGCCTTCCGACAAGGGCTACGTCCGGCTCGGCTACGGACCCGGCTGGCCAACGATTCTGCGCACCGATCTGGGCGCCACGGCCCAGGCTGGTCGCGAGACGCGCCGGCAGACCCTGGCCTGCATCGCGCAGATCAGCGACGTCCACATGGTGGATGCAGAGAGCCCGCTGCGGGTCGAATACCTGCGAGGCGAGAAGGGCAATGAGATCGTCAAGCAACAGGACTTTCAGGGGGCCTTCCGCGCTCAAGAGACGCTGACGACCCACGTGGCCAACGCCATGGTGCAGCAGCTCAACGACCTCAGCCTGGGCCCCATCACCGGTCGTCCCATCGACTGCATGGTTTCCACCGGCGACAACGGGGACAACCGCCAGGCCAACGAGGCCGGTTGGTTCATCTCCGTGCTCGATGGAGGGCTTATTCGACCCTCCAGCGGGGATCCGGATGGGTATGAGGGCGTTCAGGACCAGAGCCCCAATCCATTTTTCGAGACCTACTACCATCCCGACCAGAACGTGCAGGACATCTACAAGTCCATCTATGGCTTTCCGGACTATCCGGGGATGCTCAAAGCCTGCACGACCCCGTTTCAGGCCGAGGGCTCTCGCTATCCGTGGTACACGGTGTACGGCAACCACGACGACCTCGTGCTGGGCAATCTCCCCACTCGCGAGGACAGAGACCCCAAGAACGCGCTCGACAGCATCGTGACCGGCACCCGAAAGAATCTGGCCATGCCTCCGACTTACTCCGACGACGTTCTCGGCTTCATGGTGGATTTCTTCAACCTGTTCGGTCTCTGGCCGCAATTCATCGCCCGGGAGAATGCCCAGCGCATGCTGGCGGCCTCCACTCCCCATCGGCAGGTGACCGCCGACCCCGGTCGTCACCTTCTCTCGCCCCAGCAGTGGGCCCAGGCGCATTTCGACAGCCCGTCCACCCCCGGTCCGGTGGGTCACGGCCTGCAAGCCGACAGCCCCACCACGGGTGCGCTCTATTACACCTTCCAGGTCGCCCCGGGAGTACTCGGCATCACCCTGGATACGGTCAACCGAACCGGCTATGCCGATGGCTCGCTCGATCAGGCCCAGTTCGGCTGGCTCCGGGACCAGCTCATCAGCGCCAGCTCGCGTTACTATGACGAGAGCGGAAACCTCATCAGCACTTCCAACCCGGACCAGCTCATCGTCTTGTTCTCGCACCACAACTTGAAGACCATGGAGAACCCGCTGACCGAGACCGACCCGCGGGTTCTCTCGGCGGACATCAAGAAGTTGCTCCAGCGTTTTCCCAATGTCGTGCTGTGGTGCAACGGCCACAGCCACTTCTGCCGGGTCTGGGCGCACCCGGACCCATCGGGACGCACCGGTGGATTCTGGGAGGTGAATACCCCCTCCCATGTGGACTTCCCGCAGCAATCGCGCATCATCGAGATGGTGAGCAACCAGGATGGCACGCTGTCTATCTTCGCGACCCTGGTCGACCACCAGGCACCCCCCGCAACCGACCCGGGCCAACTCGATCCGCTGGGCCTGGCTTCCGTCAGTCGCGAGTTGTCGGCCAACGACAACCTCGTCAACCGGGCCGAGCATCTGGGCTTGGAGACGGACCGCAATGTGGAGCTGGTGATCCAGGCGCCCTTCACCCCTTGAGGCAACCGCTCGCTCCAGAGGGAAGGACGCCCCGGCTCTCAAAAACACCCCTCGATGAAGCCGTCAAAGCTGGCGCTCCTGCTGGGCCTGGGCTATCCGGCCCTGCTGACCCTCTGGACCGGGCTGGTGATCGGGGTGCCCAGTCCGAGCAAGACCGTTGGCGACCCCGTGGGAATCTCGCTGATGGTGGCCTTCCTGGCCGGGCCGGTGGTGCACCTGGCGGGTTCGGTCCTGGCCATCCTTGCGCTCTTTCGCGAATCATCCAGGCTGACTGCTGCCGCGGCCCTGCTGTTCAACCTGCTGGCCGGACTGGCCGAAGCTTTCCTGATCGTCGGCTTCTGGGCGGCGGTCACCCGCTGGAGCTGACCAATATTGGTTGACGAATTCTTCAGAAACCCGCGAGAGCTCGCTACAAAAATTTCTATTTTTCCCTATTGAAGGGTTGACGCTGCTCCCCTGGCTCGCCTTAATGGCGAGGTCAGCTCCAACCGGGCGACCACACAAAGACAGGAGGCCATCATCATGCTACGACTGCAGCTTCGTCAACGCCAGGGCCTTCTGCTTCGCCGCCGCAGGGGTGGCACGAGCGCCTAGTCCAAAAGACCGGCCTCTCGTCAAACCCGCCGCGAGCACTCCGGTGGGTTTTGCTTTTCGGGCCCTGATCCGCATTTCTCAGCCAGGAACTCCCCCATGGGCTCGTGCTGCAACTGGAAGACAGACCTGTTTCAGAAGCAGGTGCTTGAGAGTTCGAATCTCTCCGAGCCTACCATTCCTATTCCTATTCATGAATGAATAGGAATCCATAGACGCGTAGTTCAGCAGGAAGAACGTTGCGCTCTGAACGCAAAGGTCGGTGGTTCAAATCCATCCGCGTCTGCCATTCAAATGACCCTGTAGCTCAGCGGACCAGAGCACCGGCCTACGAAGCCGGGGGTAGCGAGTTCGAATCTCGCCAGGGTCGCCAAAATCCTTGGACCGCTTCTGAACGAGTCCGGATGGTGGAATGGAAGACACGTCAGCTCGAGAAGCTGGCGCCCTCGCGGCGTGCCGGTTCAAGTCCGGCTCCGGATACCAGTCCGCGGGCGAGAGGGCCCCTGGGTCCTCTCGCCCGGTCACTCGATGATCCCGGCCTCCCAGCGGACCCCGTCCACCGAAAAGAGCAGGGCCTCCCCTCCCCCAACGGCCACGTAGCGGCCGTTGCCGAAAGCGAGTCCGCGCACGTTCTGGTCGGTAGGCACGGGGTTTACAGCCCAGCTCAGGGCGTCGCTGGAGGTCAGCACCGCGCCCTGGGCGCCCACCAGGAACTGGCCCCCGGCAAACAGAGCCGCGTTCAGGTTGGCCTGGGTGGGGGCCAGGACCAGGCTCCAGTTGACCCCGTCCGGGCTGACCAGCACCCGGCCCACGTGGCCGGGCACCGCAAAGACCCCGTTGCCGAAGGCGGCCGAGGTCTGGAAGTGGCCGACTCCGACGGCATTGGCGGTCCAGGTCACGGCGTCAGGCGAGGTCAGCAAGCTGCCTGCCCCGCCTTCCACGAACACTCCGTTCCCGAAGGCGAAGCCGTGCAGGGCGTGGACCGAGGGAACGGCCACCGGGGTCCAGGACAGGCCATCGGGGCTGGTCAGAAGGGTGCCCTCCAACCCGCCCGCCAGGAACAGGCCGTTCAGGAAGGCCAGGCCATAGAGATTCTGATCGGTCGGAGAGGGAACGGCCGTCCAGGTGACGGCATCGATCGAGGTCAGGATGGCCCCTCGCGAGCCGACCATCACGAAACGCCCGTTCCCGAAGGCGGCGGCATAGAGGTTCTCGGCCGTGCCCGACTCGATCGAACGCCAGCTCTGGCCGTCAGCCGAAACGAGAAGCCTCCCCTCTCCCCCGCCGGCCAGGAAGGTGTCGTTGGCGAAGGTGGTGGCCCAGAGCTCCTCGGGGTCGGCCGTCTGGTCCACGAAGAAGCCCTGGCCGTCGTAGGACAGCAAGATGGTGCCTTCATCTCCGACCGCCACATAGGTGGTGCCATCGGCAAAGGTTATCCCCCGCAGGATGTCGGCCACGGGCGAGTCCAGCAAGCGAAAGGCGCGGCCGTCGTCGGACTGAAGCAGGGTCCCCTGACTGCCGGCGGCCACGAATCCCCCCCGACCGTAGGTCACGCCGCGCAGCACCTCGCCCGTTGGCGAGGTCTGGGCCGTCCATGTGACCCCGTCGGGCGAGAACGTGATGGCCCCCTGATCGCCCACGGCCACGAACCCGGGCGGACCCTCGATCACCTGCCACAGAAAGCTGTTAACCCCCGAGGGCCGGGCCGTCCAGGCCCGACCATCGGGACTGGTCAACAGGGTCCCGAACTGGCCGCTGACCACGAACAGACCGCGCGCGAAGGTGGCTCCCCAGAGAATGTTGCTCGTGCCGCTCACGGCCTCGGTCCAGGTGGCTCCATCGGGCGAGGTGACGATCACTCCACCCGCGCCGGCGACCACAAACAATCCTCCGCCAAAGGTGGCCGCCCGAAAGGCGCTGGTCACCGGGACCCGGGTGGGGGTCCAGGTCACACCGCCGTCCACCGAGCGCACGATGGTGCTGGCGTCCCCCACCGCGATCCAGACTCCGTTGCCGAAGGCGGCACCGCGCAGGTTCACCCCCACCGAAGAGTTGAGCGGGGTGAAGGTGCGGCCATCGTTGGAGGTGAGCAGCAGCCCGTTGGAGCCGACCGCCACGGTGAGGCCGTTGGCCGAGGCCACGTTGGCCAGGGCCCGATCAGAGATCGGGTCGGGGTCAAAAGGAGCCGGAGGCAGGGGGGCCAGGGACAGGGGCACGGAGTCGCCGCCGCAGCCCACCAGGCAGGCGGCCAGGAGTAGCAGGATGAGTCGTCTCACGGGGAGGGGAGGATCTCCTTTCCAGGTGTTCCCCCCCGAACCAGATCCAGGATTGCCTCTGGCGCTACCGGGGGAGAGAGGTGGAAGCCCTGCCCCAGCACGCAATCATTCTTGGCCAGATACTCCAGCTGGCGCTCTGCCTCGATGCCCACGGCCACCGAGCGCGCCCCCAGGCCCTCGGCCAGCCGGATGCCCCCCAGGCAGATGCGCCGCGCCTCGCGCTGCTCGCACGTCACAAAGCGGGGGTCGAGCTTGAGCTGATGAAACTTCAGCGCCCCCAGCTCTTCCAGCGAGGCGTGGTCGGTGCCGAAGTCCTGCAGGGCCAGGCGCGCGTTCAGCCCGGTGGCTCGCTCGAGAAAGCTCCGGGTGAGCGAGGTCAAGGCCGAGCCGGGCAGGTCCAGCACCAACTCGCCGGATGTAAGCGAAAGTCGCGCCAGCGCATCCAGGTAAGCCTCGCAAAGGTGGGGATCGCCGGCCTCCTGAGCCGACAGATTGACGGTCACGAACAGCTTCAGGCCCCGGGCCTGAAGGGCCCGAAGCTCGCGAGCGGCGCTTTCGAGCACCCAGCGCCCCAGGGGGCCGATCAACCCGCTGGCCAGGGCGGCCGGCAAGAACTCGCCCGGGGTGAACACTCCGGTCTCGCGCGGCCAGCGCGGCAGAGCCTCCAGGCCCACCACCTCGCGTGAGCCCAGGTGCACGATGGGCTGGTAGAGCAGCCTGAGCTCCTCGCGCTGGAGAGCCGACTCGAGCTGACCGGCCAGAGCCTTGCGGCGCTGCACCTCGAGCTGCTCGCGGGAGACCTGGTAACCGAAGCGCAGCTTGACCAGCGGGCCGAGGGCCAGCTCGTCGCCTTCTTCGAGCACCTTCTGCACCACCCGCTGGCCGTCCACATAGGTTCCGTTGGTGGAGTCGAGATCGCTGAGCCGATAGCTGCCGTCCTCGGCGCGCATGATGAGGGCGTGCTCGCGGCTCACCCCCCGGTCGTCGAGCGCGAGCTGGCAGGTGGTGGCCCGACCGATCATGGTCTCGAGAGACCGCAGCTCGAGCAACTGACCTGCCGACTGCCCGGAGAGAACGAGCAACCAGGCGTTTTGATCGCGCAGGGAGGGCTGGTTGACGAGCAATCGCTCGGTAGGAGGTCCGGCCTGGCTCATTCCAGCCAAGCCTTCCCCCGCAGGCAGCCCGGCTCCTGTCGTCACGGCAGGTCGCAGCTGCTCGGGGCAGAAGAGGCCGTCCACCCCACCGAGAGGAACTTCCAAGCTTCATGAGCGCTGACCAGATCTACACCAACGGAGCCATCATCACGGTGACCGAGAGCCAGCCCGAAGCCGAGGCTCTGGCCGTCAAGGACGGTAAAATCGTCGCCGTCGGATCGCGCCCCGAAGTCCTCAAGCACCAGGGCCCTGAAACGTTGATGGTAGATCTGAAAGGCCACACCCTGGTGCCCGGATTCGTGGACGGACACAGCCACTTCATGAACGCGCTCCAGATCGTGACCTGGTCGAACTACTCGGCGCCCCCGGTGGGACCGGTCAAGAGCATCAAGGACATCCTGGCCGTGCTCGAGGAGCACAAGAAGCGGCTCAAGCCCGCTCCCGGCGAGTGGATCATCGGTTACGGCTACGACGGCAACATGCTCGAAGATGGTCGCGAGCTCACGAAAGACGACCTCGATCCCCACTCGAGCGACAACCCCGTGCTGATCATCCACGTTTCCAACCATGGTGGGGTGTTCAACTCGGCCGCCCTGGCCTTCTTCGGCATCAACGCCGACACGCCAACCCCGCCGGGCGGCATCATCGCCCGCAAGCCGGGCAGCAACGAGCCGGCCGGGCTCATCCAGGAGACCGCCTTCCTGCCCATCTTCCCCCGCATTCCCAAGCCCGGTCCCGAGGAGCTGCTCGACCGGATGGAGGCGGCTCAGGCCATCTATGCCAGCGCCGGCATCACCACCGCCGTGGAGGGAGCCACCAGCGCCCCCGACCTGGCCCTGCTCGTCCAGGGCGCTGCCCAGGGGCGGCTCTATCTGGACGTGGTCTCCAACATCCTGGTGACCGAGCTCGATGAGGTGCTCAAGGAGCATCCCGTCGAGACCTTCGGCCGCTACCAGAACCGCCTCAAGCTTCGCGGAGTCAAGACCTTCGCCGACGGGGTGCCGATGTCGCGCACGGCCTTCTTCACCCAGCCCTATCTGTTGCCCGGGCCCAGCGGGGAAAGCCCCTGGCGAGGCGAGCCCATGTTCCCCCTGGAGACCTTCCAGGCCATGTTCGACCAGGCCTACCGTCTCGGACTTCCCCTGAGCATTCACTGCAACGGTGATGCTGGCCTGGACATGCTGCTGGCGGCCCACGAGAAGGCGGCCGGAGATCGCAAATGCGACAAGCTGGGAACCACGATCATCCACGCCCAGTTCGCGCGACCGGACCAGTTGGAGAAGTGCGCGAAGTACCAGATCAACCTGAGCTTCTACACCGAGCACACCTTCTTCTTCGCCGACACCCACCTGAAGAATCTGGGTCCCGAGCGCACCCACCCCTGCAGCCCCATGAAAACGGCCCTTGGCCTGGGGCTGCACTGCACCAACCACACCGACTTCAGCGTGCTGCCCATCGACCAGCTCATGACCATGTGGACGGCGGTCAACCGCATCGCCCGCTCAGGGCTGGAGATCGGCCCCCAGGAGCGGGTGACCCCCCTGCAGGCCCTGCGCGCCATCACCATCGAGGGCGCTCACCAGCACGGCGAGGAGGCCTCCAAAGGCTCTCTCGAGGTGGGCAAGCTGGCTGACCTGGCCATCTTGAGCGCCAACCCCCTGACCGTCGAGCCGATGGCCATCAAGGAGATCAAGGTGCTGGGGACCGTCAAGGAAGGACGGGTCATCTATCGCGCCGAGCAGGCGCCGTTCTTGCCAGCGGTGGAGTCGCACGAGCGAGTAGCTTCGAGCTGAGTCCGACAGGAATCTCCTCTCTGACGCGAAGGCAAGAGAGATGAGATTCTCAAGAGGCGAGCTGTTTGGCGGCCTGACTGCGGCCATCATCGCCCTCCCGCTGGCCCTGGCCTTCGGCGTGGCCACTCTGGCGCCCCTGGGGCCGGAATATGTCTCGACCGGTGCGCTGGCGGGCCTGTACGGGGCCATCTTCACGGGCATCTTCGCGGCCGTGTTCGGGGGCACGCCGGGTCAGGTCACCGGGCCCACCGGACCGATGACAGTGGTCCTCACCGGCGTCATCGCCCACATGATGCAATCGCTGCCGGGTCAGCCCGAGCTCGTGCTCGGTCTGGCCTTCCTGTGCGTGGTGCTTGGCGGGGCCTCACAGATCGTGCTGGGCTTGCTCGGCTTCGGTCGGCTGATCAAGTACATCCCCTACCCCGTGATCGCTGGCTTCATGAACGGCATCGCGGTGATCATCTTCCTGGGACAACTGCGCCCGCTGCTCGGGCTCTCCCCTCAAACCCCCCTGGGTGACTGGCAGCCGGCCACCCTGCTGGTCGGCATCCTGACCGTGGCCAGCATCTTTCTCGGGCCTCGCTTGATTCGACAGGTCCCGGCCTCGCTGCTCGGGCTCCTGCTGGGCACGGCGGCCTTCTACCTCTTTCGTGCCCTGGCCAGCGAGACTCCCCTGGGCCCGGTCATCGGGCAGATCCCCTCGGCTGTGCCCCAGCCGCGCTATGTGCCCGTCTTCATCCAGATGGCCGGATCAGCCGAGGTGCTCAAGCTTTTGCCCCTGATCCTCGAGAACGCCCTCACCCTGGGATTGCTCGGTGCCATCGACTCCCTGCTCACCTCGGTGGTGGCCGACACCGTGACCCGCACCCGCCACGACAGCCGACGCGAGCTCATCGGCCAGGGCATCGGCAACGTGGTGGCAGGCTGCTTCGGCGGGCTGGCCGGAGCCGGCGCCACCGTGCGCACCCTGGTCAACCTCAACGCCGGGGGCCGGGGCCGGGTCTCGGGGGTCATCCACGGCCTGGTGCTGCTGCTCATCGTGGTGGCCCTGGGTCCCGTGGCGGGCGGCATTCCGCAGGTCGTGCTGGCGGGCATCCTGCTGGTCACCGCTATCGGGATGATCGACCAGCGAAGCCGCGTGCTGGTCTGGAAAGTGGCCGGCACGGCCGAGCAGAAACGCGCCATCGTTCTCGACCTGGCGGTCGTGCTGCTGGTGACCGCCATCACCGTGATGGTGGACCTCATCCTGGCGGTCGCGGTGGGCATGCTGCTGGCCGGCGCGCTGTTCATCCGCAAGATGGGACGCTCGGTCATCCGTCGCCACTATCGCGGCGACCAGGTGCGCTCACGCCGCTCGCGCCTGCCTGAAGAAGACCTGGCTCTGGAGAAGCTGGGCACCCAGATCCTGGTGCTCGAGCTGACCGGACCCCTCTTCTTCGGCTCGGCCGACCACCTGGCCACCACCGTCCAGGAGATCCGGCAGAACTCGCGGTTGGTCATCCTGGATCTTCGCCAGCTCAGCGAGATCGATAGCTCGGGAGCGCGGGTGCTGCAGCTCATCCAGGAGACTTTGCAAGACTGCGGCTGCAAGCTGGCCCTGGCCTCGCTGCGCGAGCCCATGGCCGGCTTCCTCAGGGACATGGACATCCTGCAGCTGTTCACCCCGGATTTTCTCTTCCCGGATGTCGACCACGCACTGGAGTGGGCCGAGAACCTGCTCCTCGCGGAAGCCAACATCGACTCCGAGCACCCCAACCTGCCCCTCAACGAGATGGAGCTCAGCACCGGACTGAGCAACGAGGAGGTGGCCATCCTCGAGCAGAGCATCGTGCACGTGGACGTGAGCGCCGGCGAGCTGATCGTGCGCCAGGGCGACCCGGGCGACTCGGTCTACGTGCTGATGCGAGGGCACGCCACCATCCGTCAGGGCGAGCGACGCCTGTTCAGCTACGGACCGGGCGCGAGCTTCGGAGAGATGGCCCTGCTCGAGGCCCGTCCGCGCTCGGCCGACGTGCTGGCCGAGACCGACGTCCACCTCTATCGGCTCGACCGCGCCGCGCTGGAAAAGCTGATGGAGGAGCATCCCCGCCTGGCCATGCGGCTGCTCTGGAACCTCAGTAAAGAGCTCTCTTTCCGGTTGCGGG
>CAZWUN010000024.1:0-28204 GCA_964637145.1 uncultured Burkholderiales bacterium
AGAGTCGTCGGTCGGTCAAAGAAGGGCGCCCGTGGTGGGGCGCCCTTCACGCTTTTGCAGGGTTTTCGCTGAGGGTATCCAAAACGGCCATCCTTCCCCAGGCTGCGATGGAGGTCTTATGGTGAAAGAGAACAGCTTGATCCGGGGGGCCGAGGGGCTGCCCATCGACGTGCGCGATCTCTATCCGTTCCAATCTCACTTCCACCGTGAGCCCGGCATGGGTCTGCGCATGCACTACCTCGACGAGGGCCAGGGCCAGCCGATCCTGATGGTGCACGGCAATCCCACCTGGTCATTCTACTATCGCGACCTGGTGCGGGCCTTCTACAAGTCCCACCGGGTGGTGGCGGTCGATCACCTGGGCTGCGGCCTCTCCGACAAGCCCCAGCGCTACCCCTACTGCCTGGCCCAGCACATTCGCAACCTCGAGTCGCTGGTGCTCGACCTCGACCTCAAGGACCTGACCCTGGTGGTGCACGACTGGGGCGGTCCCATCGGCCTGGGCGTGGCCGTGCGCCATCCCGAGCGATTCAGCCGGCTGGTCATCATGAACACGGCCGCCTTCCCGGACCCGGCCATGCCCTGGCTGCTCAAGCTGTGTCGTCTGCCCGGGGTGGGCCCCCTGCTCGTGCGCGGCCTGAACGCCTTCGCCCAGGGCACGGTGCGCTTCGCGGTGGCCCGCCAGGACCGGCTCTCGCGCGCCGCCCGACGCGGCTACCTCTTCCCCTACCGCAACTGGCACGACCGGGTGGCCAACCTGCGCTTCGTGCAGGACATCCCCATGAGCCGCTCCCACCCCAGCTACGAGGCCCTGGCCGAGGTCGAGGCCGGGCTGCCGCGCCTCTCCAACCTGCCCACTCTGCTCATCTGGGGCGAGAAAGACTTCGTCTTCACGCCGCGCTTCCTCAAGCGCTTCCAGACGTTCTTCCCCCATGCCGAGGTGCAGCGGCTCTCCTGGGCCGGGCACCTGGTGGCCCAGGACGCCTCGCCCGAGGTGATCGCCTTCCTCAAGGAGTTCATCTCCTGAACGTCGCCGAGTTGCTCGATCGGGCCACCGCCCTCAACCCCGACGGACGGGCCCTGATCTACCGCCAGCGAGGGCGCTGGCACGAGATGTCCTTCTCCGACTTGCTCGAGCTCTGTCGCCACTACACCGGCACCCTGCGCGAGCTGGGCCTGGACCGGGGTCAACGGGCCCTCATGATGGTCCCCAACGGGCCCGATTTCGTGGCTCTCACCTTTGCCGTCTTCCGGGTGGGGGCGCTGCCGGTGCTGATCGACCCCGGGATGGGGCTCAAGCCGATGCTGCGCTGCATCGAGCACGCCCGACCCGACTTTCTGATCGGCATTCGCAAGGCGCACCTGTTGCGGACCCTCTTCCGCTCGGCCTTCGCCAGCGTGCGAAAGGCGATCACGGTGGACGGCGCCTTTCCCGGGGCGCACCGGCTGACTTCCCAGGGCTCCCGGGTGGTGGATCTGGCCAACACCCACCCCGACGAGCCGGCCGCCATCTTGTTCACCTCGGGTAGCACCGGCCCGGCCAAGGGCGTGGTCTACCGCCACGGCATCTTCCAGACCCAGGTGGCCTGCCTGCGCGACACCTTCGGCTTTCAGGCGGGCGAGATCGACCTGCCCGGCTTCCCCCTGTTCGCCCTCTTCTCGACCGCGCTCGGGCTCACGTGCGTGCTGCCCGAGCTCAACCCCAGCCGCCCCGCCACCTGCGACCCGGTCAAGATCGTGCAGGCCATCCAGGAGTTCGGGGTCAACAACCTGCAGGGCTCCCCGGCCATCTGGACCCGGGTGGGACGCTGGTGCGAGCAACGCTGCGTGCGCCTGCCCTCGCTCAAGCGCCTGCTCACCTTCGGGGCTCCCATCCCCCCCGCCCTGATGGCGCAGTGGGCCGACATCATGCCCCCCGGCGCCGAGCTCTACACGCCCTACGGGGCCACCGAGGCGCTGCCGCTCACCTCCATCACCGCCCGCGAGGTGCTGCGCGAAACGGCCGTGCTCAGCGCGGCCGGAGCCGGCACCTGCGTGGGACGCCCCCTGCCAGGCGTGGAGCTGGCCATCCTGGCCATCACCGATGAGGCCATTCCGGAGTGGCGCGAAGACCTGGTCCTCGGTCCGGGCGAGTATGGCGAGGTGGCCGTGGCCGGACCCATGGTCACCTGGGAGTACGACGGCTTGCCCGAGGAGACGCGCCGCTCCAAGATCCATCAGGGCGACAAGATCTGGCACCGGATGGGCGACATGGGCTACCGCGACGAGCAGGGCCGGGTGTGGCTGCTGGGGCGCAAGTCCCATCGGGTGGAAGGGCGCGTGCGCTATTATCCCGAGCAGGCCGAGGGGATGGTCAACCCCCATCCACTGGTGGCCCGCTCGGCCCTGGTGGGGGTGGGAGAGCGGGGCGCGCAGGCCCCGGTGTTGGTGGTGGAGCCAGAACCCGAGGCCCTGAAGTACGACCGGCGCCGCCAGGAGGAGCTGGCCGGGGCCTTGCGCAGGATTTTGTCCGAGCACCCGGTGTATCGCGACGTGGAGAGGGTGCTGTATCACCCCGCCTTCCCGGTGGATCCTCGCCACAACGCCAAGATCCACCGTGAAGAGCTGGCCGTCTGGGCCAGCAAGCGCTCGTGAAGGCCCTGGTCACCGGGGGCGGCGGATTCCTGGGTGGAGCGCTGGCCCGCCGCCTGCTTGGCGACGGTCACGAGGTCTTCGTGCTGGGGCGCAACCGCTACCCCGAGGTGGAGGCGCTGGGGGCCAAGGGGATCGTGGCAGATCTGGCCGACCGCGCCCGGGTGGTGACGGCCTGCGCCGGCATGGACGTGGTCTTCCACGTGGGCGCCAGAGCCGGCCTCTGGGGTCGGTTCGAGGACTACTACAACAGCAACGTGCTGGGCACCGTGAACGTGCTGGATGGCTGCCGCGAGGGCAAGGTCGCCCGGTGCGTGTTCACCAGCTCGCCCAGCGTGACGTTCGACGGCCAGGACCACCTGGGCTCGGACGAGCGGCTCCCCTACCCCCGAAGGTTCCTGAATGCCTACAGCCAGACCAAGGCCATGGCCGAGAGGATCGTGTTGAAGGCCAACGGCGAGCACGGCGTGTCCACCGTGGCCTTGCGCCCGCACATCATCTGGGGGCCGGGCGACAACCACATCCTCCCCCGCCTGATCGCCCGGGCCCGCCAGGGCAAGCTGCTGCGGGTGGGGGACGGCAGCAACCGGGTGGACGTGACCTACGTGGACAACGCGGTCGATGCGCATGTTCGGGCCGCCGAGCGGCTCGAGCCGGGTGCCCCGCTGGCAGGGAAAGCCTATTTTCTGAGTCAGGGTCAGCCGGTCGTGCTGTGGGACTGGGTCAACCAGTGGCTCGAGCGCCTGGGCATCCCCCCGGTGCGGCGCTCTATCCCCTTCCCGGCGGCCTACGCGCTGGGAGCGGCGCTGGAGAAGGCCTACGCTCTCTTGCGCAAGACCGAGGAGCCTCGCATGACGCGCTTTCTGGCCTGCCAGCTGGCGCGCTCGCACTACTACAACCTCGAGGCCGCCCGGCGCGACCTGGGCTATGAGCCGACCGTGGGGATGAGCGAGGGGATGGAGCGCACGGTGGAGCAGCTTCTTTTAAGCCCTGTCGGGTAAACTGGGTGCATGCTCGGCTACATCAAGGGCTTGCCGCTCTTCAATCCGGCCGCCAAAGAGTTCTACAAGGGCTACGACGAGGCCCTCAAAGGGCTGGATGAGACGCGCGACCTGGCCTTGAAGGCCAAAATGCCCGACGAGGACATCTCCGCCATCGACCGCCACAAGCTCGCTCTCAAGGCCGACGTGCGCAAGAGCAAGATGGCCGACACGCTGGTCACGCTGGGCCGGCCCTTCATGGAGGGCGCCCCCATCGCCTTCACCGCCTCCCTCTTCATGGGCTGGGGGACCTTTGGCATTCCGGGCAACGCCGCCATCCTGGTCGGTTGCTCGCTGGCCACCTTCGCCGGCCTGGCGCTGTACATCAAGGGCGTCAAGATGGGCCGCAACTGCTCTCCCCACAACGCCTTCCAGAACGTCAGCCTGAGCGACCGCCTGCGGGTGGGCAACCTGATGAAGCACGGCACGGAAGTGCTCAAGATGGCCGCTACTCTGACCCCGGGCGCCACCGCCCCGGCCATCGCGCAGCAGTCCAACCGCATGGTGATCGGCGGCGTGGTCATCAAGCGCCGGCCCGACGGTCAGCACATCGCCGACTCGGTCAACGCGCCCGAGAAACCCGAGCCGGGCGGCTTCTTCAGGCCCTGAGAGTCTGCTCCAGCGCGCTGCGAGCTTCCGTGATCTTCCCCTGACGCAAGAGCTCGATGGCCGGCGAGTCCGCCAGCCTGTACCAGATCTCGCGCCGCTCGGAAAAACTGGCGTAACCTTCGGCGATCTGGGCGCGAAGGTCGGGGCACGTGTCCAGGAAGGCGGCGTCCTCGGGCCCGAGCTCCAGGGCGGGGGCGCGGCCTCCGGCGGGGACGCTGACCTGGTGGACGGCGGGCATGTCGCTCATATGGCAAAGTCCACGTCGCCGGGCAGGAACTCGCCGTTGGGTCCGCTGCCGCGCGGACGGGCCAGCAGGCGCAGGTTGGGCGGCTCCTGCGCGACCAGGCGACCTGGCGGGACGCTGCGGGTGAGGAAGACCGAGCCCCCCACGACGCTCCCCCGGCCCACCACCGTGCGCCCTCCCAGCACGGTGGCATGGGCGTAGACCACCACGTCGTCCTCCAGGGTGGGATGGCGGGGACGCTCGCGGGTGAAGCTCAGCGCCCCCAGCGTCACCCCCTGGTAGAGGCGCACCCGATCTCCCACGCGGGCCGTCTGGCCGATCACCGTGCCGGTGGCGTGATCGAGGAAGAAGCTCTCCCCGATCTCGGCCCCCGGGTGGATGTCGGCCCCCGTGCGCGAGTGGGCCCACTCGCTCAGGATGCGAGGCAGGATGGGCACTCCAAGCTCATACAGCCGGTGGGCGATGCGGTAGACGGCGATGGCCAGAAAGCCAGGGTAGGCCAGGATCACCTCATCCAGGCTGGTGGCGGCCGGGTCGCCTTCGAGGGCGGCCCGGGCGTCGAGCAGGAGCCGGCGGCGCAGCTCGGGCAGGAACTCGAGGAAGACGCGCGAGAGGGCGGGATCCGAGCCGCACAGAGCGATCTGGCGACCCAGGCGCTGCTCGAGCTCCTCCAGGTGAGCCTGAAGGTCGGCCGGTTGCTCGCCGAAATAGCCGGGAAAGAGGAGGTCGAGCATCAGCTCGAGCAGGGCCACCGCCTCGCGGGGAGAGGGGCGCCGACCCGGCTCGAGCGGGCTGTGACGAAGCTGCTCGGCCAGGTCGCTGGACTGGGCTCGCGCGCTCACGAGGCCACCGCCTTCTCGACCTCGTCGAACAGGCCCTCGAAGAGGGCCCCGCTCAGGTAGCGCTCGGCCGCATCGGGCAGCACCACGACGATGGTCTGGCCCTCGAAGCGCCGGTCGCGGGCCAGGCGCAGAGCGGCCACCGTGGCCGCGCCCGAGGAGATGCCGGCCAGGATCCCCTCCTCGCGCGCCAGCCTTCGGGCCATGTCAAGCGCCTCGTCGTTGCTCACGCTTTCCACCTGATCCACCAGCGCGAGCTCCAGGTTGCCGGGCACGAACCCGGCCCCGATGCCCTGGATCTTGTGGGGCGCGGGGCGCACCTCCTGACCGGCCAGGGTCTGGGTGATCACGGGCGAGTGGGAGGGCTCCACCGCCACCGAATGCAGCGCCTGGCCGCGGGTGCGCTCGAAGTAGCGGCTCACCCCGGTCAGAGTACCGCCGGTGCCGACGCCGGAGACCAGCACGTCGGTCCGCCCTCCGGTGTCCTGCCAGATCTCAGGTCCCGTGGTGCGCTCGTGGATGAGCGGGTTGGCCGGGTTGTCGAACTGGCGGGTGAGGTAGTAGCGGCCCGGATCCTCGGCGGCCAGCTGCTCGGCCCGGTCGATGGCCCCCTTCATGCCCAGCGCCCCGGGCGTGAGCACCAGGCGCGCGCCCAGGGCCACCAGCACCTTGCGGCGCTCCAGGCTCATGGTTTCGGGCATGGTCAGCACGCACTCGAGCCCGCGGGCGGCGGCGGCGAAGGCCAGCGCGATGCCGGTGTTGCCGCTGGTGGCCTCCACGATGGCCCGGCCGGGGCCGAGCAGGCCCTTCTCTTCGGCGTCCCACACCAGCGAGGCCCCGATGCGGCATTTGACCGAATAGGCCGGGTTGCGCCCCTCGATCTTGGCCAGCAGGGTGGCCCGGGTGCCCCCCACCACCTTGTTGAGAGCCACCAGGGGCGTGCGCCCGATGCTCTCGGCGTTGTCGGAATAGACGTTGGGATAAGCTTTCAGCATGATGTCTCCTTCTGGTGGTGCCTGGCCGTTTCGACTTTTGATGGCTCTTGCAAGGCTGGGTCCTCCTCTCGGGTCGCGGGTGGCTGAGAAACACGAAGGCCCCCAGGAATCATCCTGGGGGCCACGGGACCGCGACTCGGCGTCGGGTGGGGCTAGCTTTCCCTCAGGTGAATCCTGTGTCGGGCATGGGCGCGACAACAACAGAGGGAAATAGAGCAGCAGAGCGCGGACCGGGATTCAACGAAGCTTCTACCACTCATGGCACGAACAGTAACACATGCCCTGGAAAGCTGTCAAGACGAGCCCAGCTGCAGACGGGTCCAGGCCACGATCTGGGGAGCCTGCATGAAGCCCGAGTGACGGGCCACCTCCCGACCGGCACGAAACAGGATGAGGGTCGGGATCCCCCGGATGCCCAGCCCTCGGCTGATGGCCGGGAAGGCCTCCGTATCCAGTTTGGCGAGGCGAACCTCGGGCTCGAGCTGGCCCGCCGCCTGCTCGAACTGGGGAGCCATCATCTGGCAAGGTCCGCACCATTCCGCCCAGAAGTCGACCAGAACGGGAATCTCGTTGCGTTGCACATACCGCTCGAAAGCGCCCTGGCCGTTCAGGGCTACCGGGTGCGCGGTGAAGAGCGCGTTCTGGCATTTGCCGCAAATCGGGCGGTCGGCCATTCGCTCGCTCTGGACCCTGTTCACCGCCTCGCAGTGGGGACAGACAATGTTCACGGGAGCGGGTTCGAGCGCCGGCTCAGGACTCCTCGCCGAGTGGTCGGTGAGGAGACCCGAGGAGCCCGATCAGGGCTCCACCGACCGACCCCGCAAGGATGGAGCGGCGCGCCGGTTTCACGCTGGCGCCCGCCAATCCTTGTGGGCTCTCTCCGGACTACTGCAACTCCGCTTCGAAAGCCTCCAACGAAGAGACGGTGGCCGCCAGAACGGTCAGTTCCTCAAGCCGACCGTCATCGAACTCGCCGAGCAGCTCGGTGAGACGGGCGGGCACCTGGCCAAAGCGGCTGGCGATAATGCGACTGATACCCCTCTGCAGGCGCTGGCGACCCTGCTCCAGGCCCTGCTGTAAGCATTGCTCAAGGCCTTTGTCGATTCGCGACGTGTGAGATGCTATAGTGAGTTCCACGAACAAGTGCTCGTTTTTTGAACCGGCGGTTCAAAAAACGAACACAGAAACGATGAAACTAAGCCACTAAAAACCAGATAATCGAACAGACCTTACAGGGTCCATGGAAACCCCTACCATTGAATCCTACACAATGACGCTTGCTGTCACCCGGGCCTCGTAGGATGGGGGCATCACAACGCATCCCGAGGAGACAGCACCAATGCAAGAACAGACTTCTGACAAACCGGTCCTGGACCTGACTCCGCTTCTGGCTCGCCAGCGGGAGCTCTCCCGGGAGTTCTACGACCAGGTGGAGGGGAAGACCATAAATCTGGGCCTGCACCAGCTCAGTGGGCGACGGGTGGCTTGAGGTGGCCGAGATCATCCTGAGAATGGGCGCCGAAGGCGGTAGTCTGAGCCTTATCCATCAAGATGGCCGCTTCGCCCTGGAGAGAAACGAGTCCGGGACCCACGCCCTGCTCAATGAGGAGGACCTCCAAGGATTGCCTCCGGCCATCTCCCGCTCCGGGTGGGTCACCTGGCAGGAGGCGCTGGTGCACTTGGACCGCTACCCCTGGCTCAAGATGGTGCCCCTCTTCGTGCACCCCGAGTTTAAGCGGGATCTCGTGCGCGCCCTACTCAAACGCGGCCTTAAGGATCCCGAAGCGTTCTTCGCATTCGCCCAGAAGGACGCTGCCCTGGAATAGCGTGCACACCTAGCCAGGTTCATTGCCCGGACCCGAGCCCAGAAGGCAATTCCAAACCGAGAGTCCCTCTCACCGGAAGAGGAGCACCAATGCGGCGAGACAGCATCTGGCTGAGGCAAAGCCCGAGAAGACCTCCCGCAGGCGCAGACACACAAAGTAGCCATTTCACCACACCGGATGGATTGATCCGGTGACCGATAAATTTCTCGCAACCCTTATGAAGTGGCCCGCCCACGATTACAGAAAGGACTTCAGGCACCTGATGGCACATTACTCTCGATTCCAGGCAATGACTGGCTTCGCCAGGAGCGGGGGGGATCACCGATGTCCGAAAAAGGCATTTTCTTTGGAGCACTGGTCCTCTGGCCTCTAACCATCTAGCTGTGCACACTGAGCAGGAAGCGCGCACGCTGGGGACCACCCTGGAGGCGATGCGGAAATGGGAGCCGCCGGCCGCCCCGGCTCGCGGCCGACGCAGACCCTCGGCCGGATAGGGAGACGATTCGATGAGCACCACCACGCAACGCAAGATCGACGGGCAGGGCCGGTCCGTCAAGGAGCTTCTCTTCTCGCGCAAGTATTCCATCGATTACTACCAGCGCGAATACAAGTGGCAGACCAAGCAGGTCAAGGAGCTGATCGACGACCTGGTCGAGACGTTCGAGGAGCACCACAAGCCCGGCAACGAGCGCCGAGCCGTGAAAGGATACGGGCACTACTTCCTGGGGTCCGTCATCATCAGCGACAAGGACGGCCAGAAGTTCATCATCGACGGGCAACAGCGGCTCACCACTCTGACCCTGCTCCTGATCTACCTCCGTCATCAGCTGCAGACTGGAGACCAGAGGTCCCAGCTGGATACCCTGATCCAGAGCCAGCAGTATGGCGATCGGAGCTTCAATCTCGACGTCCCCGAGCGGGCGGCCTGCATGGAGGCTCTCTTTGAGGGGAAAGCTTTCAGCGAGGCCGATCCGCCCGAGTCCGTCGCCAACATCCGGGCTCGTTACGAGGACCTGGTCGAGGCCTTTCCCACACCTCCGGTCGCAGAGCCCGGCAACGGGCAACCCTCCGGCGCCCAGGAGGCCGAACTGCGCGGCGGAAGCCTGTCGCGAAGTCGCGAGGCTCTCCCTTACTTTGTCGACTGGCTCATCGAGAACGTGCATCTCGTGGAGATCACCGCCTACTCCGACGAGGACGCCTACAAGATCTTCGAGGCCATGAACGACCGGGGCCTTTCCCTGACCCCCAAGGACATGCTCAAGGGTTACGTGCTGGCCAACATCGGTTCGGCACCGGAGAGAACTCGGGCCAGCAAGGCCTGGTCCAAGCGGGCCTTCGCGCTCCAGAAGCTGGGCCGCGAGGAGGACGCGGACGCCATCAAGGCCTGGCTTCGCGCCCGCCACGCCCGCACCATCCGCGAGCGCAAGCGCGACGCCGAACCGGGCGACTTCGACCTGATCGGCACCCAGTTCCATCGCTGGGTGCGCGACCAGGAGCGCCTGCTGGGCCTTCAGACCAGCGCCGACTTTCTGCGTTTCGTGGAACAGGATTTCGAGTTCTACACCCACTGGTACGAGAAGCTGAGGCGCGCCGCCGACAGCCTGCAGACGGGTCTGGAGTGCGTATTTTTCAATGCCCAGCACAACTTTACGCTGCAATTCCCGGTCCTCCTGGCGCCGCTCTGCGTGAGCGACGCCGAGGCCACCCTCCTGAAGAAGGTCCGCATCGTCAGCGCCTTCCTCGATATCCTGCTGTATCGGCGCATCTGGAACTGGCGGGCCATCGACTACTCCACGCTCCAGTACACCATGTTTCGCATCATGCTGAGCATCCGCGGCCTCGAGTCCGAGGCCCTGGCAAAGCTCCTGCGCGAGGAGCTGGACTCCGACCCCGCCACGTTCAAGAGCAACGAGCGATTCCGGCTGCACGGCACGAATGGGCGGCAGATCCACAGACTGCTGGCCCGCATGACGGACTACGTGGAGACCCGCTCGGGCCGGGCCTCGCAATACGCAACCTATATCCAAAGGGGGCGGAAAGGCTACGAGGTCGAGCACATCTGGGCCAACCACTTCGAGCGCCATACAGACGAGTTCCCCAACCCGGGCGAGTTTCAAGAGTACCGCAACCGAATCGGCGGGCTGCTGCTCCTGCCCAAGAGCTTCAACGCCAGTTACGGCGACATGCGCTACGGGCGCAAGCTGCCGCATTACTACGGACAGAACCTGCTGGCCCGGAGCCTCAACCCACAGGCCTACGCTAACGACCCCGGCTTTGATCACTTCGTGCGGGAGTCGGGTCTGCCTTTCCGGGCCCACCTCGAGTTCAAGAAAGCCGACCTGGACGCGCGCCAGGCCCTCTATCAGGAACTGGCGGAGCAAATCTGGAGCCCTGACCGGCTCGAGGCGGAAGCCCGCGCCCAAGGAGCAGGCGATAGGAGACTGTCATGAGCCAGAGCAGCGAATCTTTGACGGCGTTCTCGTGGGGCCACGAGGGCTGGGGAAACTCCACCACTGAGTTGGTCGCCATGGTGGATGCCGTGGAGAAGAGCCGTGGGTTCGGGCCCCCGGTCTTCGTGGATATTCGCTTTCGGCGGCAGGGCCGGGCGGTCGGGTTTCAAGAGGGCGCCTTTCAGGATCTGCTGGGGCCGGAGCGCTACCACTGGATCCAGGGCCTGGGGAACCGCGCCGTGGCCACGGGCGGCCAGAAGACCGTCATCCATCGGCCCGATGATGCGGACAAGCTGCTCGACCTGATCGAGAGCGCGGCGGCCCAGGGCTGTCGCGTGATCTACTTTTGCCACTGCGCCTCTCCCACCCAGCTAGTTCCCGGCGTTGGTTGCCACCGCGTGGATGTCGGCGATCTGCTGCTCGCCTGCGCCAGACGGCGTGAGCTGCCGCTCACCCTGGAAGAGTGGCCGGGCGGGTGGCCGATTCACAGCGCTCCCACCGAGGTCGATGCGGCCGAGTTCAAGAAGATCGCTCGTGGCGCCAAGACCTTCCGGCTCCCTCGCGGCATCTCTCTGGCCCGCGCCGGAGCTATCCCGCACCTGTCCCTGTTGCACCTCGGCTGCGAGGAGGGAGAGCTTCTGGTGTCCAGCGGACCGGCCTACTTTTATGGCGGAGAATGGCGGATGCCGATCCACTCTCGGGCGCCCTACGGGGTGCAGGCCAGCTTTCGCCGCGAGATTCTGACGGCCCATGCAGAATGGGGCCTGACCCCGCGCGGGGAGGCTCCCCCGCCGAGTTCGTGGGAAACGTGGCAGCTCCAGGACCCTGACGGGCCCGAGCCGGATGTCGTCCCGGCTGACCCGGCCAGCGCGCCCTTTCCGCTGTGGCCCGAGGCGGTCTACGCGATCCGGCACCCCGACGAGCTCGACCGCATGGTCGAGTCCCCCGGGCCCGTGACTTTCGTCGAGCGCAAACGCTGGACCGGCGCCGCCAGAATGGTTGCCGGGGCCGGACGAGACAAGCGGGTTGCAGTCCTCCTGGCGGATGCGACCGATTGTTCACGACTGACCCACTGGGGGCTGCTCGAGAAGGTGGAGCTGGACGGCGAGAAGACCCGGGTCACGGTTTCGCGCACTCTGCCGCTCGAGCCCGGCTGGACGCCCCAGGACTTGAAGCTCGTCAGCTCGGGGGCCCACATCGCCCCCGGGTTCATCCGATCGTATGCGCTGGTGCGGTGCCCGTCTGTTCTAGAATGAGGCTGCAAGTCAGGAGTCCGAATCGGCTTAAGGCGGAAAGCCGGGCCAGAGAGCGGTCTTGAAGGTATCTCATCATGACCAATGACGAGATCCGTCGGGACTGGCGCCATTACGTAGAGTGTCCTCACGAATGGAGTATAAGTCCGAACCAGGCTGGTGCGCTTCCAGGCGAGGCATCCGGACAATACGTCACTATCGTTCCGTTGAGGAGACGCGCCTACATGAAGCCGACCGAGGAGAAGGCGGATGACCCTCTGTACCGCCGCGCGGCTCGTGAGAAGATCGCCTCCGATCTAGCCTTTGAGCTCGGGCTACCGGTGCCGCCAGTCCTTCTCGCGACCTTTCCACCGGGTCTTCCGGCGTGCATCTCTCTCGTGATGTATCCCAGACAGTTTGCCTGGGAGCACATCAAGAGTCAAAGTCTGGATGAGAGCGACCTCGGCGTGGCCTTGGCCAGAGCCCTTCCGCAGTGCGGCTCGATGCTCGCTTTTGATACCTGGATCAAGCAAATGGACCACGGGGATCATCCCCATAACATCGTCTTGGGCTACGTTCCCGGACAACTCGCCACCAGCGAGCTCGTGTTCCTCGACTTCGCCTTCTCGATGGGCTTCGATCGCTCGTGGAATGAGGGCGGTTGGCGCGATGTTCGAAAAGCACATTTTCCCCCGCTGATGTTGGAGCAGTTGGACTCAGAACGGCTCGAGGACGGGGTCCGCAGAATCGAGTCCCTGGC
This sequence comes from uncultured Burkholderiales bacterium, assembly GCA_964637145.1. Lineage (GTDB taxonomy): Bacteria > Vulcanimicrobiota > Xenobia > Xenobiales > QWHO01 > QWHO01. The sequence continues at coordinate 12,627 of CAZWUN010000024.1, forward strand.
CGACGAGACGATCGCCACCATCATTGACCGCATTCCAGAGCCCTTTCTGCCGCGGGACCAGGCAGGGGTAATAAAGGAGGGGCTCATGGGCAGAAAGAACTTAATCCGTGGGGTTTTATCTCTGTAGGAGCGTCGGATGCAGGTAAGATACCAATATGCCATACTGAGCTTTTGCGAGGACTTGACCAGTCCCAGCGCCAGCTCGATCCCTCTGGCGATTGTGGGAGTCAGCCCGCCGTCCGAGGCGGCCGAGAGTGGCTTCTGGTTTTTCGTCTCGCAACAAAAGCCCGGCGAGATTCCAGCTGTTGCCGACGACCCGGTCGCGGTGTCGATTCTGAACTCCCTTCCTACCTTGATTGAAAGCCAGCTCGCTCAGGGTGCGCGCGAGGCCCCCAACCGTTTTCTGACCTGGCTGCATGACCGATTTCGGAACACGATTCACCTTTCCAGCATCGAAGAGGGCGAGTTGACTGTCGATCCGGCTCGACCGACCCGATCCATCATGCTCGAGCTCGTGGCGCTGTTCGAAGCCAGAGTCCTGGCCGACACTCCTAGCGGAGTTCTCAACCTGGGGGTTCGCAATCTGACTCGTAATCCGGAGCCCGTTCTGGCGGGAAGATAATCGGGCAACCGCGGCCAGCGGCAAATTGGGCGTGGTAATACTCGCTGGAGTTGTGGTGCGTGATTGACGGTGACACCAGGCCGAAGGACAGCACGGAACGCGTCGGCTCCCATTCCAACCGGTCAGGTCGTCACGAAGTTCTCGCTCAGGATCTCCTGTTCTCCGTCCCAGCGATAGGCGCACAGCTCAAGACCCCGTCCGGCGCTGTAGTCCACGCAGGCAAGCTTTGGAGTCTGGGGAGCGGGCGTCCCGGTCAACCAGTAGTGACCGATGAAGAGCGGAGGGCCGTCGTAGCCGAGCAGAACGTGGGAAGGGACAGGGTCTTCCGGGAGCGTGCTGGAGTGCTCGCTGCCGAGCAGGGCGGTCTCGCGATAGCTGGTCGCCTGGGGCGACCACCAGCGCACCCGGATCTCACGGCGCTCATGGCCCTGAGCGTCGAGAAAGCTGTATCCCTCCGGAAGCGGCGTCTCGAGGCCCTTGGTAAGAGCTTCGACCGCTTTGTATACCCCCGGCTCGGGCGTGAACAGATCGGCCTTGTTGGCGGGCTTGCGGCTGGCCTCGGGCATCAGCTCGGGGGTCAGAGCACGATTGACGAGCTTTGGCTCGATGTAGTCTTTGAAGCGGGGATGCCAGCAGGCGTGAACCACGCGAATCTCCCCCAGGTCGAGCCACAGGGGCAGGGTCAAGAACCAGTCGATGAGCTCGCGGTAAAGATCGCTCCTGCCCTCCACAGCCTCCAGGAACGCTCGGTGCTGCTTGAGATTATTGTCCGAGTGCCGACGCAGATACTCCCCCGTCTCAGGGTCCTTCAGAGCGTAGGCGATGGCGTTGAGCTCGTGGTTGCCCAACACGGCCCGAGCCGCTCCGGCGTCGATCATGGCCCGGGGGATGCGCACGCTCTCGAGCTGCTCGGGCCCCCGGTCGATGAAGTCGCCCACGAAAATCGCCTGCCGGGAAGGATGGCGCCAGACCCCTCCCTTCTCCGCGTAGCCCATCTTTCGTAGCAGAGCGCGCAGCTTGTCGGCATACCCGTGAATGTCCCCGATGATGTCGTAGCTCATCGCCCCTCCTTCGAACCGGCACTTTCCTCCTTCCAGAGCAGCGACCCTGCCGACAGCGCTGGAAAAGAGGCCGGCTTCCGCCGTCGATAGCTTCAAGGGGAGAGCCTCACTGTAAGGACCCTCGCTCCCGCATCCCGAAGGGCCACAGGTGGCCTACTTCATCAGCCCCGCCCGCCTGGCGCGCTACTTCTACCATGACTGCGAGCGCTTTCTTCGCTACGACGCGAGCCCCAAGGGCGAGCCCGGGGTCCCTCGGCGCGACCGCTCCCGCTCCCCCGTCACCCGCTCGCTGCTCGAGGCGGGCTTTGCCTGGGAGGAAGAGGTGCTGCGCCACCTCGGCCGGCGCGCCCTGGTGCCGCCCGGCGGGGGGGCTCCGCGGGATCGCGCCTGGAGCGTCCAGGACACCCTCGACAAGCTCCCGAAGCTCCGAACCGGTCAGGCCCTCTATCAGGGCCAGCTCCCCATTCCCCCGTCGTTCTACCAGCGCTACGGACTCGACCCGAAGCTGCTTTGCTTCCCCGACTGCAAGCCCGACCTGGTCTTGAAGACCGAACAGGGCCAGTTGCGAGTGATCGACGTCAAGGCCAGCGACGAGCTCAAATCCAGCCATCGCATCCAGGTGGGGCTCTACGTCCTGATCCTGCGCGAGCACTTTCCGGAGACGATCGACCTTCAGACCGGGGGGATCTGGCTCTCGCAGCAGTCCTCCCCTACCGACTTCGAGCTGCGCCACACCCTGCCGGTGCTGGAGACCTTCCTGCGCGATCGGCTGACGAGCATCTTCCGGGCCGAGCTCGAGGAGATTCCCTGGCACGTTCTCTATCGCTGCGAGTGGTGCGACTATTTCGAGCACTGCAGAAAGGAGGCCCAGGAGACGAGCTCGGTCTCGCTGCTCCCCTACCTCTCCCACGGCGCCCGCGCGTTCCTGCGCGAGGAGGGGGTCAACCGCCTGAGCGAGCTGGCCGATTACCTCAAGCGCTCTCCCGAGCGAATCGACCTGTGCGGGTCGCTGCGGGGGCGCGCTCATCGGCTGGGCCACCAGGTGCGAGCCCTGCTCGGGCAAGAACTGCAAGAGCACGGAGGAGCCAGCCTGGCTCTTCCCTCAGGAGAAAGCCAGCGGATCTTCCTGACCCTCCAGAAAGAGCCGGTCTCGGGAGCGATCTACGCGGCCGCCCTGCTCCGATTCCCCCGGTGGGAATGGGCCCACCGGGAAGGATGGCAGCTCTGCGCGCGCAGCTTCGAGGAGACGCAGGATGTGCGGCGCGGCCTGGTCAGCGAGCTCCACCGGCGCCTGGCCGAGGTGGACGCCCACAACCGCGCCCACTCGGAATGGAAAGAGCAGCTCACCCTGCAGTGCTACGTCTTCGACGCCCACGAGCGCGACCTGCTCGAAGACCTGCTCTTCGAGGCGCTGGAAGACCCCGAGTCGTCCGAGCAGGCCCTGCAGCTTCTGTTCCACTTCCAGAGCGAGGAGCTGGCTCGCTGGGACGAGCACCCGCGCACCGAGATCCCCTACCCGGTCGTGGCCCTGACCGAGGCCATCCGCGACCTGGTGGCCGTGCCGCAACCCCTCACGCTGACCCTGGAGGAGACTCTGGAGTGGCTGAAGACCTGGGAGGGCTACAGCTACCAGACTCCCCCCTACCTGCGCTTCGAGCTGAGCAACGCGCTGCGCCAGGACGCCGTGCTCAAGACCTGGAGCGGCGAGAAGGACCATTCCGGGTTCGTCCAGGACACGCTGCGCCGTCGCCTGGAAGCCTGCGCCGTGCTGCTCGACGGTCTGCGCAGGCGCCTGCGCCACCGCCTCTTTGCCTGGCCTCCCCGCTTTCAGTTCGTGGACAGCGAGCCGTTCGAGCATCCCGAGCTCTCTCGCCTGGCCTTCGTGGTGCGCTACGAGTGCTTTCTGGGGGCGCTCAAGACCCGCCGGCGGCGCTCGGCGCCTCGGGCCGAGCGCGAGCAACAATCCCTCAGCATCCCTCTCCAGTGCCTCGACGACCGGCGCTGGAAGGTGCTGAGCACGGTGGACTCCTCGGCGGTCACCACGTCAGTGATGCCCGACCGCCTGCTCGTGCCCGAGGGGGAGGAAGGCGAGAAAGCCCAGATGGCCTATGACGACTTTCGCAACCGGGCAACCTACTACGCCCCGGGCAAGACCCCCGTGCGCCTGGCCAAACTGCTCGACTTCACCGCCCGCCCGGAGGACGGCACGATCAAAGAGCTGGAGCTCAAGGTCATTTCGGCCAGCATCCAGCCCGAGCTCGCTCCCGGGGAGCGGGCGGTGCTGCACCCTCGCTTTCAAGACTCCAACACCGACAAGATCCTGGCCTGTCTGCGCGAGCTCGACACCGAGCCCAAGAGCCACTTTCTGCGCCTGCTGCGCGGAGAGCTGCAGGGCAAGCTGCCGACTCTGCCCTGCGCCCGGGGACTGGCGCTGACCCCGAGCCAGAGCCAGGCCCTGGAGCACTTGCGACGGCATCGCCTCACCCTGATCTGGGGCCCTCCGGGGACGGGGAAGACCTACTTTCTGGCCACCGCTCTGAAGGGGCTGCTCCAGGCCAATCCGGGCTTGCGGGTGGGGGTCACGGCCTTCACCAACGCCGCCATCGACAACCTGGTGCGCAAGCTGCCCGACGCCCGGCGCATTGTCTATGAGCCGGTCGAGCCCCACCAGGTGACCCACTCCGAGGCGACCTCGCTTCCGGGCGTGGTGGGGGGCACGGTCTACGGCCTGCAAAAAGCCGGCCGCGAGGTGGATCTCATGATCGTGGACGAGGGCTCGCAGCTCAAGCTGGGCGAAGCGGCGCTCGCTCTGCGCTGGCTCTCGCCCCAGGGCCGCCTGGTTGTGGCCGGCGATCACCTGCAGCTGCCGCCCATCATCCAGGGCCGCTACCCCGAGGAGAACCGCCTGCACGACTCGGTCTTCGCCTACCTGCAGGAGCGCCACCCGGCCTGCCAGCTCACCGAGAACTGGCGGATGAACGATACCTTGTGCGCCTTCCCCGCCGAGGCACTCTACGGCTCGGACTACCGTCCGGTGGACGGCCGCGCGCGGCTGAAGCTGAAGGGGAAGTCCAGTGACGCGCTGTGCGAGTGGCTGCTCGACCCGGAATTTCCGCTGGCCCTGTGCGTGCTCGAGAACGTTCGGGCCACCGTGGAGAACCGGGTGGAAGCCGAGCTGGTGGCCCGCCTGGCCGCCGATCTCCGCCGACGTGGCCCCTGGCGAGACGATGCCGTCTTCTGGCGCCAGGGATTGTTCATCGTGAGCCCGCACCACCTCCAGATCCGGGCCATCCGCCAGGCCCTGGCCCGCCTGCGCGAGTGGGAGGCGAGCGCCTTCGTGGACACGGTGGACAAGATGCAGGGCCAGGAGAGCGCCGCTGTGCTGGTCAGCTACGGCGTGAGCGACCCTGAGACGGCCCTGGGTGAGGCCGACTTTCTCTACAGCCTCAACCGGCTCAACGTGGCCATCACCCGGGCCAGGGAGAAGTGCGTGGTCTTCCTCCCCCGGCCGCTCCTCGAGCCGAGCTTCGATCTACTCTCAAACCAGCGAGCCGCCGAGGGACTGGGCTTCATGCACGCCCTGCTCGAGTTCTGCCGGGCCGGGGAGAGCCGCCGCGAGGCCCTGGAGGACGGGGCCACGCTGGCGATGTACCGCACCAGGGTTGGGACTTAACCCTCCAAAGACTCTTTAAGCCCGGTCGCTATCAGGCAGCCGTCTCGGATGCAGAGACCCTCTTCGCGGCGTACCTCGCGCAAAAAACGCACCACGAGCTCGCGCGGAAGCTCGTATCGCTGGCCATCCAACTCGAGCCGGTAGACTGATTCTTCTCCCGATGCCAGGCATGATTGCGGCCGATGAGCAGGACGCGTCCGGACATTCGGTCTTCCTCCCCTACAACGAAAGAGACTCAGGCTCGCCAGGATCTGGCCAGCCGCACGGATAGTCTACTTGCCCACCCGGGTTTGTTCGACAAGGTCCATTTAGCTCTTCGCCTTCAGTCCTGGCCGCGCAGGCGCCGAAGCTCCTGCTCGAGCGCTTCGGCGCGGGCCTCGGCCTCCTGGCGAGCCCGCTGCTCCTCCTGACGGGCTCGCTGCTCCTCCAGTCGGGCTCGCTGCTCCTCCAGCCGGGCCCGCTGCTCCTCCAGACGGGCCCTGTGCTCCTCCAGGTAGGTGGCGTAAGTCTCACCGGTGGAAGGGATTGCCAGTCGAAGCAAGCTCCCATCGACGGCCAGTTCGAGCCCCAGCCGGGGGCTCACGAGGGGCGAACCCAGGCGCGGAATGAGAACGTCACCCTGCCGCTCGAAGGCGCGCAGCTTGCCCGGCAGATACTCACCCATCGGGTCGAAAAGGTAGTATTCCTCCACCCCCATCATCTCGTAGCGGGCCCGCTTGTCACCCTGGTCGATCAGGCGCGAACTCTCGGAGGTGACCTCGAAGACAACCGCGGGCGAAGGGCCGTCCACCCAGGTGCGATAGACCTTGCGAGCGCGCGGCTCGGCCCCGAAGCACACGAAGACGTCCGGGGAGACCTTGGTATCCGGTGAGCCCTGCAGGTAGTAAACAAACAGGTTGCCCGCCACGTAGACGTCGGAGCGGTCCGCAAAGTGCAGCCGCAGAGACTCGATGAGGTAGCGGGCCGCGGCGCCGTGGAGGTCGGACTCGGTCACCGGCTCGGCAGAGAACGATTGGTAGTCTTCTTCGCGGTCGGGAGCAATCGGATCGAGCATGCCATCACCTCTCCGCCTGTTTCGGTCTGGTCCCTGGCACGCCCTTCAGGGGTCCAACGCCTACATCGACCAGGCCCCGGCGTCACGGCCGAGTCACGCCTGTGCCAGGAAGTGGAGAACCAGCTCGACCTCGTCGCCTCCAGTTCCAGCTCCTGAATGAGTCATCTCTTCACTTCCTGGGGGTGTGGAGGGGCCAGCAGGGATACCAGGAAATCTTTGAACAGCAGTAACAGCAAGGGCGTTGAGAGAATGAGCACAAGCATCAGAATCAAGATGACATCGACCGATTCAGGTTGAAAAGCCCTCCGAGCATCGGGAATAGAACCCGATACTTGAACCAGAGCCACAGGTCCACGAGCCTTCTCCTCCGCTATCCGTAATGTCGCCATTTGCGGGACGAGTGCCAGATCGCTCTGAATGGCTGTCTAGACTTCCAGGAGAACATTCCGTCTGAAATCCTCCGAAGCCTATGGAACTCTCCCGGCTCGAAGCTGGTCGGAGCCGCCAGACCCGCCCTCAGCTCGAGGTACCCGGGCACCACCCTCTGGTAGTCCTCGAGCAGGCAGAAGAGGGCCACGGCCAGGCCGTCCTGCTCGAGCATCCGAACCATCAACACCTGGTCGTCGTGGGCCCAGACAGCAAGCTGCTCAGACCCCTCCCGGGCCAGCACGACCAGTTGCCCCGAATCTTTCTCCGACCCCTGCGCGGTGCTCTCGAGAGGGCGCACGAAAAGGAAGGGCTTGAGCTTGCCCCGGTAGGCTCGGGGCGACATCTCCAGCCACCCTCCGGAGACCGTGGCCTGCCATCCCTGCGGCGGATGCACCTTGCGAGTTCCCAGCATCACGGGCAGAGTGCGCGGCCGGGCGGCCGGGACGGCCCCCAGCCCCGGGTCGCCGCCCAACTCGATCAGCTGGGTCACGACGGGGTCCTGAGCAGCATAGAAGGCCGCCGCATAGGAGGCGCCCTTGCGTAGCCCGCTCAGGGGCATCTCCCTTCCCCGCAGATCATACACCCGGGTGGCCTGGCCTTCGACGCGCACGATCCGGCGGGTGCCATCCGGCTCCTCGATAAGGGCCCGCAAGGTGCTGTCGGGCACTTCGGCCATACGGCCCGACAAGAGCTCGCGGCGACCCCCGCCAAGCACGCTGAACACAGGGATTTCAGCCTTCTGGTAGTGGTGAGAGAGAAGGTCATAGCCCAGTACCTCGATGAGAACGGGCGGATAGCTCTGCGCTATGGCCGGCAGAATCAGGAGCAAGAGGAGCAGTCGTCTCATCGGCCCGCCTTCTGCCAGTCTTTCAGCACCTTCTCGACGATCTGGATGCGGGTGGAGAGTGAGGGATGGTCGCCCTGGCCGTCGGCTCCCAGAGTCCAGTAGCCGAACTTCTCGACGTCGGCACGCCTCATCTTGACCAGGGCCGAGAGCATCCCGGTCGGGTTGTAGCCGGCCATGGTGGCGTAGCGAAGTCCCCTCACGTCGGCGTCGAGCTCGTCGCCATGGTTCCACAGCTGAGAGTTGTTGCGAAAATCCTTGTCCTTCCAGCTCTTGGCCATGCCCTGTACCTGTTGCTCGATAGCCCGGTAGCGTTTCTCGGTTCGACGGATCTGCTGCGTCACTTCGGAGATCGCATTCTCCGCCTGGGTCACGTAGGAGCCGTCCCCCGTCTGCTGGTAGTGGACCTGAGCCCGGCGGTAGAGGTCTTGAAGCTCATCCAGGCGAGCGTAAAGCTGCTTGAGAAGAGCCGCCACGCGCTGCTGCTCCTGGCGCAGCTGCTCGATGCCCCCGGAGAGTTTGGACATATCCTCCGACCTTTGCCTGGCGTTCTCCACCCCCCGACACATGCCGTGGCCCATCTCGTGGGCCAGCACACCGGCCAACTCGTCGTCGGTAAGTCCCAGTTGGAGCAATCCTCGCGACACGCAGATGAAGCCGGCGCCGGTGGTGAAGGCATTGGGAGCGCTCTGGTTGGAGATGTAGTACATCCAGAGCAAACTGGGAGCTTCGGTCTGGGCACTGAGCAGCTCGCCGATCGTCTCCATCCGGCGTTGCTGCTCCGGCCAGGAATAGATACCGTCGCTGTGAAGGACTCGCTGCATCAAACCCTTCGAGATCTCCCAATCCTGCCCCCCGGGTCGCTTCTCGATCTTCTTTCGCTCTTGTTGTGCCTGAGGGCTGACCAGGTCGGTGAAGCCGAGAGAAGGATTCGGCCGCCGGCTGTAGCCCAGCGCCAGGGCGACCTTCACCAGCGGAATCAGGGGCTCGGTGCCCTGGGTCAGCATCTCCCCCACGACCTGATCATCGACGAGCACCCTCGGCGGGTCATAGGAGATTCGGTTCAGCTCTTCAGCTCGCAGGAGCCGCTCGAGCTCGGCCTGGGGAACATAGGTCTCCTGAGCGCGGCTGACCGCCTGCCGGACCGGCTGGTTGCGGACGTAGAGCTCATCTGCCGGAGCAAGCCCGGTGGTCAACGCATAGAGCACGATGAAGGCGTGAACGAAGCTGTTGTTGCGCATGGTTCAAGTCTACGTCGGGCGGATGACAGCTACTGTCGTCGGACACTCCCCCAAGGTGATCCGGTGTGCGGATTCCGACCCGCGAGGCCTTGAGCGGTGACCAGGCTCCACGGGCCAGAAGCAGCTGTAACCAGCCAGAAGGCGGGATTGAAGCTCTGGCCACTTCGCCGATCACAGGGTCTGGGAATCGACAGGCAGGAGGCGGCTCACCAGGGAATACTGTCTCGCAATCATCTCGTGACAGCGGAGGGCCTTGTGGACCAGCGCATTGACACCCGGGGCGGTAAGGGATGGCTACTTGATGGAGGGCAGCTATCCAGGCGGCGCCGCAGGCCGGCCGTGGGGGCATGACGCAAGTAAGATCGGGTCAACCCCGCTTCATCCCTCGAGTCGATCCAGGCCAGATCGAGCAGCGATCGGAGAGAGATGTCGCCCTGGCTCTGCAAGAAACGCTGGACGAGGAATGGACGGTCTTTCACTCCTACAACTGGCTTCGTCGTGAAGAGAGGCTCAAAGAGGGTGAAGCCGACTTCGTGCTGGTGCATCGTCGCTACGGATTGCTGGTGCTGGAAGTGAAGGGTGGGTCGATCCGGTTTGACCCTGACGGGGCCGAGTGGTGGCAGAACGACCACCCGATGCAGGATCCCTTCAAGCAGGCCCAGCGTAATTTTCATGCTCTGAAGAATCAAGTGAGCGAGCGAGGGCGATTCATCAGGGCTGGCGAAACTCCGTGTCCCGGCGGATACGCGGTTGCCTTCCCCGACGTGAACTACCAGGGCACTCTCCCGCCGGGAGCTCACGGCTCGATGCTCTTTTGTGCCCGAGATCTACCCGAGCTCGGCACGCGTGTGCGCAATGCTCTGCGAGCCTGGGCCCGAGAGGGCACCCCCGAGGACATGCACGCGAACGACTTCGAGGAACTCCGAAAGGCCCTGCAGTCCACCTTCCGCATCGTCCCCTCGCTGGCCCGTGACCTGGAGAAGGATGAGCAGATGCTCATCCAGTTGACCGAGCAGCAAGCCGAAGCCCTGGAACGAATCTATGCCAACCCCCGCGTCCTGGTGGAGGGCACCGCGGGCTCTGGGAAGACCCTTCTGGCCCTGGAACGTTCCCTCTCCTTCGCTCGCGACGGCTGCTCGGTCTTGCTTTTGTGCTATAACAAGCGACTTGCCGAATGGCTCAGGCGAAGAACGGAGGGGGTCGAGCACCTGAAGGTGGCCCATTTTCACGGGCTCTGCTCGGAGTTCTGCCAGAAAGCCGGCCTGGCATTCTCGCCGCCAGCCGAGGAGAGCGCTGATTTCTGGCGCTACAAGACGGCCGAGTTGCTCTTGGACGCAACCGACATCGCCGACGATCGCTACGACGCCATCGTTGTCGACGAGGGCCAGGACTTTCACGACGAGTGGTGGATGGCCATCGAGGCCCTGCAAAGGCACCCGGGCGGGCCGCTCTATGTCTTTTTCGATCCCGCTCAGAACCTCTTCGGAACCGGCCTCAATCTGCCGGAGGGCATCACCTACAATCTCAACCAGAACTGCCGCAACACCCGCCAGATCGCGCACACCTGCGGCAATGTCCTGGGCCAGGCCATCAAGAGCCCGCGCTTCAGCCCCGAGGGGGTCCCGACGGAGATTCGCGGTTATTGCGACGAGAAAGAGGTGCGCGACGGTTGCGCTCAGCTTCTCAAGGACGTGGTCGGAAGTCTGCACGCCTCCCGGGTCGCCTTGCTCAGCCCCTACACCCGGGCAAAGTCATGCCTGAATCTGGAGAAACTCGGTCCTTACGCCCTGGTCGACGACGTGTCTGCCTGGCTCTCCGGCAACGGGGTCTGGTTCTCCAGCATCCGGGCCTTCAAGGGGCTCGAAGCGGAGGTGATGATCCTGGTGGACGTGGACGACTTCCGAGTCGGGAAGTTCGAAAGACAGGACCTCTTCGTCGCCTGCTCACGGGCGCGACACCGGCTGTACGTGTACACCAACTCAGGGGAGGTTCGCCAGGCGCTGCTGCAGTGAGCCACCGAACCAGGAAACGACCGGTCCAATCTCGTCCGGTGCGGCATTTCGCCGACCTCCATTACCACGGATGTAACTCAGAATTTGGACTGAACCTGGCCGAGGTCGAAGAGATGATCGCGCTGGAGTGCAAGTGAGCACAGTTAGCCCCGGCTGCTATCTGATCGCCCGCGGGCTCGCTCTCTCAGAGACGACGCACCCACAGGAGAAACCATGACCAGAACCTTTCACTCCGTCTGCCAGGAGCTGCTCAGAACAGCCACCGATGATCCCAACGCTACCTTCCACGCGGACCAGTTCGAGGCCATCGACGCTCTGGGAAACTCCGCCAGTCGGCTGCTGGTCGTGCAGCGCACCGGGTGGGGCAAGAGCATGGTCTACTTCATCGCCACCAAGATTCTGCGCCGTCGTGGGGCCGGCGCCACCGTGCTCATCTCGCCGCTGCTGGCCCTGATGCGCAACCAGATGCTGGCAGCCCGGCGTCTTCGACTGGATGCCGACAGCGTCAACTCCACCAACGTGACCGACTGGCGCACGGTTCGCGAACGCCTGCTGGGCAACGAAATCGACCTTCTGCTGATCTCTCCGGAGAGACTCGGTAACGAGCGGTTCCTCGAGGAGTTCCTGATTCCCGTGGCCGGCCGGGTGGGCTTGCTGGTCGTGGATGAAGCGCACTGCATCTCCGACTGGGGGCACGACTTTCGACCCGACTACCGGCGCATCGGTCAGGTCATCCAGCGCATTCCCCAGGGCTGTCCCATCCTGGCCACCACGGCCACGGCCAGTCGGCGGGTCGTGGGCGACATCGTGGGGCAGTTGGGCCATTTCGACACCCTTCGGGGGCCGCTCGAGCGGCTGAGCTTGCGGTTGCAGAACCACTCGCTGCCCAGCGTCGAAGGTCGTCTGGCCTGGCTGGCCCGGGTCGTCCCCACCCTTCAGGGCAGCGGAATCATCTACGTACTGACCGTGGCCGACTCGCTCCAGGTCGCGGCCTGGCTTCAATCCTGCGGTATCGACGCCCACGCTTACTACGGAAGCCTCGACACCGGGTCGCGCGAGCAACTCGAGGAGCGGTTGTTGCGCAACCAGATCAAAGTGCTGGTCGCCACCACCGCCCTGGGTATGGGGTTTGACAAGCCGGATCTCAGCTTTGTGATTCACTACCAGCTCCCCCAGTCGGTGGTCCACTACTACCAGCAGGTGGGCCGGGCCGGCCGGGCCCTGCCCTCGGCGCTCGGGGTTCTTCTCTCAGGTCAAGAGGATGAGGCGATCCATGCCCACTTCATCCGAACGGCCTTTCCGCCCCCGGAGTCGATGGAAGAGCTGGTGCACCTGCTCGAGGAGTCTGAGGGCCTGAGCAGGGCCGCTCTCGAGGCCCGCATGAACTTGCGGGCCGGGAAGATCGATCAGATTCTCAAGCTGCTGGTCCTCGAAGACCCTCCACCGGTGGTCAAGGACGGGACCCTCTACAAGCGTACGCTTCACCCCTTCTCGGTCGACCGCGAGCGGATCGAGCGGCTGGCCCGACAGCGTGAGGCCGAATCGGCCCAGATGGTGGAGTACGTCAGTTCATCCCGCTGCCTCATGCAGTTCCTGCTCGGGGCCCTCGACCAGCCGGAAAGCCAACCTTGCGGTCGGTGCTCAATCTGTAGCGGTCAGAGCCTGGTGCCCCTGGATTCCCCGGAAGAGCTCGAGGAACGAGCGCGCGTCTTTCTGGGCAAGCAGTACGTCAGCCTGAAACCGCGAACCAAAATTCCAGCCGACGCCCTCCCCGAGTATGGTTGGAAAACCCTGGCCGACGATCTGCAGCTGGCCGAAGGCAAGGCTCTGGTGCAATGGGGTCAGGGGAGGGTCGGGCGCCTGGTGCGGCAGGGCAAAGAGAGCGGGCAATTCGACCCCTGGCTAGCCGGAGAGGCAACCCGCTGCGTTCGAGACTCGGGCTGGAGCCCGATCTGGGTCACCTGCGTGCCCTCGCTGGCCAATCCCGAGCTCGTGCCCGAGCTGAGCCGCGAGGTGGCCAAGCGGCTCAATCTTGAATTTCGTTCCAGCGTTCGAAAGGTGAAGCAAAACCAGCCTCAGAAGCTCCAGGAGAACAGCTTCCATCAATGCCGCAACCTTGACGGGGTCTTTGCCGTGCAGGATGTTCTCGAGGGTCCGGTCTTGCTGCTCGACGATGCGGTCGACTCGGGCTGGACCTTTGCCATCGTCTCCGCCCTGCTGCGCCAGGCCGGAGTCGAGAGGGTCTACACGCTGGCTCTGACTTCGACCGCACCCGGGAGTGATTGACCATGCCGACCGATCTCGACCACCAGGCCATCCTGCTCCTTTGCGCCCCTCTCCCCGGCCCGGAGAAGCCGCTCACCGGGGCCCAGTACAGGCAGCTGGCTCGGTGGCTGCGCGAGGCCGGCAAGCGACCCGGCGACCTCTTGCTCGATCCGGAGCTGGCTCCGCGGGTACCCCACGCTCCAGAGCGGCTGGGCGAGCTCCTGGCTCGCAAGCTGTCCCTGGGGCTGGAGGACTGGAGCGCCGCCGGCCTGTGGCCTCTGGCGCGAAGCGATGGGGATTATCCGTCTCGCTGGAAGCGCGTGCTGAAGGATGCCGCTCCGCCCCTGATCTTTGGAGCGGGATCCAGGGCCCTGCTGCAAGCGCGGCGCAGCCTGGGAGTGGTCGGCTCGCGCGACGCTTCCCCGGCCGCCCTGGCCTTCGCTCGCGCCGCCGGCCGGCGCGCCGCCGAGGAGGGTTTCATCCTGGTCTCGGGGGGAGCCCGCGGCGTCGACCTCGAGGCCATGCAGGCCGCTTTCGAGGCAGGTGGAGCCGTGATCGGGGTGCTGGCCGACTCTCTGCGCAAGGAAGCGCTGTCGCGGAAATACCGGGAGATGATCGCCACCGGACGGGTGGCCCTGGTGTCCCCCTTCGGCCCCGACACGCGCTTCTCGGTGGGCAACGCCATGGGCCGCAACCGCCTGATCTATGCGCTCAGCGACGCGGTGCTGATCGCCGACAGCGCCGAGAGCGGCGGCACCTGGTCAGGAGCACTGGAGAACTTCAGAATCCTGCGCGTGCCCACCTGCGTGCGAACCGGGCCAGAGGAAGCTCCGGGCAACGCGGCGCTTCGCGCGGCGGGGGGAATCTCGCTCTCCCTGGAAGAGCTGCAGGCGAGCTGGGATGGACGCTTTCCCGCCACCACACCGGAACAGAGCCAGCAGCTCGACCTCTTCGCCCCGAGACAGTGAGACCTCAGTCCTGGCCGCGCAAGCGCCGAAGCTCCTGCTCCAGCGCCTCGGCGCGGGCCTCGGCCTCCTGTCGGGCCAGTCTCACCGGTGGTAGGGATTGCCAGTCGAAGCAAGCTCCCATCCACGGCCAGCTCGAGCCCCAGCCGGGGACTGACGAGGGGCGAGCCCAGGCGTGGAATCAGAACGTCACCCTGCCGCTCGAAGGCGCGCAGCTTGCCTGGTAGATACTCTCCCAGCGGGTCGAAAGGTAGTACTCCTCCACCCCCATCATCTCGTAGCGGGCCCGCTTGTCACCCTGGTCGATCAGGCGCGAACTCTCGGAGGTGACCTCGAAGACAACCGCGGGCGAAGGGCCGTCCACCCAGGTGCGATAGACCTTGCGAGCGCGCGGCTCGGCCCCGAAGCACACGAAGACGTCCGGGGAGACCTTGGTATCCGGTGAGCCCTGCAGGTAGTAAACAAACAGGTTGCCCGCCACGTAGACGTCGGAGCGGTCCGCAAAGTGCAGCCGCAGAGACTCGATGAGGTAGCGGGCCGCGGCGCCGTGGAGGTCGGACTCGGTCACCGGCTCGGCAGAGAACGATTGGTAGTCTTCTTCGCGGTCGGGAGCAATCGGATCGAGCATGCAATCCGGCTGTTTCGGTCTGGCGCCGGGCACGCCCTTCACAACGATCTTGGAGTCTGCGGCGCCTTCTTGCGCAACTGAGACGGAACAAGTATGCCATTGCTGCCAGTCCTCGGGGACATCGGCGACCGTCTGACCAGGCTTCTCCCGGCCTGATTGTCGAACAATCAAAGTATGAGCAAGAAGGCCATCTCGGTAACTCTGGAGCGCGAAAACCTTTTCTGGCTGCGTACCCAGGCAGCATCAGCCAGGTGCTCGACCGATTGATCGCCGAGGCTCGCCAGGCGGGCGATGGTCCCCCTCGCTCGGTCGTGGGCAGCATCCGCCTTCCGAACTCTGATCCCGATCTCAGCGGCGCGGATTCGGCCTTGAAAGCTCTGTTCTCTCAGGAGTGAGGTCGGCGGCGCATCCTTCTCAAAAGGAGGATACCGTGATGGTGAAGGTCGCGACCGTGTTGTTCTGAAGCTGTGAAGACACGTTCCCCTCGTTGTCGGGAGCCAGGCCGTACTGGAAGGTGACGCCCGTCCCGGGGCAGCCGGCGCTGGGCTCCGTCGGGCCGAGGCTGTTCTGGTGCAGGATCTTGGAATACTGGTTGACCACCGGCACCTGGGCAGAGGTCACGTAGAAGTTCGCCGGGGTGAAGTCGGGCTGGCCGGCAGTGACGTTCGTGAAAGGGATGCAGGACGGGCTCGTATTCTTGTTGAGCAGGGTGCCCCGATTGAGCCCGACGGACAGGATGTCGTTGATGCGACTGGCCGGACCGCCGGCCGCGGTCTTGAGCGGC
>CAZWUN010000025.1:0-16103 GCA_964637145.1 uncultured Burkholderiales bacterium
CCGGCGTAGAGGCGCTTCTGGTCGGCGCTCAGGGACATCGGGGTGTCCATGTGGTCGCCCAGTCCGCGACGAACCTCGCTCGACCAGGCGATCTGCCCGTCCGGGTTGACCCGGGTGACCGTACCCCTGGGACTGTAGCCCGCTACGTAGGTGCTCTGGTCGGGTCCGAGCAGCGGCGGCTGGTTGCCGTAGGGGACCTTGTCTTGATTCCAGACCTCCGACATGTCGGGACGATAGCGGGTCAGCCCCTTGTGCGGGAGCAGCAGGTCCCCGTTGGGGGCCATGGCCGCCGCCGCCTCGCAGGGCTTCTGGAACTTGTGATGGGTGATGATGCGGCCTTCGTTGCAGTTGATCAGGGTCGTTCCACCCGATTGGGGAACGTAGACCGTGCCGTCGGCACCGAAGGTGGGATTGTCTCTTACCAGGCCGCCGGGCAACTGCAGCTTCCAGGCCACGAGGTGGTCGGTTCCCACGTTGGTCCGCATCAACTCGCCTATCATGGCCTGCGTGAGCCGGACCGGCTCCGGGGGGACGCCCGGCTCGAAGCGGTCGCCCTCGGGCGGGCTACTGGCGCTGGTGGGGCGGAACTGGATCAAACCTGCCGTGGCGACATCAGCGATTCTCATGGCCTTGCCAGGGTAGGGGAGAGCCCTGAAACAAAGTCAAAAGCGGGCCGAGAGTTCTTGGAATAGCTCAGCCAGCCAGGGGAAGACGCTGCCGCACGGGCAGGGGGTGCACCGTGGCCTGGCGCGGTCGGCATCCTCGGGCCAGGCCCGCCACCAGGCCCAGGGCGGCCAGGTTGGTGATCAGGGCGCTCCCTCCGTAGCTGACCAGGGGCAAGGGGATGCCCACCACCGGGGCCAGGCCCATGGTCATCGCCAGGTTGACCGAAAGCTGAAACCCCAGCATGACGGCCACTCCGGTGGCCAGCAGGCGCGGGTAATCCTGGCACCGCCAGGCGATGACCAGCAGGCTGCCCAGTTGCAGGGCGCACAGCAAGAGCAGGCCCAGGCTGCCGGCCAGGCCCAGTTCCTCGCCCACCACGGTAAAGGCGAAGTCGGTCCAGTTCTCGGGCACGAACCCCTGCTGGGTCAGGTGACCGGCGAACAGGCCCCGCCCGAAGAGTTGGCCCGAGCCGATGGCTGTCAGCGACTGCATCAGGCTGTAGCCCTGGCCCATGGGATCGAGGTCGGGGTGCAGAAAGACCATGATGCGGTCACGCTGATATTCTTTAAGGACGAAAGTCAGTGCCCCCAGACCTCCCACGGCCACGCCGGCCAGGTAGACGGGCGAGGCGCCCGCCACCCAGAGCATCCCGAAAGCCACCGCCACCAGCACCAGACCGGTGCCCAGGTCGGGCTGGGCGGCCACCATCAAGAAGGCCAATCCCGTCAGCACCCAGGCCAGCAGAAAACCGTTCGCCCGGCGGGCCGGGAATCGGGTCAGGAGGTGGGCCAGGGCCAGCACCAGCAGCAGCTTCATGGGCTCGGAGGGCTGGATGGTGCCCAGTGGGCCGAGAGAGAGCCAGCGTTGAGCCCCCTTGGCCGAAGTGCCGGCGACCAGCACCACCCCCAGGCTGATCACTCCGGCCCCGTACAGGGGCCAGGTCAGCAGGCGTAGCCGGCTCAGATCCAGGCGTGCCAGCGCCAGCCCCAGGCTCAGGCCCACCGCTCCCGCGGCCAGCTGGCGCAGCAGCAAGCCGGCACCGCCCTGCCAGCGGGTGGCCGAGAAGAGCACCAGGCACCCGACCAGCCAGATTGCCAGGCTGGAGCTGAGGAGCAGAGTGCGCGTCTTCATTGCGGATACACGAAATCGTAGATTTTGCGGGCGATGGGGGCGGCCAGGGAGCCTCCGTAACCTCCCGACTTCTCCAGGAAGACCACCACCACCAGCTCGGGCTTGTCGGCCGGAGCATAGGACACGAACCAGACGTGGTTGCGACCGTGGGGATTGTTCACGTTGGCAAACGACTCCACCGTGCCGGTCTTGCCGGCCACCGCCACCTGGGGGGCGTCGGCCGCGACTCCGGTGCCGTACTGCACCGCACCGCGCATGCCCTGGCGCACCGCTGCCAGGTGGTGCTTGCTGACCGGCAGCTTGCGCAGCCTGGGACGGCCCTGGTGCAGGATGCGTCCGTTGGGCCCCACCGCTTTCTCGACCAGGTAGGGGCGCGGCACCTGCCCCCCGTTGGCCACGGCCGCGGTGGCCACCGCTCTACGCCGGCGGGGAAGGGATCCTGTTCGCCCTCGATCCAGCTTCGGGCGAAGTGCTGTGGGGGAAAGGAAAGGCCCACTCCACCGTCAAGGTTGGCTGCCGTCCGCTGATCACTCCGCGCGATCAGGTGGTGGTCTCAGGCATGAACAACCAGGTCACCTGCTTTGACCGCGACGGCAACGAGGTCTGGAAATGGTCGGCCGCCTTCGAGAAGCGCAGCGACGAGTTGACCCGCAAGCAGCGTCAGGAGGCTTTCGGCTGGGGCAACGGGCTGATCGAGTCCAGCCCAACCCTGACCCGCGACGGTCAGACCATTCTGGTGGCCGGGGACGAGAAGCTGCTGGCCCTGGACCTGGACGGGAACTTGCTCTGGAAGAAAGAGTTGCCAGGAGCGCGCAATCTGCGCGATGAGGCCATCCAGGTGGGACCGGACGGCACCATCTACGTCAAGACCGACTACAACACGCAAGTCTGGGCTCTCAACGAGCAAGGCGAGCAGGTCTGGCACTACGCCAACCACAGTCCCAGCGGCTCGGCCTTCATGGCGGTCAATCAGGAAACGGTGGTCTTCGTCACCCGCGAGGGAAGCGCCGTGGCCCTGCGCCAGGACGCGCTCCGCAAACGGATCGAGGAGGTGGCCGCCCGGCCGGACGACTCCCCCAGCCAGATCCAGGTGGGTAACGGCGTAGTTACCGTGGGCGGGGTTCGCGTCAAGACGCGAGGGCGCTGATTCCAGCGACGACTGGAGTTCTCCGGATTCAGCGGCAACTCGCTTCAATCGCCCCGCAAGGCGACGAAGCTCAGAGTCCCGCGCCCTGCTCTTGCTTGCGCCAGTGGAGAGCGACCTCCTTGGCCGCGAAGGCACCGCCGGCCACCAGGTGGAGGGCTGGAGCCAGGTTGGGCAGGCAGGCGGCGCCCGTCAGGACCAGGCCCTGGGTAATGGCAAAGGCACCTACCAGGTAGCGCTGGGGCGGGCCCTCCCGGGGAGCTCGGACCAGCTCGCTCACGCCCACGCCGACGGTAGCCAGGCCGTGCACGGCCTTCAGGGGGCCCATCACCAGGTCGGAGGTGTCCCGTCCGCCCAGCACGGACCAGGCTTCCAGAGCCGAGTGGGCCGAGGCTGCCAGTAAACCCACCCCGTCGATCTTGTCGGGCAGGGCATCCGAGCGCAGGCGGGCCACACCAAGACCGAGCGCTCCCACAGCGGTCACGCCGGCCATCACGCCGCCAGCGGTGGATCCCACCCCATCCTTGAGGTTGTCGAGCCAGACGTGGCGAGCCGTATACAGCCCATCCACCGCCTGCGCCAGAATCGGGTTCTCGGCCTGCAGGGCCTGGCGCGGCTCCTGGCCGGCGATCTCTTTACGAGGCTTGAAGGTCAACGGGTTGCTGGTCAGTACTTGCATGCTCGGCACTATAGCCTCAGAGGGTCGCCGGCGTTGTGAACACTTTGTTAACCCGGGGGAAAGCCGGGCGGTTCACGAGAAAAGCCTGCAACCGCATGAGGTTTTTCGCGCCGTGATCTTCCAGGGCAGAGTTCCCAGGCGCAAGCTGGCCACCAGCCTTGGCCACCTGGCTCTGCTCTTGCGCTCGAGCATTCCCATCACGACCTCACTGCAGACCCTGTCGGTCCAGGAGGAATGCTTGCCTCTGCGCAAAGCCTGGGAGGACGTGCTCTGCATGGTCGAAACCGGCCACAAGCTCTCGGGCGCCATGACCAGGCACCCGGCCGTCTTTCCCTCGACCGTTGTCTTGATGGTGCGAGCCGGTGAGGAATCGGGCATGATCGACGATCGGCTCCAGCGCGCGGCCGACATGGTGCAACGCCAGGCGGGCTATGAGGAGAAATTGCGCCAGGCCCTGTCCGGACCCATGGTCACGCTGGGATTCAGCCTGCTGGTGCTCTTCATCCTCTGTCGCTTTGTGATGCCCCGCTTCACCGAGATGTACAGCTCCATGAACGTGAAGCTCCCGTGGATCACCGCCGTCGCCGTGGGGGCGGTCAACTTTCTCAACGATCCGGTCTTTCCAGCCTTCCTGCTGCTGGGGGTTGCCGGCGTCCTGTCCACCCGCGACCGCCTCAAGAGCTGGCTCTTCAGGGCCGCGCTGGAGATCCCGTTCACCCGGCCCCTGGTATCCAGCCTTCTTTGTGCCCAGTTCTGCGACACCATCGGTAGCCTCTACTCCAACGGCATCCCGATTCCCCGAGCCGTGCGACTGCTGGCCGCCAGCACCTGGGAGACGAGCTATTCCGAGCGATTGGAGCGCGTGGCCTCCCGCACCGAGCTTGACGGCGACCTGAGCCTGGCTGTGCACGAGGAGATCGAGTTCTTCCCGGTTTGCCTGGGGGCGATGCTGGTGGTGGGAGCCGAGACAGGGGCGCTGGAATCGGTGCTGCACTCGGTGCAACGGCTGATGGACATGGAAGCCGAGTCCCGGCTGGAGGTCTGTCTGGCGATGACCGAGCCCCTGATGGTAGGGGGACTGGGGCTCTTTCTGGCGGGATTCTTCGTGGCCATGCTGATCCCAATGTACCAGTTGGTCAGCCAGCTCACCGTTTAGGTGCTAAAATAGTCTTCGTGGACCCGAACAAGCCGTCCCGTGGGCTCTCTTTGCTCGAAGTGGTGTTTGCCCTGGGACTTTTCTTCATGGTGTTCTCCTTCGTCTTCGGGGTCTTTCCGGCCGCCTACCGGGCCTCGGCCCACGGGCGGCACCAGGTGACCGCCATCAACCTGGCCCGGGAGTATATGGCGGTGGAGAAGACGCGCTCCTACGACGCGGTGGTGAGCTCGGGGCCGGTGACCGTGCCGATCACTTCCCAGATCAATGGGGTCAGCGTGGTGCACGACTACCAGGTCAACGTGGACGTGAACGAGGTCGAGCCGGACAAACAGAAGACGCTGCTCGTGACGGTGCGGTGGGGCACCAGCGGCAGCAAGGTGGAGCTTGAGACTCTTGTCTGCAAGTGGTAAGCGCGGAGCCACCCTGGTCGAGCTGATGGTCAGCTCGGGCGTGCTGATGCTGCTCATGACAGCCATGTACGCCCTGCTCACCTTTGGAATGCGCTACTATCAGGCGGCCCAGGCAGCCGAGACCGTGCACCAGCAGGCCATGCTGGGGGTGCGCCGACTGGCCGCCGAGCTGCGACTGAGCAATGCCACCACGATTTCCTACCCGGGCCCTCCAACCTCGATCATCTTTCTGTCGGCCGACCTTCCCAGCGCCGCCCCCGGACCCTGGAGCCACACCGCCACCGGCCAGCTCGAGTGGCACAAGTGGGTCTGCTACTACCTCGACGGCAGCAACCTGGTGCGCAGCGAGCAGGCTCTGGGGGCCCCGGTCACTCTTCCTCCAGTGCCGGCTCCGCCCGCGCTGGCGACTTTCCAGGCCCTGGGCGACAACCGCGTCGTGGCCCGCGAGATCAGTGCCCTGAGCATCGCCCCCGGCAGCGCGCCCGGACTGGTGGAGCTGACCATCACCGCCCGCGCTCAGAACACCTCCGACAAGTTTACCGAGTTCAGCCTGCGCACCCAGACGAGAATGGAGAACTGAGCATGACCGTCCGAAGACGCGGAATCGCCCTGGTGGTCGTGCTGATCAGCATCGGCTTGCTGGGCGTCATCGCCTGGGGGATGGCCGCCATGGGCACCCACACGCTGGACATCTCGCGCAACGCGGTGCAGAACGACCAGGCCCTGCTGGCCGCCGATGGGGGCGCCTGGCGAGCGGTCGCCGAGCTGGCAGGCAACGGCAGCTTCACCGGCTGGGGCACGGCCCAGACCCTGCCCACCACCGGGGCGAGCTACACGGTCAGCATCACCAATGCGGGCGATACCGCCCCGGACGGGCAGGTGGTACCGGCCGACATGGTCTACGTGCTGTCGGAGGGCACCTTTCGGGGCGACACGCGCCAGGTAGGCTTGATGCTGCGAGCCGGCCAGAGCCAGTTTCCGGCTGCCGTGTTCGCCGGGGAGATGGTCGAGCTCGACGACGGCTCGCGGGTGGACAGCTGGGACTCGACCGCCGGCAATTATCCGGCCGGGGCCCAGCCGATCAAGGCGCACGTCGGCACAAACGGCCAGACCAACCAGTCCATCATCGTCCAGGATGGCTCCTACGTGGACGGCAACCTGCTCGTTCCACCAGGTGCCTCCCCGGGAGCGACCGAGATCGACGGCTCGACCGTGACCGGAAGCGTGATCACCATGGCCCAGGCCCAGACTCTGGATGAGGTGGTGCTGCCAGCAGCCCCGGGCGGAGCCGACCTGGAGTTCGAATCGGACGCAACCCTTCCCCCCGGGGCCTACGGCGAGCTCGAGATCGACGATGGCGCCATCCTGACCCTCAGCCCGGGGACTTACGTCTTCAGCTCGATCCGTATGCGCCGGGGCGGCACGATCGCGATTCCGGGAAGCTCGACCTCGTCGGTCGAAATCTACGTGGCCGGCCAGGTCGAAATCGAGGACGGCAGCGTCATGAACACCTCCCGCAAGCCATCTCTGCTCAAATTCTTCGTCCGCGACGGCCCGGTCGAGCTCGACGATGACGCTGGCGCCGCCTACTTCGTCTGTTACGCCCCCAAAGCCGATATCAAGTTCGACGACAGCTCGCACATGTATGGCTCGCTGGTGGGAAAGACCATCGAGATCAAGGAAGACAGCGGAGTCTCCTACGACCTCTCTCTGGGCAGCGCTACGGGGGGGCCGACGACGATTGAGGTGGTGAGCCGTCAAGAACGCTGACCGGCCCACCCTCCAGTCGATCGAGCCGCCAGCGTCCCTCCTCGCGAACGAGAGTCCAGCTCCAGGGCTCAGAGCCCCTGGGCCCGAGCACCCGAATTCCCCCCTCGCCTGACCCGGCCTCGGCCCGGCGATACTGAAGATCCCAGCGCCGCTCCGCATCGCTCAGGTAGTCTAGCTGGGCAGCCTGAAAGGCAGCCAGAGCGAGCTGACCCCGAACCCGGCTGCTGAGCAGCGCGTGGGCCGGACCAAAATTCTTCAAGCGCACCAGCGCCAGGAACTCGTCGGCCGTCTGGGCAGCCGAGCGCGGGGGAGGCGACGAGGCCACAGGAGCGGGCGACGGCCCCGCCGGCCGGAAGATCATCCCCGCTACCAGCCAGACCGCTGCCAGCCCGGCCAGGGCTCGGATGAGCCGTGGATTGACGGGAGGACGGACGGGGCGGGCACGGGGCCTGGGCGGAGCGGGCGTCTCCTCCACCCATCCCTGGAGATGAGCCTCAATCTGGTCCGCCCCCTGGGAGTCGAACATGCCCGGACGCTCGCCATCGAGGTACAGAACCCGCTTGACACCCGGGAGCGGCAGGCAGAGCACCGAGCGAAAAGGAAGACCCGTCTGACGGCGCAACTGAAGATCCAGGGCCGTGTCTAGAATCAAGACCCGCTCTTGCTCTGCGTGGCAGCGCTTGATAACGGTGGCCGAGCCAGGAGTGAGCTCTTGCTCGGGACCCTGGCTGGCCAGAACAGTGAGCGAGGGCACCATGACCACAAAAGCCTGGCGAACGCCGGGACAGCCGGCCAGCAGCTTGACCAGCCGCTCGTTCACGTGCCCAGCGAGATGGAGCGCCGAGGCGGCGGCGGGGGAGCGGAGGGGCGGGCCCCCGGAGTGCCCGGCGGGATGCGCTCTTGCAGCACCGTCATCAGATCCCACGGGGTGATGATCCCCACCAGACGCTCGCCATCCGTGACGATCAGGCGCTGGACCCGGTGCTTATCGAACAGCTCCACCGCGTGGGCCACGTTGGAGTCGTGCGAAATGGTCAGGGCCGGGCTGGTCATGATGTCGCGAACCTGCAGCTCCTCTCGGTCAGGCAGGGCTTCCCCGGGGCGCGGAAAGAGCTGCTTGACGGCGATGTCGGTAAAGGAGACGACCCCCACCACCTTGCCCTGGCCATCCAGAACCGGACAGCCGGCCACCTGGCGCTCGACCAGCTCCCTGGTCAGATCCTTGACGCTGGTCTCAGGCGACACCCAGAACGGATCGAGGTGGATGATGTCCTTGAAGCGACGCACGGAGAAAGAACCTTCCCCTGAAGCCCCCTTCCTTCCTGCGCCTGCAGTGGCGCGCTCTACTTGCCCAACTCGTCGGCCAGAGCTTCGGCGTCGTACACTTTGCGCAGCGCCTCGGTGATGGCTCGCGAGTCCACCGAGGTAGCCCGGGCCTGCACCTCCGAGAAGGCATAGTCGAGCACCAGCGACTGGATGTTGCCGTCGAAGATCAGCCCCACCACCTGGCCCTCCCGGTTGACCGTCGGGCTGCCCGAGTTACCGCCGATGATGTCGGCCGTGCTCACAAAATTGAAGGGAGTGCTCAGATCCAGGCGCGACTTGCGCTCGATCCAGCGCCTGGGAAGCCGAAAGGGATACTCGTTGTGGTGCTCGGCCGAGCGGCGATACAGCCCGGCGAAATCGGTGAAGGCGGGGACCGCCTGCCCATCCTCCAGGTAGCCTTTAACCACGCCGAAGGAGAGCCGCAGGGTGAAGGTCGCGTCGGGAGCGAGCTCGGTTCCGTACTTGGCAAAGCGAGCCTGGGCGATGGCCGCGTATGCCTGTCTCAGAGGCTCGGAGACCTGCTCGTCATAGGCTTTGCGAACTTTGCGCGCGGTAGGGTCGACCAGCAGGGCCAGCTCGATCATCGGGTCCTTCGAGCCCGCCACCCCCGACTCGGCCAGGCGCTTGCGCTCGGCCACGTCCTGCAGCCGGGTGCCGTTGACCAGCTCGGCGGCCCGCTCGCGGGGGGACTTGCCAGCCAGAATCCGCTGCACCAGCGGGTCGTCGCTCCCGCGCACCTCGAGCAGCATGGCCAGCGAGTCGGCCAGTTTGACCCGCTCGAACTCCGGGTAGATAGGGGCGGGCGAGAACAGATCCTGCTGCAGCGACTCCAGGTTCGAGTCGCGATACTCGCGCAACCGATCGGTATTGGGCCGTCCCACCTCGACCCGATAGCGGGCCAGACTCTGGGCCAGCTCGAACAGCCGACTGTTGAAGGCGTAGTGGCGCTCATAGAGGTAGAGGTCGTCCAGAATCTGGCCATAGAGGGCGATGGCCTGCTCAACCTGGGTAAAGGCCACGCTCCACTCCGGACTGCCGGCCACTGCCTGCCGGAGCTCGTCTTCCAGCTTCTGCTTGGCCCCCATGAAGGCGGGATCCTGGAGTCCGCCCAGGCGGCCGAGCAATGCCTTGCGCGAGTTCTGGACTCCGAACAGATCGTCCTTGGACTGGCGCTTGTTCTCCTGGGTGCGCTCGCCGTAAGTAGCGTAAAGCACTTCCAGGCGGCGCAACAGGTTGAGCACCATCGGGAGGCGTCGGTCGCGCTGGAAGGCCAGGTCGGCCATGGTGTTCAGGCGCTGCGTGCTTCCGGGGTGACCGGACACGAAGACCAGCTCGCCCTCCCTGGGGCCGGTCGGGCTCCACTTGAGAAAATGCTCGATCCGCGCCGGCTGCCCGTTCTCGTAAGCCCGGAAGAAGGTGACGTCCAGATCGTAGCGGGGGAACTCGAAGTTGTCCGTATCCCCTCCGAAAAACGCGATGTCTTGCTCAGGCGCGAAGACCAGCCGCACGTCGGTGTATTTCTTGTATCGGTAGAGGTGGTAGCGCCCACCCTGATAAAGGGTGACCACGTCGCTGCGCAACCCCGTCTTGTCGGTGGACTCCTTCTCGATGGTGTTCATCTCGGCGCGCCGGGCCTTCTCGGCCGCCGCCGCATCCATCCCCGACTTGACCGAGCCCTGCACCCGGGCGGTCACGTCCTCGACCGTCATCAGGACGTTCAGCTCCAGGTCCGGACACTTCAGCTCCTGGGAATGCGAAGTCGCCAGGTAGCCGGTGTCGAGCAGGTCCTTGCCGGGGGAGCTGAGTTTGGCGATCTGCTCGGCGCCCACGTGATGATTGGTCATTACCAGCCCACGAGACGAGACGAACGAGCCCGATCCGCCG
Source organism: uncultured Burkholderiales bacterium (assembly GCA_964637145.1). GTDB lineage: Bacteria > Vulcanimicrobiota > Xenobia > Xenobiales > QWHO01 > QWHO01. The sequence goes on from CAZWUN010000025.1 coordinate 10,167, forward strand.
CTGTTAAAGCGCACGCTAGACTTCTGCAAGTGCTCGAGCCAGGCGGCTCCTGGCTCGAAGCCGTAGCGCTCCTTCAGGATCTTCACGGGGGGATCGGAGTAGAGCCACATGCCTTCATCGGCGCGAGACGGGGCGGAGGCGGTCCACAGCAAGCCTCCGGCCAGGACAACAGCAAGAAAACGGCGATTCATCCGGGCCCGTTCCCCTCAGGGAAGGTCGTTCCTGCAGGGCCGGCGCCGAGTTTGGAGAACCCCTGGCCCGTGAGCATCGACAGCGACTCCAGCTTGAGCCCTCCGCGCGGCCTCGTGTCTGACGAGGCCAGGCTGCGCCCGGTGGTGATCGTGGGGGCCGGCCCGGCCGGCCTGGCGCTGGCTTATCAGCTGAAGCGGCGCCAGATCCCGTGCCTGTTGCTGGAGAAGGGCCCCAACGTGGCCAGCTCGTTCCACGGGATGTACAAGAGCATCTTCTTCGGGCCCTGGCTCAATAACGCACTGCCCGGCGGGCCCGTGCCCTGGCACCAGATCTTCTCGCGCACCCGCCGCAAGGAGTGGCTCGAGTATCTCGAGAGCTTCGCCAGCCGCAACGCCCTGGATGTGCGCTGCGGGATCACGGTCGAGACCATCGAGCGCAATGGCAGCTTCCGGCTCCAGACCAACCAGGGGCCCATCGAGGCCGATCTGGTGGTCAACGCCACGGGCTACTTCGGCAACCCGTTCACCCCCGAGTATCCGGGAAGCCAGAGCACGCGCATCGCCCAGATGCACGCCCACGACTACCTCGAGCCCGCCACCGTGGCCGAGAAGATCGGAGCGCCCCGTGGGCGCATCTTGATGGTTGGCAAGCGCATTTCGGCCGGCGAGCTGATGGTGGAATTGCACCAGGCCGGCTATCAGGTATCCCTCTCGTGCCGACGAAAGCTGCGATTTGGCTCCTCCTACCTGCAGCAGGCTCTGTTTGCGCCCTTCGTCATGCTCTTTGAGACCATCGGCGCCTGGCTGGGCATCAAGTTGTCCGATACCAATCCACGCATGGTGGGCGGCACCAGCCAGCAGCTGGTGCGCTCGGGACAGGTCGAAGTCTTCCCCGACATCCAGGAGATCGGCGAGAGCACGGTGCGTTTCGTGGACGGGCGCGAGGCCACTTTCGACCTGATCATCTACTCCACCGGCTACCGCCCGGTGCTGTCGCATCTCAAAAGCCTGGTGAGCTTCGACCCCAAGACCGGTCAGCCCGCGCTGGTCAACATGGAAGCGCGCGACGTGCCCGGCCTCTTCTTCATGGGCCTGGATAACCAGCGCAGCTTCCGCAGCCGCTACCTGCGCGGCATCCGGGAAGACGCAGTAGCCCTGGCTGAGCGCATCGCCACTCGAGTGGGCAACCTCACCCGGCCAGCAGGGTAGCCCGGTTTCTTCCCTGAGAGCAGGGCGAGGAGGGCGGACGGCAGAACTTTGCACATTCAAATCTTCGACCGCTCCTGTCGTCGCTGAAATCTCAGAAAGGTTCCCACGCCCATGAAAGGCGCCGAAATCCGCCAGTCCTTCCTCGACTTCTTCAAGGAGCGCGCTCACGACATCGTTCCCAGCGCCCCGGTGGTGCCGCACGATGATCCCACGCTGCTCTTCACCAATGCCGGCATGAACCAGTTCAAGCCTTTCTTCCTGGGCCAGGCCACCCCGGCCAACCGGCGCATCGCCGATACCCAGAAGTGCATTCGGGTTTCGGGCAAGCACAACGACCTCGAGGAGGTTGGCCACGATACCTATCACCACACCTTTTTCGAGATGCTGGGCAACTGGTCCATCGGCGACTACTACAAGAGCGAAGCCATCTCATGGGCCTGGGAGCTGCTGACGAAGGTCTGGAAGATCCCAAAAGAACGGCTTCACGCCACCGTCTTTGGAGGCGATGAGCAGGTTCCGGCTGACGAGGAGGCGGTTTCGCTCTGGCAAGACGTCACCGATATCGACCATAGCCACATCCATCGCTTCGGTCGCAAGGACAACTTCTGGATGATGGGCGAGACGGGCCCCTGCGGGCCCTGCTCGGAGATCCACATCGACCTCACACCCGACTGCTCGGGCAGCAAGCTGGTCAACGCCGGCTCCCCGCTGGTCATGGAGCTGTGGAACCTGGTGTTCATCCAGTTCAACGCCGAGGAGGGCGGGGGGCTGCGCGAGCTACCCGCCAAGCACGTCGATACCGGCATGGGACTCGAGCGCGTTGCGGCCGTCATGGAGTGCACCGATGGCTGCAAAGACTTCCAGCGACCCATCTCCAACTATGACACAGAGATCTTCCAGCCCATCGTGCGCGAGCTGGTCTCCATGTCGGGCTGTCAGTATACTCCCGGCCAGTCAGAAGACGAGCACTCCATCGCCATGCGGGTGTGCGCCGACCACATCCGCATGGTCAGCTTCAGCATCGCTGACGGGGCCCTGCCCTCCAACGATGGTCGGGGCTACGTGGTGCGGCGCCTCTTGCGTCGTGCCGCCCGCTACGGGCGCAACCTGGGCTTCAAGGAGCCCTTCCTGTGGAAGCTGGTGGGCGTGCTCGACCGCACGATGGGGGACGCCTTTCCTGAGATTCGCCGCGAGCGCGAGAAGCTCGAGCGCATCCTCAAGGCCGAGGAAGAGTCGTTCAACCAGACTCTGGACCGAGGACTGTCGCTCTTCCAGGAAGAGGCGGAGAAGGTCGAGGGCAAAAGCTTTCCCGGCCATGTGGCCTTCAAGCTTTACGACACCTTCGGCTTTCCGCGCGACCTGACCGAGGTGCTGGCCCGCGAGCGCGGGTTGGAAGTGGATGCAGCCGCGTTCGAGGCCCTCATGGCCGAGCAGAAGCTGCGCGCCCGCTCGGCCAAGGTCAAAACCGTTGTCAGCGCGGCTACCGAGGAGCTCAACCTCGAGCCAACTCCCTTCACCGGCTTCACCCGACTCGAGGAGTCCACCCGCGTGCTCCAGCGCCTGGGAGACGATGTCATTCTAGAGCGAACCCCTTTCTACGGCGAGATGGGCGGCCAGGTGGGCGATACCGGCATACTGCGCGCCATCTCGGGCGATTTCCGAGTCAGCGAAACGCGCAAGAAAGAAGGGGTCGTGCTGCACCACGTCGAGGGTCCGGGGCTGCAGATCGGGGACGAGGTGCGAGCGCTCGTGGATCGCGATCGTCGCCTGGCGGTGGAGCGACACCACACCGCCACCCACATTCTGCACAACGCCCTGCGCCAGGTGCTCGGCAGTACCGTGCGTCAACAGGGCTCCCTCGTTGCCCCCGACCGGCTGCGCTTCGATTTCACGCACTACGAAGCGGTGCGTCCCGGCGAGCTGCGCACCATCGAGCGCCTGATCAACGAGCACATCCTGGCCAACGAAGGGGTTTCCTGGTTCGAGATCCCCTACGACCAGAAGCCCGACAGCGTCATCGCCTTCTTTGGGGACAAATACGGCAACCAGGTGCGGGTGGTAAAAATCGGTGGACAGGGAGTGGGCGAGTTGCCTGAGCCAGCCTTCGACGGCTACTCGATGGAGCTCTGCGGCGGCACGCACACCCTGCGTACCGGCCAGCTCGGTCCCTTTCGCTTCGTCCACGAGAGCGCCATCGCGGCCGGGGTCCGTCGCGTCGAAGCGGTCTGCGGCCTGGCGGCAGTGGAGGCCTACGAGCGCGACCGCGAGATTCTCGAGAACCTGTGCCGACGGCTGACCTCACCGCCGGCTGAGCTCGAGAAACGCCTGGAGCAGTTGCTCGAGAGCCAGAAGAAGCTGGAGAAAGAGCTGGAGACCCTGAAGCTGGCCGCAGCCGGCTCGCAGGTGGGTGACCTTTTGAGCCACCAGAAAGAGGTGGAGGGCGTGCCGGTACTGGCCGTTTCGGCCGGCGACGGAGATGCCGAGTATCTGCGCAAACTGGCTGACGCGCTGCGTCCCAAGTTCCATGGCGTGGCCGTGCTGGGCGCCACTTCGGGAGGCAAGGTCTCCCTGCTCGCCCTCGTGGACAAGGAACTGACCAAGAAGGGCCTCCACGCCGGGAACCTCATCCGGGAGGTGGCCCGTCAGGTGGGTGGAGGGGGCGGCGGTCGTCCCGATCTGGCCGAGGCCGGGGGAAAGGACCCCTCGCGGCTGGAAGCAGCCCTGGCCAGCGTCGGCGAGCTGGTGAAAGGGCAGAAGAATGCGTAAACTCACCTTTTTGCTCGTGTTGGCCCTGGCCGGGGTAGCCCTGGCCCGAATCCAGGTCACCAGCCCCAAGATCAGCGAGAGCAAGCCTCGCTACTCGATCGAGATCGTCTATCCACGCGTCTCCATCCCGGGCAACCACAAGGCCACCCGGACGATCAACCAGATCCTGGACCGGGAGGCTCACGCCCAGGCGGCCAGTTTCCGCAAGGACTTCAACGAGAACGGCAAAGACATGCCTGCGGAGACTCCACCCTGGACATTGACCTCGTCTTATACCGAGGAGTACCAAACCGAGCGCTTCCTGGTCTTCTTGCAGTCCGGCTATCTCTATACCGGCGGCGCCCACGGCATGCCGCTGCTAGATGCCTTCATTTTCGACCTGACCAGCGGCAAGAGGCTGACCATGGCCGACCTGTACCAGCCCGGCTACCTGGACGTGCTGAGTCGCTACACGCGCCAGAAGCTGCAGGCCGACAAGGAGCTCATCGGTGAGGCGGATTGGGTCATCACCGGCACTGAGCCCAAGCCGGAGAACTTCACGGTGGTCTTTCCAACCCCGCAGGGTATCCAGGTGGTTTTCCCCCCCTACCAGGTGGCGGCCTATGCCTCCGGAATGCCCCGGGTCCTGGTGCCTTACTCCGAGCTGGCTATCCTGGCCCGGCCCGGTACGCCCACCAGGCCCTGATCAGGTCTGGTTCCAGGGGGTCCGGAAGCCGGGGTCTCCCATCCAGCCCTCCTTGTTCTGGCTGGTCTTACGGCCGGAGGTGAATTTCTCAAGATCGGAGTCCACGTAGTAAGACCCCACGAAGTCGAGTTTGAGCCGCTTCTGACCGCACCTGGTGCAGGCGAGATGGTGCAGGCGAGTAGGATCGTTGATCAGCCCGTCAGCCCGGGTGACATGGCCTCCGCAGCGGTCACAGCTACTCTTGCCTTCACTGGTCTGAATGCTCTGGCAGTAGGGACAAAAGATGGTGGCCGCCTGGCCGACCCCCTCACCAAATCGCGTGACGCAGTGGCCGCAGGCCTCGCATGTCACCTCGCAAAGTCGACCCATGAATCAAACCTCCCTGGTCCCGCGGGAGGAGTCTTCTCCCGGGGAAGAATGGTACCAACTGCCCGGGGCGCTTGTCCCAGGTAAATCTAGAGGCCTCGCGGCTCGAAAGAAGCGACGCCCAACGGGGGCCCGATGAAAAGACCTTCCAAACCCGACCCCAATATGGAGCAGTGGATCGACGCGCGCCAGAAGCACCGGTTGACCAACGAGCAGGTGCAGATGGCTCGCGAGCTGGGGCTGAACCCACGCCGATTGGATCAGGTGTCGGGAGACAAGCCCCTGGCGGAATACCTGGCCGCCCTCTACCAGGAACGATTCGGGCGCGACTGCCCGGAGGAAGTCGTCTCCATCGAGCAGATGGCTCGCAACCTGGAGCTGGAGAAAATGCGACGCCAGGAGCAGAGGCGACGAGCTCGCGCGGCCAACACAGACAACTCACCGCAGTGAAGAGTCGCTGGCTCGAAGATCTCTGAGCCAGCCACCCTGTGAAGGAACAGCAGCGCCGAACAAGAGAGCCGATGTGGCCCGAATTTCAGAGGGGCCAAAACCGCTGTTCAGGAGTTTCCCAACCGAATCATCCCAAGTTCGGCGGGCAGCCCTGATTTCCCGTTTTTCCGAGCCTCCCTTCATACGGCTCTCAGTTCCCATTGTTGCCGCCGCTACCGCTGTTGCCGCCGCCGTTGCCGCCGCTGCCGCTGTTGCCGCCGCCGTTGCCGC
>CAZWUN010000025.1:16203-28150 GCA_964637145.1 uncultured Burkholderiales bacterium
TGGTCGAGCCGCCGCTGGTCGAGCCGCCGCTGGTCGAGCCGCCGCTGGTCGAGCCGCCGCTGTTCGAGCCACCGCTGTTCGAGCCGCCACTGTTCGAGCCGCCACTGTTCGAGCCGCCGCTGTTCGAGCCGCCACTGTTCGAGCCGCCGCTGTTCCCGCCGCCTTTGCCCTTACTCTTGCCGGACTTCTCCTTGATGGCGACCAGGGCCCACTTACCATTGCCGTTGAGTTTCAGTCCTGCCAGCGACTGGTCGTAGTGAATCTTTGAGTTCGCGCCCCGCATCGTGATGTCTTGAGCCATGATGGCCCCGAAGATCTCGCCCGTATCCAGCACGCCGTGGGTCTGGGCCCCCGAGGCCACCAGGCTGGCCGATGAAGCCTGGTCGACCTTGAACGTCTTGTCGCTCCCAACAAAGTAAACCTGAAGATTGGCCGGCTTGCCGTTGACACCGGCAGCGTCGACGTTGAGGCGACTCTGGGCGGTCACGTCCAGGTCTCCCTTGACGTAGAGCACAACCGGAGCGGTGGTGGCCGGGTCGATCTGCAGGTCCACGTTGGCCAGGTCCACGTCGCGGTCAAAATAATAGTCGCCAGCAGTGAGGACGAGCGTGGCCCGGGCTCCGCCCGAGGCGCCTGCGCTCAGGTCCCGGTAGGCACCTGGAGGAAGCGTGTAGCTTGTTCCGGCCGCGACGGTTACAGAGTTCTGAGCGGTGCGGGGGTCCAGAGTCGGCTCCCACAGAGGAATGCGCCGCGTGCCGGCCTGGTTGCGCGGCGTCCCGGTCAGGGTGACGCCTCCAGCCAACTGAACGATTGCGGCCGGATTGGTCGCGTCAGGGGCCACCAACAGGTCGCCGTCGATGGCCGTGTTCCCCGCCACCCGAATGGCACCCAGCACCCCCATATTGGTGGCCAGGCTGGCCGCCTTCGTATAGGTCGTTGAGTCGGCCGGATTGAACGGGCTGGTCCCAGGATAGGCGCTCAAAGCGGAATTCCAGGCGTCGATCCAGGAGTCGCTCTGGATGTCGATGGCACCATCCGCCAGGCCAGCAAAGTCGAAGACGGGCTTGGCCCGGATGGCCAGGGCGGAATAGCCGGAAATGCTGACGCGGGTGCTGCTTCCCTCGATATAGCCCACCGAGTAGATGTAGACGGCTCCGGGAGGGATGTCAGAGTCATCGGGAGCTTTGAGCATGCTCGGGGTCCCATTGGCCAGAAGCTGCACGGTATACCGCAGCTTGGGATCGGCCGCCAGAGAGTCGTCGATGGTGGGCGGCGGGCTCTGAGGGGGATTGGTGAACTGGACGATCCCACTGTCGACGGCCAGCTCTCGCAGGCCCCGCTGAAGACCGGCGCTGGCCGCGTAGCGGCATTGCTCTCGGATGTTTGTATCCAGGGCGTGCCCCTTGTTGAGGAAGACCGCCTGGGTGGCCACCACGGCCATCCCGAACAGCAAAGTGCTGATGAAGATGATCACCGCCAGGGACATGCCTTTCTGAGCAGAGAGCTTCATCAGGTCCTCCTAGTTGCGGGGTCTCACCTTGACCGACAGATTGGTCTCAAAGCTGCGATCGAACTCCGTGCGGGCGACGGTCAACTCGATCTGGATCGGATTGGTGCCCGAGAACCGGATCGAGGAGATATTGTGGGCCACGCTCCGGACAGGGACGGCCAGGGCGCGGTAGTAGTTCAAAGTCTGCGTGGGCAGGGGAAGAGGGGGCACCAGGGGGGCTGGCACCACGTTGAGGTCGGGATGGTCGAGATACTGCTCTTTGCGCACCAACGAAGGGACCCCATTGATGTCTTGCTGGAAGTAACAGACGAACTTGGTCCAGCGGATCATTCCGCTGTTGTCGATGAAGATGTTGTTCGAGCGGTCCCTGGGGGAGGCAAACAAGAGACCGGGCGGGTTGTCGAAGACCAGGACGGTCCTGGGATTGGTCTCCCCGATCTCGCGGGTGAGCCACATCAGGGCATGCAGGCTATCCTGCTGGAGCTCGAGACCGGTGGCGGTAGCCCGGTGATAGCGCATACCGGCAACCATCATGACATAGATGCTGCCCAGCACCAGGGCCATCAGGCTGGCGCTCACCATGGTCTCGAGCAGGCTGAAACCCGCCGGCGTCTCAATAGAGCGTGAAGAGAAGCGTTTCGAGGTGTGTCTCATGCTCGATTCCGCCCTCCTTCCAGAACACGTTGACGACGACATCCTTCATGTCCGGAGTATCCACCACGCCAACAGACCACTCATAGACGACCGTCCGGGTGGCTCCGTTGACTTTGTGAGTCATCGTGATGGGCGGCTGAGAGCCCCTCGGGACGGCAATGATGGCGCTGGTCGCGTTGGAGAGCTGCTCCTCCATCAGTTGCTTGCAGACGTAAGTCGCCACCAGGCGCGATTGAGACATCGCCAGCAGGCGGTAATGAGAAAACCAGAGCGAAACCAGCGAAACCGTGATTGTCGCAAACAACAGCGACGCGATCACGGTCTCTAGAAGGCTCAGACCCCGCACTGCAAAAGGTCGCAAGTGTATCCTCTAGCACCAATAGACCCACCTCAGGCGCAGTACGCCCACACCCGAAGGATACCAGAGAAATCACCCGGAGTCAGTCTACCAGGGGAGCCAGGGACGGAACAGGGCCAGGGCGGCAGGGTCCGTCTGGTGGACGGTCCACAGGTGCAGGCCCAGCCCGAACTGGCCCAACCCGTAGCCCGCCAGCACCATCTGCCCGATGGCCACGTAACCGCTGGCGAACTGGCCCAGGCCGAAGGCCAGGCCGCCGGCAATCTGCCCCACCGCGACCAGGCCAAAGGTGAACTGGCCCAGACCGAAGACGAGTCCCACCCCGAACTGGGCCAGGGTGAAGAGGCCCACCGCGAACTGTCCGATGGCGATGACCCCGCGGGCCACCCGCAGGCGGCCGTCGGCGTCTCGCCCGAAGGCGACGTGAATCAGGGGCCAGCCGGCGATCTGTTGGCGACTCTTCCACTCGTAACCCCAACCTCGGAAGCTCAGTTGGGTGGGCTTGGGAGCCCCGCAGCGGGGACAGGTCGTCGCCTGGGTGCTGACATGGGTTTCGCATTCACGACACGGCTTGAGCATGGCTTCGTACCTCCCATCCCAGCATAGCAGGGGGTCCTTCCAAGGTGCCCGGGGCACAGTTCCGACGGCCTCCACGGATGCCTTCCGATTCTGCCTTACAGATCCGATGTTCTGAAAACTCGGTTTCAGGCTCGTCCGAATTTTAACCTCCGGTTCGCACCTGCCGCCGGGCTTCATTTTACACTGTGCGCGTCAAAAACCGACCAGCAGGAGGCGGCGTGGCAGTTTCGACCGGTTTGAGCATCCCCACCTCGGTGACGTCCTATGTTTCCCGGCAGCCCGGAGCAGAGCACAATCCGGCCCCCCCCCTGCGTCCCGCCGACCGCTTTCTGGCCACCGCTCAGCGCCCCCTGTGGTCGCAAGCCGACCTGAGCGCGCTGCGAGCCCTGGTAACCGAGACCAGGACCGAGTCCTCAGCGGCTTTTCCCGCTCCGGTCGCCTCGGGCGTTCCCAACCCCTCGCCTCCCCCGCTCGACGTCAAAGAACGCAAGTGGAAAGACGACATCATCTACTTCATGCTCACCGACCGCTTCCACGACGGCGATCCGAGCAACAACTTCGGGGTGGAAAAGGGCAATATCCACCGCTGGAACGGGGGCGACCTGAAGGGCGCGACCGAAAAACTTGACTACATCAAGAGCCTGGGAGCAACGGCGGTGTGGATCACCCCTCCCATGGCCAATCAGGATACCTTCATCAACACGGACGGCTATCACGGCTACTGGCCCATCGATCACTTCACGGTCGACAAACACATGGGAACCATGGAGACCTTCAAGGAGTTCGTCGAGACCGCCCACGAGAAGGGGATCAAGGTGCTGCTCGACATCCCCCTCAATCACACCGCCTGGGAGCACCCCTACTGGACCGATCCCGCCAAATACGACTGGTATCACCACAATGGCGACGTCACCGACTGGGACAACGAGTGGCAAGCCGAGAACTGCTCCATTTTCGGACTGCCCGACCTGGCTCAGGAGAACCCGGTGGTGGAGAAATACCTGATGGATGTGGGCAAGTTCTGGGCCGCCACGGGGGTGGATGGCTTCCGGCTCGACGCCGTCAAGAACGTGCCCAAGTCGTTCTGGGCCAAATTCAATAAAGAGATGCATGAGTTCGCCGGCGAGGACTTCTACCTGGTGGGCGAGTACTACCACGGCGATCCGTCCAAGTACCCCATCTTCCAAAACCAGGACATGGATGGTCTGGTGGACTACCCCCTCTACTACACCATCGATGATGTCTTCGCCAAGGGCGAGAGCATGCGCAAACTGGCCGGACGCATGGCCGAGTGCCACCAGCACTACCCGCACCCCGAGATGATGAGCGTTTTCCTGGACAACCACGACACCAAGCGCTTCCTCACCAAGGCCGGGGGAGATCGGGACAAGCTCAAGCTGGCTCTGGCCTTTGCCATGACCATCAACCGCATCCCCACGATCTACTACGGGACCGAAGTCTCCATGGAGAGCGACAACGAGGGGTGGAGCGAGACCAGCCGACGCCCTATGGAGTGGAACAAGGATCCCAACATGCTGGCTCACTTTCAGAAGCTGGCCGCCATCCGCAACGACTCCATCGCACTGCGCGAGGGCTCTTTCCTGGAGATGTGGCAGGATGACCAGATCTTCGCCTACGGTCGGGTCCACGAGCAAGGCGAAGCGGTGGTGGTGCTGAACAACTCCTCTGATCGGCAAATGCGCGACATTCCCGTCCGGGCCGAGAGCAAGCTCAAGGATGGGGCTGTGCTCAAAGACCTCATGACGGGCAAGACCGTAACCGTGCAGAACGGGCGCATCCAGTGTGAAGTCGACCGCAAGAGCGCCGGCATCTACCTGCCCGTGTGAGCAGGCTCCTCCTCCTGAGCCTGGCCCTGACACTGGGCGTGATGGCTGAAGAGCCCTCCTGGTCGGAGCGGGCGGTCTGGTATCAGATCTTTCCGGAGCGATTCTGCAATGGGGATCCGGGCAACGATCCAAAGCTTCTCGACCAGAGAGGGGCCTGGCCGCACGACCATGAATCGACCTGGCAACTGCACCCCTGGACCTCCGACTGGTATCGTCTGCAACCCTATGAGCGGGTCAACGGCAAGGATCTGTGGTTCAACCTGCAGCGGCGCCGCTACGGCGGAGATCTGCAAGGCATCCTGGACAAGCTCGACTACCTCCAGGACCTGGGCGTCAACGCGCTCTACCTCAACCCGATCTTCATCGCTCCTTCCCAGCACAAGTATGACGCCGCCCTTTACCACCACGTGGATCCTACCTTCGGCCCCGACCCCGAGGGTGATCGCCGGCTCATCGCCACGGAGGACCCGGCCGATCCTCGCACCTGGAAGTGGACCGCGGCCGATCGCCTGGCTCTGAAGCTGATCAAGGAATGCCACCGACGAGGGATGCGGATCATCCTCGACGGGGTTTTCAACCACATCGGCCAGACCTCGCCCTTTTTCCTGGACGTGGTGGAGAACCAGCAGAAATCGCCCTACGCGGACTGGTTCACGATCACCAGCTGGGCCCCCGACTTTAAGTACGAAGGCTGGTTCGGTGTCAAGGAGTTGCCCGAGTGGCGCGAGGACGAGCATGGCATCGTCCAGGGCCCGCGCGACTATGTCTTCGCCGTGACCCGACGCTGGATGGCTCCGGAAGGACGGGTCGAGGATGGTGTGGATGGCTGGCGCCTGGACGTGGCCTTTTGTGTCAAGCACGCCTTCTGGAAGGATTGGTCCCGGCTGGTGCGCTCGATCAACCCGCAGGCCTACATGACAGCTGAGGTCATCGACACGGTGGAGGCCAACCGGCCTTACCTGGAGGGCGACGAGTTCAGCGCCGTGATGAACTACAACTTCGCCTTCGCCAGCAGCGAGTTCTTCATCCGCGAAAAGGATCGGATCTCGGCCTCCCAACTGGACAAGCAGCTGAGGGAGCTACGCGAGGCCTATCCAGGGCGCACCTCCTACCGCATGCAGAACCTGGTGGGTAGCCACGACACGGCCCGGGTGGCTTCCCACATCGTCAATCGTGACCGGCTCGACTACCGCGACTGGGCGCGCTACTGCGACGCTTCTCGAGCGACCAACCCCGCCTGGGACACTCGCGCTCCCCGGGCCGACGAGAAGAACACCCAGAAGCTCCTGGCCACCTTCCAGATGACCTGTGTGGGCGCGCCGATGATCTACTACGGCGACGAGGCGGGCATGTGGGGCGCCAACGACCCCGACGACCGCAAACCCATGGTGTGGGAGGAACTCGACTACGAGCCCGAGCGGATCAACGCGGACGGCAGCGAGCGCACTCCCCCGGACCCGGTAGCTTTCGACCGAGACCTGTTCGAGCATTACCGACGCTTGATCGCCCTTCGTAAAGAGCACGAGGCCCTCTCGACGGGAGACTTCACAACGGTTGTGGCCGACGACGACCTCTACGGCTTCCTTCGCTCGACCGGTCAAGAACGAGTGCTGGCGCTCTTCAATGTAGGACGCAAGGAGCGCGCTTTCAAGCTGAACGGGGACCATACAGACATTCTCGGCAATCGTACTTTGTCTGGCACCATCATGCTGGCACCCCGGTCGGCCCTCTTACTGGCCCCATCCAGACCAATTGATCTGTAAAAGCGCCACAGCGCGGCCCCGCTGGGCCCGTCGTCGAGGCTCCCCGCGCCTCTGAGCTCGCAACCGTCCCCAGGGATGCTATTCTTGGGTTACTTAGTCGAACGGAGGGTAACAATGAGAGAAACGCGTTACAGCCGGTCCACCAGGAAGTCGAACCCGGCCAACGTCCTGGTCTTCCTGGTACTGCTCGCCGTGGCGGTGTGGTTCTTGTTCCCCATCCTGGCCGAAGCCCTGCTGGGAGTCTTCCTGGCCGGCGGCCTGGTGCTGGCTCTGGGCCTGATGGCTCTGAAGTACGGGCTGATCGTGGCCGCCTTCGGATTCGGCCTGTGGATGCTCTCGGCCCTCTGCTTCGGCGGACGTCGCCAGTAAGGCGATTCAAATCGTCTTCAAAAGCCTGCGCTGATCGCGCAGGCTTCTTTCTTTGAGGCAGATTGAATCCTGTTAAACGAAACGTAGATTTTGGCGGCCTCTGCAGGAACCTCGTGGCCCGAAAACTAATCCCCCGCCGTCTTCCCCTATCGGGAAGCTGCTTTTTCCGAAGTAGAAGGAGGGTTTTACACCATGCCTACCCGCGTTGGCATTAACGGTTTTGGCCGCATCGGCCGTCAGTCATTGAAAGCGATGATGGAGCGCTATCCCGACATCGAGATCGTGGCCATCAACGACCTGGTCAGCCCCGAGGCGAACGCTCACCTGTTCAAGTACGATTCCAACTACGGGGTCTTTCAGGGTGAGGTGAAGGCCGAGGGTGGCGATCTGGTAATCAACGGCAAGCGCATCAAGGTTCTGGCCGAGAAAGACCCGGCCAACCTGCCCTGGAAAGACCTCGATGTCCAGATCGTGCTCGAGAGCACGGGCCTGTTCACCGACAAGGAGAAGGCCTCCAAGCATCTGGCTGCCGGGGCCAAGAAGGTGGTCATCAGCGCCCCCGCCAAGGGCGAGGACATCACCATCGTGCTGGGTGTCAACCATGAGCAGTATGACGCCGACAAGCACCACATCATCTCCAACGCCTCCTGCACCACCAATTGCCTGGCGCCGGCCGCCAAGGTCGTCAACGACAAGTGGGGCATCGAGAACGGCCTGATGACCACCATTCACAGCTACACCAACGACCAGCGCATCCTCGACCTGCCTCACAACGACCTGCGTCGCGCCCGGGCAGCCGCGCTGAACATCATTCCCACCACCACGGGCGCGGCCAAAGCCGTGGCTCTGGCCATCCCCGAGCTGAAGGGCAAGTTCGACGGTTTCTCGCTGCGCGTCCCGACCCCGACCGTCAGTATCGTTGACTTCGTCTGCGTGCTCAAGAAGCCGGCCACCGCCGACGAGCTCAAGCAGGCCTTCCGCGAGGCGGCCAACGGTCCGATGAAAGGCATCCTGGAAGCCTGCGACGAGCCGCTCGTCAGCATGGACTTCAAGGGGAACCCGGCCAGTTCGATCGTCGATCTGGCCTGTACCATGGTCAACGGCAACCTGGCCAAGATCGTTACCTGGTATGACAACGAGTGGGGCTACTCGAGCCGCGTGGCTGACCTCATCAACTACATGACCACCAAGAAGCTCGTACTGGCCTGATCCCGAGCCCGGGCCTCGAGCGGGGCCCGGGCCCTTTCATTCAAGAGGAGATTCATCATGCAGCAAGCCACCGTTCGCGACCTGGAGACCGGGGGGAAACGAGTCCTGGTTCGAGTCGATTACAACGTTCCTCTGGAAGAGAGCAGAGTCACCGATGACACCCGCATCGTGGCCTCGTTACCGACTCTACGCCACCTGCTCGAGCAGAATGCAGCGGTGGTGCTGATGAGCCACCTGGGCCGACCCAAGGGTAAGGTCAATCCCAAGTACTCACTGAAGCCCGCCGCCGAACGCCTGGCTGAATTGCTTGGACGGCCGGTCAAGATGGCCCCTGATTGCGTGGGTCCCGAGGCCCTGGCCATGAAACAGGCGCTGGCCCCCGGGGAGGTTCTGCTGCTTGAGAATCTGCGCTTCCATCCTGAGGAGGAGGCCAACGACCGAGATTTTGCTCGACAACTCAGCGAAGGATGCGAGCAGTACGTCAACGACGCCTTCGGGGCAGCCCACCGGGCGCACGCTTCGACGGCCGCCGTGGCCGAGTTCCTGCCAGCGGTGGCGGGACTCTTGATGGAGCGCGAGTTGACCGAGCTCGGCAACCTGCTGACCCGGCCAGAGCGGCCCTTCGTGGCCATTCTCGGGGGTGCCAAGGTGGCCGACAAGATCGCCGTGCTCGAGTCGCTGGTCGAGAAAGCCGACACCATCTTGATCGGAGGGGGAATGTCGTTCACCTTCCTCAAAGCCCGCGGCAAGGAAATCGGTCGCTCGCTACTCGATGACGTGCACCAGGCCGAGAAAGTGGAGCAGGCTGCCCGGGCGCGGGGCACGGAGATTCTTCTTCCGGTGGACGTGGTGGTTGCCCCTGAGATCAAGGAGGGTGTCCCCACCCGCACAGTCTCGGTAGACGAGATCCCGCCCGACCTGATGGGGCTGGACATCGGCCCGGAGACGGCACGACTCTTCGCTAACAAGATCAAGTCTGCCCAAACCATCTTCTGGAACGGACCGCAAGGTGTGTTTGAGACGCCGCCCTTCGACATTGGCACCCGGGCAGTGGCCATGGCCGTGGCCGAGAGCGCTGGACGAAGCTGCGTGGGTGGGGGCGATTCGGTGGCCGCCATCACCCAGATGAATCTGGCCGACAAAGTCACTCACGTCTCCACCGGAGGGGGAGCTTCACTCGAGTTCCTCGAGGGCCGCGACCTTCCGGGCGTGAAGGCTCTTAAGACCCGCGCCGCTCTGGGAGGTCGCTAACCATGCGTGTTCCGCTGCTGGCCGCCAACTGGAAAATGCACAAAACCGGCCGTGAGGCCAGGGTGCTGGTAGAAGACCTGCTCAAGCAGTTGGGCGCTGTGACCGGTCGCGAGATGGCGCTCTGCCCCCCCTTTCCTTACCTGAGCGAGGTGGGCCGGTTGCTGGAAGGGAAGTCCTGGGCCGCCCTGGGCTCCCAGAACGTCTATTGGAAAGACTCAGGAGCCTTCACGGGTGAAGTCTCCCCCCTCATGCTCAAGGATTGCGGCTGCCGTTACGCGATCATCGGGCACTCCGAGCGGCGAGCCCTCTTCCACGAAGTGGACGCCGACTGCCAGAAGAAGGTGCAGGCGGCCCTGGCCCACGGCCTGGTGCCGATCCTGTGCGTCGGGGAGACGCTTGAGCAACGCGAAGCCGGCCAGACCTCCCAGGTGGTGCTGGGACAGCTTCGCGGCGCCCTGCAGGGAGCTTCCCTTGACTCGGGGAGCAAACTGGTGGTAGCCTACGAGCCAGTGTGGGCGATCGGGACCGGCAAGACCGACACTCCCGAGGAAGCCAACAAAACGATGGTTCTGCTACGCGGCGACCTGGCCGCGCAGCTCGGGGAGCGCGTCGCCTCTCAGGTGAGGCTGCTCTACGGTGGAAGCGTGAAGCCGAACAATATCGACGGATTCATGGCCCAGAGCGACATCGACGGCGCCCTGGTGGGCGGTGCCAGCCTCGAGGCGGACAGCTTCGCGCGCATCGTCAACTACCAGGTCACCGAAGGGGTTTCCCAGTAGACGGAAGGGACCGAACAAATGGGCATGCTCGATCTGTGGTGCAAAGCGAATCTGTGGCTGGGTCAGGTGACCACCAGCCCGACCCCGCTGCCGGGAGGCGCGCCAGCCTTACCCGAGATGCCCCCCATGGAGGTCACCACCGTCCTGGGTCCGCAGTTCTTCTGGTATCATTACCTGCTGCTCTTCATCCAGGTGGTGGTGGCGGCCGGGTTGGTGGCCTGCGTTCTGAGCCAGACCACCAAGAACGAAGGTCTGGGCGGCACCATCATGGGCCCGTCCCAGAGCGTCTTCAGGGGCAAGAAGAGCAGCGAGGAGAAACTCTCCAGCCTGACCACCTGGCTGGCGGTCAGCTTCATCGTGCTGAGCTTGCTGGTGTCCTACGTTTTCAGCCGCATCTGAGCTTCCGTGCTGAAGGTTTTTCTTGTCCTGCCGGGGCGCTGAGCGCAAGTTCTTACAGACCTTCGGCACTCCACTTTTAAATCCGAGGGCTGATGCAATGCACCGCTGGCTGCTGGTGGCGCTGATGGCCGTTTGGGTGGGCGGCTGCAGCCAGATTTCCGATCTACCCATCAAGCTTCCCGAGCGCCGCAAAGGTCTGATTTTTACCGTTGGCCTGTTGGGCCGACCCCAGACGGCCCTCAGCCTGGTGGCTCCGACTGCCCAGGAGGCCGAGGTCTCCACCATGCTCTACCGTCCTCTGTGGGACTACGATACGACCTGGCAGGTCGTGCCAGTGCTGGCTGAGGCCCCGCCCCGCTTCACCTCTCGATCCGACGGACGAGCTGTGGAAACGCGGCTGGCTACAAACGAGGGCCAGCCTGCTTTTCGCTGGAGCAATCAGGAGTCTGTTCTACCGAACGACTTCAGAACTGCCGAGCAGTTGTCGAAGTCCAGTCCACCTGGACGCGAAAAACCTTTCTGGTGCCATTCGGTGGCCAGCCTGAATATCTCTCAAGATGCGGTGAGGTTCCAACTGCAGGGGTTCTGGCCCATCGGGGGACTATCGATCGTCCCCTTTCCCAGCGCTGCAACTCCCCTTTTGAAAGAGGACCCGATGGGGGTGTACGGGCACGCGCCCTGGAGCAACGGACCGTTCCAGGTGAAGAATTGGGAAGGGGACGGACGCCTGATCACCCTGGTGCCCAACCCGGCCTATCCCTGGCCTCCGGGCTCGCAGCCCATCGCCCAGATTCGCTTCCGATTCTACGACCACCCCGACCGAATGGTGCGTGGCATTCTGGCTGGAGATCTGCAATTGGTACCCAGAGTCCCGGCAGACGTCCTGGCGGCGGTGAAGGACAACCCCTGGATCCAACCTCGCTGGGTAGCCAGCGACCGCCTGCAGACCCTGTTTCTCAGAATGGATTCGCCTCTCTTGTCGGAGGTGGCGGTGCGCCAAGCCCTGTTTGCCGGACTGCGCCGGGCCCAGTGGGTCCCCAAGCTTCACCCCGGCGCCTATGTCAACCCGGCCCGCTCCTGGGTGCCTCAACGCTCCTGGTTCTTCCTGGACGTGCTCGAAGAAGTGGCCAACCCCAATCAGATGCTGGAGGCGGCGGGCTGGAAGGGCCAGCCGGTGCGAGCGAAAGGTCGTCTCAAGCTCAAGCTCGAGCTGCTTTACAACCAGAATA
>CAZWUN010000026.1:0-28129 GCA_964637145.1 uncultured Burkholderiales bacterium
GTCGGCCCCTGCTCAGGAGTCCGTTCTGACTTTGGATCAGGCGATTGCGCTCGCTTTGCAGGGAAATCGCAAGCTGCAGAGCGCCCACCTGGCGGTGGAGAGAAACGACCACCTGCTCCAGGCGGCCGAGGCCCAACGACTGCCGAGCTTCAGCCTGCAGGCCAATCACCAGCGCCAGCTCGAGGACCAGAACTTCGTTTTCCAACAGGGAAGCCTGGGCACCTACAGCATCGGGCCCATCCCCTCCCAGGACACGGTCGTGGCCGTCCTGAGCGGCGCGATCACGACCTATCAGGCTCAGGTGGCCCAACCTCTGACAGGCCTCTACAAGCTCAATCTGGGAGTCGACCTGCAGCAGGGCGAGCTGGAGGTGGCCCGCGAGGAAGAGTCTGTCCAGCGTCTTCAAACCGTCCTGGAGGTCCGCTCGGCCTACTACGCCCTGCTCGACACCCAGAGCGGCCTGGTGGCAGCCCGCGACGGGGTAGAGTTTCTCACCGAGCTCGAGCGGGTGATGGGCGAGTTCGTGCGCGAGAAGGTGGCCCTCAAAGCCGACCTCCTGGAGGTGCAGGCTCGCCGCCTGGAGGCCCGGGCCCAGGTGTTGCAGCTCGAGAACGCGCTCGAGACCCGTTGCGAGCAGCTCAACCTGTTGCTGGGGCGAGACCTGTCCACGCGTTTTTCGGTGGTGGACCCGCTGGTGGCTGAAAGGTCCTGCCCGCCGCTGGAGAGCCTGCAGCAGGCAGCCCTCTCGCAGCGCCCCGAGCTTCGCCAGGCCGGCATCAGGGTGCAGCAGGCCGAGCAGCAGCGTGACCTGAAAGCCGCCGACTGGATTCCCGACGTCAATCTGGCTTTTCAGTACCAGCGCTTCTCCGACAGTGGGATCCTTCCCGATCAGGTGATCTCGATCGGCCTGCAGGCCGAGTGGGAGCCCTGGGACTGGGGCCGGCGAGGTCATCAGGCGGCCGCTCAAAGCGCGGGCCTGGAAGCCGCCCGCAGGGCCCAGGCCGAGGCTCGCGACCAGGTCGTGCTGGAGGTCAACGCCCGCTACCGCCGGCTCAACGAGCTGCAGGCCGGGGAAGCCGCCGCCCGGGTCGCCCGCCAGGCCGCCGAGGAGCGGCTGCGGGTGGCCACCAGCCGTTTTCTGCTCAAGTCAGCCCTGCTCAAAGACGTGCTCGACGCCCAGGCCCAGCTTTCGCGCTCGCAACGCGAGCATCGCAAGGTGGTGCTCGACTGCGCCACCGCCGAGGCCGAGCTCGAGCGGGCCGTGGGCTACCCGCTGCCGGAAGGTGGTGCTCCGTGAGAAGGGTTCTCCTTTGCTGGCTGGCTCTGTGGCTCTGCGGTTGCTCGGGCCCGCCCCCTCCCACTACGGGCAAGGCCGCTACCCTGGTGCAGGTCGAGAAGCTCGAGGAGCGGGCCGGGTCGGACGTTGGCGAGCGCTACAGCGCCAGCGTCGAGCCCTCCACCCGGGTGGTGGTCAATTTCAACTCCGGGGGCTATGTGGAGAGTGTGCGCCGGGTAGGCGATCGGGAAGGGAAGCTTCGCCTGATTCAGCCGGGCGACCCGGTGAAGAAGGGCCAGGTGCTGTGCAGCCTGCGAGCCATCGACTTCTCCTCCCGGCTCGAGCAGGCCGGCGCGCAGGTCGGCCGGGCCGAGGCTCAGGAGCAGGACGCCCGGGCCCAGGTCGAGGAGGCCCGGGGGGGCAGCCGCCTGGCCCGGGGACAGCTGCTCGAGGCCCGAGCAGCTGAATCGCAAGCTCGCTCCGCTCTGGGCGAGCTGGAGGCGACCCTGGCCCAGGCCCGGGAGGCTGTGCGCGAGGCGCGCGCCGCGTCCGAGCTGGCCCGGACCACTCTCGAGCGCTCCCAGAGCCTGTTCGAGTCGGGCTCGCTGGTCAAGCCGGATCTCGACCAGGCCCGGTTCAATCACCAGCAAGCCAGCGTGCGCCTGGCTCAGGCCGAGGAGCAGCTCAAGGGGGCGCAGTCGAGGCTGGCTCAGGGGAAGGCTCAGGTCGAGCAGGCGCGGGGACGAGTGGAGCAGGCCGCCGGACAGGTGGAGGTGAGCCTGGCCAGGGAGCGGCGCTCGGCTGCCGGAGTCCAGGGGGCCAGCTCGGATCTCGAGTCGGCCCGAGCCCAGTGGGAGCAAACCCGCCTGGCCCAGATGGACGCCTCGCTCAAGGCTCCCATGGATGGCGTGCTCTTGAGTCGCAGCGTGGAGGTCGGGGCCCTGGTGGCGCCAGGCGCGCCGGGCTTCGAGGTGGCCGAGGTGAGCCAGGTGCGGGTCACGTTCGGAGTTCCCGACCTGGAGGTGGCCCAGCTCAAGCTGGGGCAGAGCGTGACCATCGGCACCCAGTCGCTGCCCGGGGAGAAGTTTCAGGGGAGGATCAGCACCATCTATCCCGAGGCCGACCCGCAAAGCCGGGTGTTTCGGGTCGAGGTCAAAGTGCCCAATCCCGACCAGAAGCTGAAGGTGGGCATGATCGCCTCGCTCTACCTGGGCGGCGGTGGCCGGAGCGTTCTCACGATTCCCATCGCGGCCATCGTCCGCCGGCCCGATGCTCGGGACAAGTTCTCGGTCTACGTGCTGGAGCGGCAGGGCGATCGCAGCATCGCTCGTCTGAAGCCGGTGGAGCTGGGCGATCCGACCGGCGACCGCATGATCGTCCTGTCGGGCCTGAAAGCTGGAGATGAGGTGGTGGCGGCCGGCTCCAACATGATCTCCGACGGCGAAGAGGTCACGGTGCAGCCCTGATGAGCCACGGCCGCTCCGACCGAGAGCTCATCGACACCACCCGCAACGCTTCGAGATTTTTTGTCGAGCAGCGACAGATCGCCTGGGTGCTGCTGATCTTCACCCTTCTGGGGGGAATTTACGGCTACCAGGCCATGCCCGGTCGCAAGGACCCGGACATCCCGGTGCGGCGGGCCGTGGCCCTGATATCCTGGCCTGGCAACTCGGCCGAGCGAGTGGAGCAACTGGTGACCAGGCCGGTCGAAGAGGCGGTCTCCCAGAACACCTACGTGACCGAGGTCGAGTCCATCTCGCGCACTAACCTCAGCATCGTCTACGTGGACCTCGACGAGAACCTCGAGGACACGGGCAAGCAGTTCGATGATGTCAAGATGAAGCTGGAGGGGGTGCAGCTCCCTGCGGGGGCAGGCCCGATCCAGTTCGTCAAGGACTTCGGGGATACGGCCGCCCTGATGCTGACCGTGGCCAGCCCCCCCCTCTCCGACCAGGAGATCGAGCTGCGCTCTCAGGCCATCGAGCGGGCCATCCGCGAGCATCGGGGCAAGGCCGCCTCCGACCCCGCCCGCTTCACGCTCGTTGCCTGCTTCCCGGAATCGACCGACGAGCGCCTGTTGGCCCTGGTGGTGGCCGACTTCCTCTCCTTTACGCGCGATCGCGGCGTGGCCAGCGACCTGAGCGTGTTCGGCGGGCCTGGCTACGTGGCCGTGGATGGTCGCTCCAAGCTGACCGATGAGGCTCTCTTGCTCCATCTGCTTACCTTCACCCAGGAGAGGCTCAAGCTCGAGGAGCTTCACCCCGACCTCTGGGAGGCGGCCGTGATTCGCTCGCCCGCCGAGACGCGCGAGAAGCTGGCCAGGGTGGCGGGGGACAAGTACAGCTATCGCGAGCTCGATCAGCTCACCGAGACCCTGGCCGACCGGCTCCGTACTGTTGCCGATGCCACCAAGGTGGAGCGCGCCGGCGTGCTCGAGGAGCGGATTTTCCTGGTCTACAGCCAGGAGCGGCTGGCCAGCTACGGCATGAGCGTGGCCGGCCTGGCCGACCTGCTCGGCGCCCGCAACATCGCGACCGGAGGGGGAGAGACCCAGAGCGGGGGCAGCGTGGTGCCCCTGGCTCCCAGCGGCGAGTTCCGCAGCGAGAAAGAGATCGGGGACGTGGCCATCGCCCAGGAGAAGGGCTCCCCCGTCTACCTGCGCGATCTGGTCAGCATCGACCGCTCCTACGAGAGCCCGGCCACCTACCTCAATTTCTTCACCTGGCGCGACGAGCAGGGCGAGTGGCACCGCAATCGGGCCATCACGCTCACGGTGCAGATGCGGCCCGGCAAGAAGATCGGCGAGTTCGGCCGTGAGGTGGACGAGGTGCTCGCGGCCGCCAGCCGCGAGCTTCCCCCGGACCTGATCGTTCGCCGAACCTCCGATCAGCCGCTTCAGGTGACCGAGAACATCAGTCTCTTCATGCGCTGTCTGCTGGAAGCCATCGCGCTGGTCGTGCTGATCAGCCTGGTGGGGTTCTGGGAGTGGCGCTCGGCCCTGGTGATGGCCCTGGCCATCCCCATCACCCTGGCCATGACCTTCCTGTTCATGGCGGTTTGCGGAATCGACCTGCAGCAGGTCTCCATCGCGGCCCTGATCCTGGCCCTGGGGCTGCTGGTGGACGACCCGGTGGTGGCCGGGGACGCCATCAAGAACGAGCTGGGACGCGGTCATCCTCCGGCCATCGCGGCCTGGCTCGGACCTACCCGCCTGGCCACGGCCATCCTCTATGCCACGATCACCAACATCGTGGCCTACCTTCCCTTCCTGCTCTTGAGCGGCGACACGGGAAGGTTTCTCTACAGCCTCCCGGTGGTCATCACCTGCTCGCTGGTCGCCTCGCGACTGGTCTCCATGACTTTCATCCCCCTGCTGGGCTATTACCTGTTGCGCCCCAGCCGCGAGCTTCCCGTGCACCAGCGTCGCGAGCATGGCTACGCCCGGGTCTATTATGGGGTGGCCCGCTGGTGCGTCACGCACCGCTGGCGGGTGATGGCCCTCTCGGGCTTGCTGCTGGCCCTGGGCGCGGGCCTCTTCTTGCAACTCGAGACCCAGTTCTTCCCCAAGGACCTGCAGTATCTGTCCTATCTCGAGCTGCGACTGCCGATGGACCGCACCCTGGTGAGCACCAACCGCGAGGCCCTCAAGGCCGAGCAACTGATCCGCGAGGCGGCCAGCGAGTTGGAGGCTCGCCTGGGGCGCAAGGTGCTCAAGAACCTGACCACTTTCCTGGGCGGAGGGGGGCCTCGCTTCTGGTTCTCGGTCGAGCCTGAGCTCAAGCAGCTCTACTATGCCCAGATCATCATCGAGGTCGAGGACAAGCGCGATACCGTGCCGCTGCTGGAAGCCGTCACCGCCCGCACCGACCGGGCCTTTCCCGGCGTGCAGGTGGATGCCCGCCAGCTCGAGACCGGCAAGCCGATCGGGGTGCCGGTGGCCCTGCGCCTCACCGGCCTGGACCTGCACCAGCTGCGCTCCGCCGCCGAGCAGCTCAAGAGCCTGCTCAGAAAGTGCCCCCTGGCCTCCCGGGTGCGCGATGACTGGGGCGAGGAGGGGATGGTGCTGGAGGTCGTGACCGACTCCGACCGGGCCAACCTGGCCGGGGTAACCCATCTGGACGTGGCCCAGTCCACCGCCGCTGCCCTGAGCGGCACACCCGTCACGGTGCTGCGCGAGGGGGACCGCCAGATCCCGGTGGTGGCCCGGATGCGGATGGACGAGCGGGCCCAGCTCTCCGACCTTCGCAACCTGTACGTCTATTCCAGCCAGGGTCAGCAGAAGGTGCGGCTCGGCCAGGTGGCCGTGGTCGAGCTCAAGCTTGAGCCCCAGATGATCCGCCGCCGGCGCTTCGCTCGGGCCCTGACGGTGGGGGCCTTTCCGGTAGCCGGCCACCTGCCCTCCGAGGTCATCCGGGCCATCGAGCCCGAGCTGAAGGAGCTGGCCTCGCGTCTCGGCCCGGGGGTCAAGCTGGAGGTGGCCGGTGAGCAGGAGGAGCAGCAGAAGAGCTTCGCCGAGCTGGCGCTGGTGATGGCCATCAGCATGGTCGGAATCTTCCTGGCTCTGGTCTTCCAGTTCAAGAACGCGCTCAAGCCGGTGCTGGTGTATGCCGGCATTCCTTTCGGCTTCGTGGGAGCCATCGCCGCCCTCTGGGTGATGAACTCTCCCTTCGGGTTCATGGCCTTCCTGGGCATCGCCGCGCTGGTGGGCGTGATCGTGAGTCACATCATCGTGCTGTTTGATTACATCGAGGAGAT
The DNA here is from genome assembly GCA_964637145.1 of uncultured Burkholderiales bacterium. Taxonomy (GTDB): domain Bacteria; phylum Vulcanimicrobiota; class Xenobia; order Xenobiales; family QWHO01; genus QWHO01. The sequence continues at coordinate 6,032 of CAZWUN010000026.1, forward strand.
GCAGGCCGAGGGCGCGTGCTTCATGGACGCCCTGCTCGACGCGGGCATGGCCCGCCTGCGCCCGGTGCTCATCACGGTGGGAGCCACGGTCTTCGCGATGTTCCCCCTGGTCCACAGCGGGGGGCCGCTGTGGGAGCCTCTCTGCTACACCCAGATCGGGGGGCTGACCGTGGCCACCTGCGTGACGCTGCTCCTGGTTCCGGTCATGTACTCGATCTTTGTTCTGGATTTGAAGATCCTCCGCTGGGACGGTCCCCTGCTGCCGGAGGAGCCGGCCAAGGATGACCCGGAGGGGCCGGCCGAGACCACGGATGGCCCCGAGCCGGCGGCCCTCGAAACCGCCGAGGGCGCCCGGCCAGAGCTGGACGGGCCCGAAGCAGGTGAGAGCTGATCCGGCGGTTGCTCCTGCTCAGCCTGTGGTTGACGTGGTTGAGCGTCCCGGTGACGGCCGACCTTGCGGGCGAGCTGGTCCACCAGAGAGACGACTCGATCCTGGTGCTGGTCCCTGCCGGCAGCTTCCTCATGGGCTCGCACACGGGCTCTCTGGATCAGCGCCCCGCGCGCCAGGTCGCTCTGCCCGCTTACTACATCGGCAAGCACGAGGTGAGCAACCGGCAGTTTCGCCAGTTTCTCCAGGCCACCGGGACACCCGCCCCCGAGTCCTGGGCTCGGGCTGCCGACCGCTGGGGCGAGCGGGCCCCGGCCCTCTATCTTTCCTATTTCGATGCCCGGGCCTACTGCGACTGGGCCGGTCTGCGGCTTCCCGACGAGGCCGAGTGGGAGCGGGCCGCCCGGGGCACCGATGGCCGACGTTTCCCATGGGGCAATGCCTTCGAACTCACGCGCTGCCAGTGTGCCGCGGAGGGACCGGCCGCGGTGGACGCTCACCCCGAGGGAGCCTCGCCTTCGGGCTGTCTGAACATGGCCGGCAACGCCTGGGAGTGGACCGACTCGTGGTATGACGCCTATCCAGGCTCGAGCTGGCGCTGCGATGAGTTCGGGAAGAAATTCCGGGTGCTGCGCGGAGGGTGCTGGCAGCACCGCAGCCCGGACTTCCTGGAGTCCTGCCAGCGCAGCTACAACCTGGCGGCCTCGCGCCTGGAGCCATCCGGTTTCCGGGTGGCCCGCGACCCTTGAGGAAGTTTGATCCCCATCATAGCGGCGGGCCGCAGGGGTCATTTAGGCTGGCCCGGTTATGGCACTTGCCGCTGTCTCTTCCAGGCCCTTCTCTGCACGGCTGGTCGCCGTCGTCAAGCTGGTCGAGGCGTGCAACCTCGCTTGCGCTTACTGCTACCAGACCGGACGGCTCAAAGCCGGCCAGGTCATGGACGAGAGGACCCTGGACCGGGTGCTCGGTGAGCTTCACCGGATAACCTCAGGTCCGGCCAGCTTGCTCTGGTATGGGGGAGAGCCAACCATGGTCGGTCTCGGCAGGTTCTCATCCATCGTCGCCCGGGCCGATGAGCTCTTCTCCAGACGGGGCGGAGTGGCCCACTCGCTTCAGACCAACGCGGTCCTGATCGACGAGGCGTGGGCGGACTTCCTGGCCACCAGGCGCTTCGGGGTCTCCTTGAGCCTGGATGGCCCTGCTCGCCTGCACGATGCTGCCCGTCCCAGCGCTGGGGGCGCAGGCAGCCACGCCGCCGTCGAGCGGGCGCTCGGTTGCCTGCAGAGAGCCGGGCTGAGGCCCCGAGCCGCCTGCGTGGTCGACCGCCACACGCTCGAGTATCCCGAGTTGCTGGTCGACTACTTTTTGTCTCTGGGGCTTCACGAGGTCGATTTCCCCCCCGCCCTGCGCGCTGGTGCGGAGGGCCTGGAGGCCCGCGTCACGGCCCTGGAGTACGGTCGCTTCATGACGCGAGTCCTGGACCGCTGGCTGGCCCTGCGCCAGCCCAACTTTCGGATCCGCAGCCTGGCCGGGGTGGTTCGCAAGTTGGCCGGCCTGTCGAGCTGCGTGTGCAAGCTGGAGGGCGATTGCTCGAGCTACGTAACCTTTGCACACAATGGTGATGTTTACCCGTGCGACGAGTTCTCGGCCTTCCCCGAGACCCGCCTGGGAAACGTGCGCGAGACCTCCCTCGACGAGATACTCGGCGCGCCAGCGGCCCTGGCGCTCTACTCGTCCTGGGGAGCCCTGCCCGAGGAATGCTCCGATTGTCGCTGGAAGGACATGTGCCGCGGCAGCTGCCCGTTCGAGCGGAGGATGGCCGGCGGGGTCGATCGTCCATCCATCCTGTGCGAGGGCCTCAAGCAGATCTTCGAGCGGGTCGAGGAGATCCTCAGAGAGAGCCGGGCCAGCGATCCAAACATGACCGGCGTCAGAGACTTCCCCGGCTGATTCTTGCTACGATGGCCCAAAGTCCATCGGAGGGAGCATGATTTGCTATGGACCTCGCCAGCCTGGGACGACCCTTCGTCAATCCTCAGAACCCGGCGCCGAACGAGCAGGCGCAGTATCTCCGGCTCTTGATCCAGTCGTCAGGATCCGACCAGCTCAAGAAGATGGTTTCCGAGAACCAGCTCAGCGATGACGAGCTGGTTCAATTCGTCATGGAGCATCCCGAGGAGCTGCAGGGCCCACGCGGGCAGGGCAGCGCCTTTGCCTTCGCCGTGGCCGGGAGCAGCAAGGCCAGCGCCACCAGCTCGGCTTCCTCGGCCTCCTCGGCCGCGCCCGGCGATTCCTTCTCGGCCTCCGAGGAAGATGACGAGGGAGACTCCGACCTCAAACCGTTCAGCCAGGACGAGACCATGGCCGCGCCCTCCATGTGCGCGATGGGCGGGGTCAGCTCGGCCGACAAAGCCAAACCGGAGATGCAGCAGAACCTCAAGGAGTGCAAGGCCATCTCCAAAGCTCTGAGCGAGTTGCAGAGCCAGGACGAGGAGTCGGGCTCCTCCGGGCTCTCGGCAGCGGTCGCCGAGCTGCGCTCCAAAGAGCAGATCATCCGCTCGTGCCTCAAGCGGGGCAAAGGCTCGGCCAACGATTCCTACCAGTCCCAGGGGGTCGATCCCAAGGACGAGGCGGCGGTATCCAGCTTCGTGGCCCGCATCGGCAAAGAGGTGATCGACATCGGCATGAAGTGCGGCCTGGAGATCGAGGTCTCGGAGAAGCGCGCCAGCCGACTCCAGGCCGGCGGCCTCAATCCCGGCGGCGCCGCGGCTGCCGAGGCCGGGGCACAGGGCAAGAACGGGGCGACCGTGCAGGGGGGAGAGAAAGGCAAGACACCCGGGAACCCTCAAGGGCCCGGCCAGGGCCAGGGTGGCGGCGATGACGACGTCTTCCAGATCACCACCCAGAAGACCGAGAAGCAGATCGAGGTCGGAGCCGATGAGGTTGCCTCCAACCCCGCCATGGCCGGGGCCATGATCGACCAGCTCACCGCCATGTGGGAGCAGAAGCAGCAGCTCGGCGATGCCTTCCAGGCGCCGGCCGTTCTCGACCTGGGCGAGACCCGGCAGGGGAGCCCGCTCGACCAGGCCTTCTCGGCCCCCCGTCCGGGGGCGCCGGGTGAGAACGGTCAGCAGGCTGCGGGGCCGGGTCCGGGGCCGGGTGGTCCCATGGCTGCCCCGGCTCCCTGGCCGAGCACCGGCGGGGCCACTGGGGGAGCCCCGGTCGCCCCCACCGGAGGTCGGCCTACGCCGGCCGGGGGAGCCGGCCGGGCCCCGCGCGACCTGCAATCGCTGATGGCCGCGCTGGGAATGTCGGGCAAGAAGTTCAGCGCCAAGATCCACGTCTACGAGCCCAACGCCCAGGTCAGCCTGAGCAAGGCCGGGGGCGGTGGCGGCGGGGTCAAGGTGAACGGCAACCTGAGCGGCAAGGCCATCAACGTCAAGATCCCCAAGATGGTGGGACGGGCCGCCGATGGCTCGATGCACGCCCTCTCCGGCCTGAGTCGGGTGGACAACGGTGGAAGCTTCCTCGCCTCCATCCGGGGCGAGGCGACCGGGGCCGAGGCGGCCAAGCAGCTGCACACCACCGGGAATGGATCGATCTCCATCCCGGGCACCAAGGCGAACTGAACTGAGCCGGGGAGGGTTGAGCCGTGCCTGAGATCATCTGTCTCGAGGTCACCAATCGGTGCAACCTCGATTGCCTGCACTGCAACAAGCAGGTCAACCAGCATCCCATCCGGGACATTCCGGTCGACCTGGTGGACAGCATCCTCGAGCAAGCCCGGCCCTTCAGTCCGAGGGTGGTGGCCCTGACCGGGGGGGAGCCCACCACCCACAAGCAGTTCGAGGAACTGGTCGCCACCATCGCTCGGTACGACTACGGCTATACCCTGGTGACCAACGGCCAGAACTTCCGCGATACTCACAAGGTGCTGCTGCGACATAGCAACCGGTTGCTGGGAGTGACCTTCAGCCTGGAGGGAGCCACCAGCGAGAGCAACGATCCCATCCGGGGGCCCAACACCTTCGACCGGCTGATGGATGCCCTGGAGCTGTGCCGTCGCCACGGTCTGAGCTTTGGCCTGCAGACGGTGCTCAGCACGCGCAACGTGGGCGAGATGGACGCGCTGGTCGAGTTGGCCGTCGCGCAGGGCGCCGACCAGCTCAACTTCATCCTGATGCGGCCGGCTCCCCGTCCCATCGAGGAAGGGTTGATGCTCGACCTGGAGGCGGCCGAGGCGGTGGAGAAGAAGGTGGCCGACCTTCGCAAGAACGAGCGCCGCATCAAGGTCGACATGACCACAGGCTACTTCTCTCCTCAGCCCCTGTACGCGTGCCGCCCGCTGGGTATGACCATCATCAGCATCGACTACAACGGCTACCTGCGCTTCTGTCCAGACATCTCTAACTATCGGGGCGCGGGGTGCGCCGAGGATGACACCGATGTCATCGCTGATCTGGCCATGCGGCCCTTGCAGTGGGCTCTGAAGGCACTGTCCAACCGCATCGCCCTTTTCTGGCAGAACAAGATCGACTACACGGTGATGGACGACCTGGCCCCCACCGACTTCTTCCCCTGCTACTACTGTCTGCGCTACTTCAACAAAGCTGACTGCCTGGACGTCTGAGGTGCAGAGGCCTGGTTGCGCTTCAGGACGAGGCTCGTAGGGAGGTCGCATCCGTTGTACGGCAGCGAGCAGATCTGCTTTTCCACCCGCAAGCCCCGCGACAGCTGGCTCTCCGTAGGCCCCGATGGCGTGCGTCCAGGGCCAAATAAGGCCGTACTGGAGATCACGCGGGCCTGCAACATGCGTTGCCTGCACTGTGCCTCGGCGGCCGGCACGGTGCGGCCCAACGAGCTGAGCACCGAGCGGATGCTGAGCCTCATCGACGAACTCCACGAGCTGGGCGTGGAGGACATGGTGTTCTCCGGGGGCGAGCCGCTGGTGCGCAAGGACTGGCCCGTGCTGGCGGCCCGGGTGCGGGGGCACGGAATGAGCCTGGGAATGGTGTCCAACGGAACCTTCGCCCTGCGCCAGATGCACCACATCCGCGAGTATCTGACGGCTTACTCGATGAGCCTGGACGGTCTGGAGGAGACCCACAACCTCATCCGCAACAGCCCGGGCGCCTTCGCCGACGTCATGGCCGCCTTCGATGAGCTGGCCGAGCACGACGTGTATCGTTTCGCCGTCACCTCCATCTCCAAGCTCAACTTGCACCAGCTCGAGGACATGTACCGCCTGCTCGTGGAGCACGATGTGGTCGGCTGGCAGGTGCAGCTGGTCTTCGCCTCGGGACGCATGCGCGAGCGTGAAGAGCTCATCTGCGAGCCCGAGGACCTCTACCGGATCACCGAGTTCCTGGCTCGGGTTCGCGACGAGTCGCTGCTCGAGCTCCACACCGGCGACAACATCGGCTATTATACCGCGCTGGAGGACACGGTGCGCGGCTGCACCTGGAGGGGCTGTCAGGCAGGGTTGTCCTTGATCTCCATCGAGGCCGACGGCAACGTCAAAGGCTGCCTGTGCCAGGAGCCGGAGCTGCGCGAGGGCAAGAAGTTCGTGGAAGGGAACGTGAACCACCGCTCCATTGCCGACATCTGGCGCGACGACAGCCTGTTTGCCTACAATCGCCACTTTGACCTGGGTCAGGCTCGGGGGTTCTGCGCTGGCTGCCGCCATCTCAAGCTGTGCCGCTGCGGCTGTACCGCATTTGCCCACTATGTCTCCGGAACCAAGTACAACAATCCGTATTGCCTGTACCGGCTGATGGCGACGACCTGAGATGGCCTGGTACGACGACGACTACTTCGAGGAAGACTACTTTCTTCTCGAGGAGCCGACCGACCTCGAGACCATCGCCCACGTGGCCTTTCTGAGGTCGTTCCTGGAGGGCGAGGCCTTGCGAGTGCTCGACCTCGCCTGCGGCTCGGGGCGTCTGTCGCTGGCTCTGGCCCGTCTCGGGCACACGGTCACCGGGCTGGATGCGAGCCGGCCGATCATCGAGCGCGTTCAGGCCGAGGCGACCCGGGCCGGGAAGTCGGTTGAGCTGATCTGCCAGGACATGCGCCATCTCGCCTTTGATGCTCGCTTTGATTTCGTGCTCAGCTTCCTGCACTCGTTCGGCTACTTCCGGGACGAGGAGAACCTGGGCGTTTTGCGGGGCGTCCAGAGCTCGCTCAAGCCCGGCGGGCGCCTTTTGATCGATCTCGCCAACCGCGAGAGCCTGCTGCACGATTTCGACCGGCACGCCCGGCGCTGGATCCTCAAGAAGGGGAACTACATCATGTTTCGCCGCGAGATGGACCCCCTCACCGGTCGGCTCGACTCGTACGTCACCCTCCTGCGAGAGGGGGGACTGGCCCGAGAGCACACCACCTCGGTCCGCTACTACGCCTATCCCGAGCTCAAGCTCATGCTGCAGCAAGCCGGGCTTGGCATCCTCGAGGTCTATGGAAGCTACGAGCGGACTCCTTACTCTTTCTCCAGCCCCCGCATGATCGTGCTGGCCGAGCGGGCGGCTTGAGGAAGCGGTCAGGCCTTCGAGCAGACGCTCTGCCGGCTGCCGACTCGAAGCAGCGCCAGGTGGTCGAGGAAGTCGGCCCGGGTACCCGGGGGCAGCTGCTGCAACGGTAGACCGGCTGCCCGGCCGATGACGAGCATTCGGCACAGGATCTCGAAGGTCTCCAAGCCAACGACCGCTTCTTCCAGATTCCTCGCCGCCACGATGACGCCGTGATTTTCCAGCAATCCGATCTCACCGAGCGCGAGCCTCGAGGCAGTGGCCTGAGCCAGGGCGACCGAGCCAGGATGAGAATAGGGGATGCGGACCACGCCCTGGATGTAGGCCATCGTCTCGGGGAGGACGTCGGTCGGGATCGGCTCGCTGGTGCAGGCGAGCAGGGTGCTGTAGAAGGGCGAGGCGTGGAAGACGGAGCCGGCTTCAGGGAGCCTCTCGTAGAGCAGTCGGTGCATTTCCGACTCCATGGACGGCCTGCCGGTCTCAGCGCGTCCGTCGAGCAGGGAGCAACGGATCACGTCATCGGCCTGGAGGTTGCCAAGAAACGACCCGCTGGCAGTGATGCACATGAATGCGCCGTCTCTGACGCTGAGATTGCCGGATTTTCCGGTCAGGCATCCGGCCGAGGAAGCATACTGTCCCCACCTGATGATCTCTCGATGCATCAGTTCGACCCGCGGTGCGCGACCCTGTCGTCCCGCTCGAGCAGGCTTCCGGCCAGCTTCTCGGCCAGGTAGATCGCGTCCTCACGGAGCCCTCTCAGGAACTGGCTGCGAAATGTTCGCGAATCGACCAGGCCCAGAAAGTAGAGGCCGGGCATTTCGCGACTCTGAAGATCGTAGATGGGGGGGTAGCCGGTGGACGGGTCGAGCTTGACGAACCCTTCCAGGTGAGCCATGGCCGGGAGATAGCCGGTGGCGTAGATCACCAGATCAAACGCCTCCCGCTCACCATTGCTGAAGACGACGTCGTTCTCCTCGAAGCGCTGAATGTCGGGATACAGACGAACCCGGCCGGAGCTGATCAGGGGCATGTGCTCGGATCGGTTCATCAGAACATTGAGGTTCCAGGGACGGACCCTGGGCAAGACGCGGACCCTGACTTCCTCGACCACCTGGGTCAGGGGGAAGATGCAGGCCTGCAGCCAGGGCCAGGGCATGGATTTGATGGGGGTCTTGTGGGAAATCGCAACATTGAAACCGGCTTCGCACAGATCGCGCATGGTCTCGCCGGCCGTCAGGCGCTTGCCCACGATGAGAACCGACCCGGTTCTCTTGCCCAGAAGGTCACGCACGGTCGATGGCTCGCGATACTGGGCTGCGTGAATCTGGGGAATCTTCGACAGGCTGGCACCGGGGTAACTCGGGGCCAGGGGCTTGGAAAAGTAGCCGGTTGCGTTGACGAGCACGGGGGCGGTGTAGTCCCCATTGTCGGTCGTGACCATGAAGTTCCGAAACCCGTCCCGGGTCACTCGGGTGACGCGCGTCGAGGTCCTGACGCTGAGCTCATTCAGGTGGGCATAGCGCTCGAGATAGAAAGCATACTCCTCGCGACGAGTCCTGCGAAAGGTATCATACCAGGGAACGACGTGACTCGGTCCAGGAAGAAAATTGTTGATCCAGGGGCCATAGCAGGTCCCTTCGGCCATCTTCTGAAAGGTGTTGCCTACTCGGTCGCTGGCTTCCAGAATGACAGAGTGCACGCCTCGCCGTTTGAGCTCGTAAGCCAGACCGAGCCCACCCGGGCCTGCCCCGATGATGAGCACCGGGCAAATCGTCGTCGGCTTTCCCTCGCGCTCCTGGACATTGTCTGATCGCTTGCTCACGACATACTCCCCTGCACGAATTGATGAGGAGCCATGTCGCCCCCCGCGGTGGGGGATAGCCTACCGTTCGCGTTCTCCGAGCGCATTGATCGATGTCAAAGTGAGCCAAATTCTTCCGGACGGTCCGGCCGCTCTCCGACCCTCGATGGCAGAGAAATTTCAGGTCTTGGTGCTACTCTGGAAGCGGAGTTGCGCCGGAAGTAGCGGAGGATTCAAGTCCGATGCAGGTTCAGCTCATGCATTTTTCGACCCGGCCGCGCCGCCTGCCCGGTGTTGCTGCGGCATCTCCACCCGGCCCGAGTGAGCCCCAGGACTCGCTGCAGGCGAGCGAACCCGCTCCCCCGTCGAATCCGATCTTCCCCCCTGTGACAGCCAGCCCGGCCCTGCGCCAGGCATTCGATTCGCTGGTCAACGTGGGCGGGGTGGGCACGGCTCGCCTGCTCGATGACAACCTGGCCGCCTGGAACGCGCGCTGGTCTCTGGTCGGCTCGGCCCGGTCCAGCATCAGTTGCCAGTACTTCTGCTGGGACAAGGACATCTTCGGGATGTCGCTGCTGGGCCACATGTACAAGAAGGCCACCCAGGAGCAGGTCAAGATGCGGCTCATGGTGGACGCCACCGGCGATACCTGGGGCACGCGCGGCTTCAAGTCGCACATCGGCGGTCAGGACTACCTGCAGGAGCTGGTGATGACCGGCAAGGCCGAGGCCCGGGTCTATCATCCCCACTGGAAGAAGGTGCTCGACCAGCTCCGTCGGCCTCTCAGCACGGCTATCGCCGCCTCCAATCACGACAAGATCCTCGAGGTGGACGGCGAGCGCGGCATTACCGGGGGGCGCAACATCGGCTACGAGTACTTCGTGCACCCGGACGATTTCAAGGGGGCCTGGCGGGACACGGACGTCTACTTCGAGAGCAAACAGGCAGCCCACGCCCTGCGGGACGCCTTTGACATCGAGTACGGCACCCCGTGGATTACCAGCAAGGTGCGCCCCGACCTTCTGGGAAACTGGGTCAAGCGCGACCTCGAGCTGATGGGGGCTTACCTTCTGATGGACAACTGGCTCAAGGATCCGCCCATGGACCTGGCCTCCAAGAACTTGCTGCGTACCTCAACCGGAGCCCGGGAGGCCGAGGCTGCCGCCATGGTGGAGCGGGCCCTGCAGCAAATGCCGTCCGAGGGAATCGCGCGCGTGGCCGGCGGGCGCGAGCGTCGGTCCTTGATGAAGCTGGCTCGAGAGCTGGCCGGTTTTCCCGAGCTTCGCGGCAGCGCCAACCGTTCCCAGCCGCCGGACCGCGACGCCGAGATCAAGATTCTGGACAAGACATCCTCGGTGGGGGTGGAGAAGGATGAGCTGAACTCCGCTCTGCTCCAGCTCTCCAAGACGGCCAGCAGGCGCATCGTGATCGAAAATCCCTATGTCGTGCTCACCGACAGCCTGATCGAGGGGCTGCGCGAGGCGGGCAGCCGGGGCGTGGAGATCTGGCTGGGTACCAACAGCCCCTCCTCCACCGACAGCGCCGTCACCCAGGCCTTCTTCCTGGAAGACTGGCCCAAGCTGCTGGCGACCATTCCCAACCTGAAGATCTTCGTGGCCACAGGGGAGCGCAAGCTGCACGCCAAGGTGGCGGTCATCGACGACACGGTCTCGCTGGTCAGCACCTACAACCTGGATTACATCAGCCAGCACGTCAATAGCGAAGTGGCCGCGGTCGTCTGGTCGGAGAAGTTTGCCGCCGACAGCACCAGTGCCATTCTGCGCGATCACGCCGACCCTCGCAACGGTGTCGTGGAGTATCGGATTTTGCGGGACGCACGGGGCCAACCCTGCCGCAGCGACGGACAGCCGGTGCTGGACGCCCGGGGCGAGCTGGTCGGCCAGCCCGAGGTGGTCTATGGTCCGGAGAACCACCTTACGAAGGAGATGCTCGACTCCTACAAGAGCAAACGCGCTCGCTGGAGCTTCCTGCGCAAGCACGTTCCTCAGCTCGCGTCGCTGGAGACTCTGAAGATCCGGGGGCGGGGATGAGTTGAGCCAGGTCCCTTGGGCCTGCAAAGGTGAGCTTGATCGCCGTCAAAGACGGGCTGCCCCCCGGACCCCTAAAGTCGGACGATGAGAAAGCCCTGGGCGGCACTGGTCTTGCTTTTATGCCTTGCTTGCGGTGGAGACGCCGTGGTTGACCTGGGGGCCCCCGATCTGGATGCCCAGCTCCGCCTGGTCCTGGCCGGAGCCGGCCTGGAGCCGGTCACCGTTCCCACTCAGGACCCCGCTCGCGTGGCTCTGGGCCAGGCGCTCATGTTTGACAGGCTTCTGAGCGGCAACAAGGACATCGCCTGCGCGACCTGCCATCACCCCCGACACGGGACCGGTGATGGTTTGAGCCTGTCCATCGGTACGGGAGGAGCTGGATTGGGGCCGGATCGCGCCCTGGGAGCAGGCAAGCCGTTCATCCCTCGCAATGCAAACCCGGTCTTCAACCTCGGCGCGGCCGAGGTGCTGTTCTGGGATGGCCGAGTTCGGGGGAACACCGCGCAGGGGTTTGAGAGTCCGGCTGGAGCCCAGCTCCCGCCCGGGCTGAGCAGCGCCCTGGCGACCCAGGCGATGTTTCCTGTGACCTCTCGCGACGAAATGCGGGGACAGGCCGGTGACCGGGCCGTGGACGGGTCGATCAACGAGCTCGCCGTGCTGGGCGACGACGACCTGGTTGGAATCTGGAATGCCCTGGCCGACCGCCTCAGAGCCAATTCGGAGTACACGCGCCTGATGCAGGCCGCCTATCCCGACCTTCAACCCGGTCAGATCGGCTTTCAGCACGCCGCCAACGCCATCGCCGCCTTCGAGATCGACCAGGCCACCAGGTTGGACTCGCCGTTTGATCGATACCTGGCCGGAGAGAGCGGCGCCCTCAGTGATGCCCAGAAGCGTGGCGCGCTCTTGTTTTATGGGCGGGCCCGTTGCTCGGAGTGCCATCGGGGAGGACTTCTGAGCGATCTCGACTTTCACAATGTCGGAGCGCCGCAAGTGGGACCGGGCAAGGGAGGCGACGCTCCGCTCGACCTGGGGCTGGCCGGGCGCACCGGGGCGGCTGCTGACCGGTTCCGCTTTCGCACGCCGCCCCTGCGCAATGTGGCGTTGACCGGGCCCTGGATGCACTCGGGTGGTTACACGAGCCTCGAGCGAGTGGTCCGCCACTTCGGGGATCCGGCCCGGGCGATCGCAACATACGATGTCGGGCAACTCGACCCGCGGTTGCAGGGCCAGGTCCGCAATGGCGAGGCAGTGGCGGCCGGCTTGCTCGCCAACCTCGACCCCGTCCTGGCTCGGCCGAGCCCTCTGAGCGACGCGGAGGTGCAGGACGTCGTGGCTTTCCTGGAGTCGCTCACCGATCCCAGGGGGCCGTCCGAGGCTCCTCCCGCTGTGCCGAGCGGTTTGCCAGTTGATTGACGATGCCCGGGGGGCAACCATTAAGAACGGGGGATAGCTGAAGGTGATGTGGACCAGGGGATTTTGGAGATGGGCGCTATACGCTCTGGCGATTCTTTGGATCGGATGCGGGGGGGACGGAACGATCGTCGGGGGGCCGCCGGTGGCGCCTCTCCCACCGGGACCGGTTGCGCCCGTGCCGCCAGGAACGATACTCAGCCAGGGGACGGGCCCGGTGAATTCCGAGGAAGAAGCCATTGCCAGGGTGTTCAACCTCTTCCTGGAGATTCAGCCTCGAGGCATCTCGAGTCGTGGTGCGGTTCGCATCGGATCGGGTCTCGAGCCGCTGCTCAACCTTTACATCGCGCCCGGAGGTCCGTTCGGAAGCACGGTGACGGTCACCGACGCCGACAATCCCGAGACGGCCTTTACGCTCGACCAGCCCTACTATCTGTTCTGGTCTGATCCCAACCCGCTCGCCAATCTCGGGCACCATTGCTCCATCTTGTATCTGCGGGCCGCGGACGGCCTGCTCGTGGAGCAGGTGGTGGACTTTGACCCTCTGATCGGTGGCAGCCGTCTGCTCGAGTTCGAATCGTCCAGGGCCGCCAACCTGGTCTACACCCACGAAGACTGGAGAAGGCTCGGCTACTCGCCCGGGCTCTCTCAGCTCAGGTCCCTGGAGGGGCTGTTCAAAGGCGTCGGCGAGGCGGGAGGGCCTCGGATCGGGGGACTTGGCGTGGCCGGGGCAACCGAGGAACGTCGCGGTGCCGATCTTCGGGCGGGCCGGGACCTGTTCGAGAAGATGGGAGGGGACCCCAACGACTTCGATACCCTGGACGACGATGAAGGGGATCGCAAGGACGGATTCGACCTGGAAGAGGCCCTCGCCAAAGCCAGTGAGGGGCTCGGGCCGGACGACAAATTCCTTTTCGTGCTTTCAAGCCACGGAGGGACAGATGGAACCTTCCAGATGGGCACGGATTTTCTGACCTGGGAAGTGCTCTGCGCGCTGATCGACCAGAACGTCACGGCCGGCAATGTCAATCTGGTGATCGATACCTGCTACGCCGGACTGGCCGTTCCCGCCTTCGACAAGTGGAATGGCCAGGCCGGCAAGAGGGTGAGAATTCTCACCTCGACCGGAGGAACACCGAGCTACAGTCGCAGTAACGGCCTGGGCATCAACCTCGAGTGCGTCATCATGAAGCTCGAGGAAGCGCTGGCCAAGGCCAAGGAGGACGGGGAGCTGACGCTCGATGAGCTCGAGCAGGCCATGGCGGGGGTAGAGGTGACCGATGCCGAGATCGACAAGAAGATCTGCGAGTTGATCGGGGATGTCCCGGGCGCCGTTCTCTCACCGAAACTCAAGGCCTGGAAAGACGACTATCTCGACAAGCCTGGCGCCGGAAACAAAGTGGAGCGGAGCAGCGGGAGCAAAAAGGGAGGGTTTGACGATCGTCCGCCCGCTCCCATCGGTCCGCTGATCGAGGATTTCTTGGGAAGATGGGCCATCCTCCTGGGGAACGAGGACGTGCCGGGTCTCACGCCCCTCTATATCCCCGGATTCAACTACAACGGCCAGAACGTCGGCCAGATCAACGGACTCGGTGGCGGGAACGTCGGTCTCCAGGTGTCGCCGGTCCGCCTCCAGGAAATCGTCAATTTCCCGGCCGACAGCTTCTTCGACGTCTTCTTCGAGGTCGACGTGACACGCTCGGTGGCGGGTCCCCCTGCCATCACCCAGACGGAGAATCACTCGATACGCATGCGGGTGCAGCGGACTGGCCCGTCGGACTTCTTGATTCACACCCAGCAGACGTTGTCGCAGACCACGACTGGAACTGTCTCGGACGGCACGCCGCCCCCGCCCATTCCGACCCTGCCCACCTTCGGCCAGGTCAACATCTTTGGGCCCGGCGGACCGCTCAATCCCGGCGACGTGATCCTTCCTGGTGACCTGATCCGGGTCGAGGGGCTGTTCCCCGACTTGACCGGCCAGGCCGGGGTCATCTTTGGCGGCCAGTTCCACACCTTCCAGCCCCAGGGCGGCGGGGTCTTCCTGGCTCAGTTCCCGGCGCCGCCCCTTCCGACCGGCTTCTACCTGGTGAACGTGTTTGCCGAGCACCGGAACGTGGCCCTCCCGGGTCAGCAGGAATCATTCGCGGGCCGGGATCGGACCTTCGAGTTCATCGCAAGCGAGTCGCCCGGGCTCATTCCTCCGGAGCCCTGGAACGACGTCGCAGTTCCGTAACGGAGAGCCGCCTCCCCCGGTCCAGGGATTGGACCGGGGGAGGCCAGCGTGGCCAAGTTAAGGTGCTCTCACTCTGTTGGTTTTGCAGCATCAGCACAATCTGTTTGTTGGGCGTCGCGCAGCCGGAAAACCTTGTCAAGGGGGCGTTTCCGGCTGCGCTCCTCGCGTTTCAGTCGTGCCCCTTCTCGGGGTCGGTCGTGGTCAGGTACATGGCCAGGAACTGGCAGGGCACCAACAACTGGAAGTAGATGCTGAGGAAGCGGAATCCGGTCTTCTCTCCGGCCAGCAAGAGCAGCAGCCCGAGCGCCCCCACCAGGGCCAGAGCGGCGGCCACCCTGGTCATGGTCTTGCGGGGAAAGCCCTCCGGGCAGTCGTGGATGGCCGTGATCGGGACCACCAGCGTGAGCAGGAAGATGGAGGTCAGGAAGGCCAGCGGCCCCGAGATGAACGAGAGGCCGAAGAAGATCCCGGCAAACCCGAGGCAGCCGGCCACCAGCGTGCTCTGGTCGATCTCGTCCTTGTTCAGCACCAGCTTCCCGTAGGGGTTGAAGCGCAGCATCAGGTTGGTGAGCGGTTTGGCCACCCAGGTGAGGTAGGCGAACAGGGTGTAGAGGATGATGAAGGGCCGCACGAAGGGTCGCAAGATTGGGTACTGCCGGGCCAAGTGGACCAGCAACGTTTCCCCCAGCCACATCCCTGCCAGGATGGCCTGCTGGGCCTCGCGCGAGAAGCTCGACATCCAGAGAAAGAAGCGCAGCACCAGCCCGTAAAGGGGATAGCCGGCCCTGAGCCCCTCCATCAGCCCGGCCCGGGCATACTCGTGCTCGGGATCGACCCGCAGGGCTTGCTTGAAGAAGTCCAGGGCCTCGCGCGAGTTGCGCGCGTGCAGGGAAGAGTAGCCCATGTTGGCCAGAGTGTCAGGGTTCTCGGGATCGGCGGCCAGCTCTTCGCGCAACCCCTCGCGAGCGGCCTCCAGGCGACCAAGCTTCATGAGCGATAAAGAGCGCAGGTTGCGGCAGTTGGAATGGGAGGGGTCCAGGCTCAGGCCCCGTTCGGCTGCGTCCAGGGCCGGTTTCCAGCGCTGGCGGTGGACCGAGCAACTGCCCAGGATATGCCAGAGCTCGGAGTCCTCCGGGTCGAGCTCGAGCGCGTTCTGGATGGCCTTCTCAGCCTCGTCCAGCCGGTTGGCATTGAGCATGATGACGGCCAGCGCGTGGTGGGCCAGCACTTCCTGGGGGTCCAGGGCCACCGCTTCTCGCGCCTGCCGGACCGCATCTTTCCAGCGGTTCTGGTGCATGGAGCACAGCGCGAGCATCGCCTGGGCGGGGGCGTTCTGGGGCTCATCGGTCAGAACCCGGAGATACTCGGCTCCGGCGCTGTCGTAATGGCGCTGCTGGTAAAGCAGGCGTCCGCGTTCCAGGGCTGGATGCTCGCTCATGTCAGGCGCACCTCCTGCAGATAGCGGGCCAGGTCGTCATAGAGCCCCTCCTGGTTGGCGAAGGCCACGTAGTTCTTGGAACGTCGCAGCCATTCGGTGGTGGAGGGCCGGCACTCTTTCAGGGCGGCCAGAAAGTCGCTCCGGGTCACGTCTCGCAGCGTGCCCGACTTGAGCGCGTCGGACAGGGCCCGCTCGGTGGCCCGCTCGACCAGGTTGTTGAGGTCGGCGCCCGAGAAGAGCTCGGTCTTCTTGGCCAGGTCGACCCAGTTGATCTCGGTTTCGAGCTTGCGCCCGCGCGAGGAGACCTTCAGGATCTCCTCGCGGGCCTTCAGATCGGGCGGGGGCACGAAGAGCACCCGGTCGAAGCGCCCCGGACGGCGCAGCGCGGCATCCACGTTCCAGGGCATGTTGGTGGCCCCCAGCACCAGCACTTTCTCGTTCTTGGAGGCGATGCCATCCATCTCGATGAGAAGCTGACTGACCATGCGCCGGGTGGTGGCGCACATGTCGCTTCGCTTGCCGCCCAGTGCGTCCACCTCGTCCACGAAGATCACCGAGGGCGCGTTGGTGCGGGCCGTCTCGAAGAGCGCCGCCAGGTGCTTCTCGGTCTCGCCCACCCACATGCTCACCACGTCGTTGAGAGAGAGGGTGTAGAAGTGGGCCCCGATCTCGCCGGCTGTGGCTCGCGAGAGATAGGTCTTGCCGCAGCCCGGGGGACCGAACATCAAGATCCCCCCGCCCACCTTCTTGCCATAGGCGGCGTAAATCTCGGGCTTCTGGAGCGGATACAGGATGTTGAGCCGGACTTGCTCCTTGAGGGATTCCATGCCGCCCACATCCTGGAAGGTGATCCGCTCGCGCCGGTCATGGCTCGGAGCGCTCTCTTCCTGGGGCAGGTGGACAGGAAGGCGCGCGGGCTGGTCGTCCACCTCCAACTCGGCCTCCAGGGCCTCGTCGACCAGGCTGCGATCGAGCTCGAGGGCCGCACGGTAAAAGCGCCCGGCCTCGCTCCGATCGCCGCGCTCAAGGGCTCCTCGAGCGGCGGCCAGCAGGGCCAGCGCCTTCTCGCTGCTTTCCAGCAACGGTTTGGCCAGCTCATCGGCTTTCAACCAGCGCCGCGAGCGCAACAGCTCGCGCACCACCTGCACACGCAGGATCTTGTTGTCGGGGCTCATGGCCAGGGCGCTGATCAGCGCTTCGAGGGTGACATCGTCCATAGCGCTGGGCATTTCGAGCGAGATGGAGGCGGTGCCTGCCAGCCTCGCGGTGTGCCGATGCCTGGTTCGTCGCGACCTCGTCGAACGAACGGAGCTGAACGAAGTCGGAACGCGACTTTTGCATTGCACCGTCCCGCCAGCGGTCTTCGTCCCGACCCTACCAGATCACGGTGACGCCAGGGTGCCTTCCAATTTCGGGGTCCCTGGTGAGAAGCGGGCAGTTCAGTTGCACGGCTGTGGCGGCGATCAGCCGGTCGGTCCGCTCCGGTATGGCGTACAGCTCTTCGGCCCGCAACACGATGTCGATTGTCAGCTCTACCGGGAAGAAGGAGCCGGTCGCGACAAGACCCGACACCCATGCCTGCGCGCCGCCAGCCAGTTCGACCGCGCCATTGCGGGCTGCCTCCAAGACCTCCACGATTGCCACGGTCGGAACATAGAGGGCTGCAAGGCCCCGGTCTGCGTCTTCGAGCACGCGACGCGCCTGTGAGCCCAGTCGTCTCCACTTCTTCTGGGCATACCATATCAGCGCATGGGTATCCACGACCGCCAGGTGCGTGCTCACGCCTCGAACTCGGTGAGTCTGCGTCGGGCCAGTTCGGCCTGGCTCTTTCGGCCTTCGGCCAGCGCGTTGTCCAAGTCTTCATCCGAGAGCCTGCTGGTGATGCTGCCGGCCAACTTGAAGGGCCGGCTTGCCTGCTTACGCAGTTCCTCGACCACCGTCTCCAGGTAGCGAAGGTGCCTGGCCGTCGTCAAGGCCATTGTCTCGGGCAGGTCGCGGTGCTCAACCAGAATGACCTGGTCGGGGTGAGAAGAGAGGAACTTCGCGATCTCCGGCAAGCGACCGCGGGCTTCCGAAATGTTCAGTTTTCGATTCATCAAGGTTGCAACCTGTGCATGTACTTGTACGGTTGCAGTGTATCAGGCGATCCCGCGCAAGTCAACGGCCAGGCGCAACGCAAAGCAGGGGGGGCTCGCCCGGTCGGAGCGCGACGCGGGCTGCCCCACGCGATTGCGTGGGCATGCCCACTCCCGGGCGTGGGGCAGCGCCGCCCGGCCCCCCAGGGAGAACCGACCAGAGTGTCGCTCCGTCGCAAGACCAAAGGCACTCTCGAACTGGACGCGCCAGCGAAGGCTCGGAGAATGTGCTCACGAAGAGCAAGTTGTGAAGGTCCTGGTCACGGGGGCAACGGGCTATATCGGGGGGCGCTTGATTCCTCGCTTGCTGGAGGAAGGTCAGCAGGTGCGAGTTCTGGCTCGCGATCCCGAGCGCATCGCGGGGCGCGAGTGGAGCTCGCGAGTGGAGATCGTAGCCGGCGACGTGCTTCGCGGCGACTCCCTGTCGGCCGCGCTGGGCGGTGTGGACGTGGCCTATTACCTGGTGCACTCCATGGGCAGCGGGGGTGACTTCGAGGCCAGGGACCGTCAGGCTGCCTCCAACTTCGTGGTCGCCGGCCAGGGGCTCAAGCAGGTCATCTACCTGGGCGGCCTGCTGCCCCGGGACGCCTCACCGCACCTGGCGAGCCGCGGCGAGGTGGGCGCAATTCTACGCGCCGGACTGCCCACCACCGAGTTTCGGGCTGGCCCCATCGTGGGCTCCGGATCGGCCTCCTTCGAGATGGTACGATACATCACCGAGCGCATCCCACTGCTGCTGGCTCCGCGCGGCGTCAATCATGCCATTCAGCCCATCGGCGTCGGAGACATGCTGTGCTATCTCGTGCGGGCCCTGGACGGACGCGCACGGGGCGTGGTCGACGTTGGAGCGGACCGTCTGAGCTTCGGGGATATGCTCCGAGTCTACGCCTCGATTCGCGGCCTTCATCGTCGCCTGATCGAATTTCCGCTTATCACACCGGCATTTGCGGCCAACTGGGTGGGCTGGCTCACCCCCATCCCACATAGCCTGGCGGCTCCCCTGCTGGCGGGTCTGGGCCATCCGGTCGTGGCGGAGACCTCCAGGGCCGAGAAGCTCTTCCCAGAGATCCATCCTGTGAGCTATCACCAGGCCGTGGAGCGTGCCCTGGAGCGAGTGGACGTGCCGACCTCCTGGCGCAGCGCGCTGGGAAGTGACTACCGGGTCGACCGTGTCGATCGGGAGGGACTCTATCGTGAGCAACACAGCCTCTCGGTGGCAGCCCCGCCCGAGCGGCTGTTCGCAGCCTTCTGTCGGCTGGGGGGAAGTCGCGGCTGGGCGGTCTGGAACTGGGCCTGGAAGCTCCGCGGCCTGGTCGACCAGTGGATCGGCGGTCCAGGCCTGCGCAGGGGGCGCCGCCATCCCACCGAGCTCTATGCCGGCGAAGCCCTGGATGTGTGGCGCGTGGAGGCCATCGAACCGGGTCGGCGTCTGCGCTTGAGGGCCGAGATGAAGGTTCCCGGGAGAGCGTGGCTGGAGTTTCAGGCTCTGCCCGAAGGGCCGGGGAGCCGGCTGGTGCTGACGGCCACCATGGAGCCCCACGGGGTGGGAGGGTGGCTCTACTGGTGGAGCACGTATCCCTTCCACCGCTGGGGTTTCCAGGCGCTGGCCCGGGCTCTGGAGCGCGAGGCGGCTGCGGAGCTCAATGGCGGTTCCCAGGGTGGCCGGGGCGGATGAGCAAGGGTCGAGGGATGGTCACCGCCTGCAACAGGTGACGGCGGTGACCTGGCCGTCGGCGTTGGAGATGAGCAGGCGGACTCTTCGGCACGACAACGATCTGAGCATAGTCCCCAAATCAGGTTCCCCGCACGAGAGCGAAATCAAGCTCCCTGGAACAGTCAGGTGGCCCTATCTGGTCATACCGGAGTATGGACATACCGCGGCATGATCAGGTCATGAAGGTAGATAAGATGAGCATTTCACTCGAAGCTGACCTGGGCGACGAAGTCCGAAGCGCGGCCAAGAAAGCGGGTTCAAATGGCAGCACGCTTCCACCTGGAGGGTCCGCGGGTCAAACCTGCCGAATCGGTCTGGACGACGGCGGGGCTCTGGACCGACGAAGAGCTCTGGCTCTCATCACCTGAAGTGCGAACAAATGCTCTGAATTTGAACCGGCGGTTTCGGACGGGCGTAGAACCAGCGCTCCCGAGTTCGACCGCAGCGCTGCCTGGATGATCAACGTCATATCGGCTCCCCCGTCTGGTGGATATCCTGCGAAGGACAGACCCGCGCCCCTCGCAAAGGGGGGAGCCCACCTCATCACACCGGACGGAACGAACGCATGAAGACGATTGAAGTGACCGAGCTGGTCCTGCGCGATGCCCACCAGAGCCTGATGGCAACCCGCATGGCCATGGAGGATATGCTGCCGGCCCTTGAAGACCTGGACAAAGCGGGCTTCTGGTCGCTGGAGTGCTGGGGGGGCGCCACCTACGACGCCTGTATCCGCTTTTTGAACGAAGACCCGTGGGAACGGCTGCGCACCTTCCGCAAGCTTTTGCCCAACAGCCGCTTGCAGATGCTGTTGCGCGGCCAGAATCTTCTCGGCTACCGGCACTACCAGGACCTGGTGGTGGATCGCTTCGTGGAGAAGTCAGCCGAGAACGGCATGGACGTCTTCCGCGTCTTCGACGCCCTCAACGACCTGCGCAACCTCGAGCAGCCCATCGCTGCGGTCAAGCGCACCGGCAAGCACGCCCAGGGCACCATCTGCTACACCGTGAGCCCGCTCCATACCGTGCAGGGCTTCGTGGACATGGCCAAAAAGCTCGTCGAGATGGGCTGCGACTCCATCTGCATCAAGGATATGGCGGCCCTCCTCAAGCCCCAGCCGGCCAGCGACATCGTGGCTGGCATCAAAGCTGCCTGCGGCGACAAGATGCCCGTGCACGTGCACGTGCACGCCACCACCGGGGTGACCCTGGTGAGCCTGATGAAGGCCATCGAGGCCGGGGCCGACGTGGTGGACACGGCCATCAGCTCGCTCAGCCTGGGTCCCGGGCACAACCCCACCGAGAGCCTGGTGGAGATGCTGGAAGGCACCGGCTACACGACCCGCCTGGACAAGGCCCGCCTTCTCAAGGTCCGCGACCACTTCGCCAAAGTCAGGCTCCGCTACGCAGAGTTCCTGTCCAACATCACCGGGGTGGATACCGAGATTTTCGACAGCCAGATCCCGGGTGGGATGATCTCCAACATGGAGAGCCAGCTCAAGCAGCAGGGCGCCGCCGGCAAGATGAAGGAGGTGCTCGAGGAAGTGCCCCGGGTGCGCGAGGTGGCCGGTTTCCCGCCGCTGGTCACGCCCTCGAGCCAGATCGTGGGCACCCAGGCCGTCTTCAACGTGATGATGGGCCGCTACAAGGTGCTCACGGGCGAGTTTGCCGACCTGATGCTGGGCTACTACGGCGAAACCATCGGCCCGCGCGACCCCGAGGTCATCAAGCTGGCTCAGGAGAAGGCCGGTAAGCCTCCCATCACCTGCCGCCCTGCCGACCTGCTCGAGCCCGAGTGGGACCGCCTGCGCGGCTCGGCCCTGGAGCTCACCGGTTGCAACGGAACCGACGAGGACGTGCTCACCGCGGCCATGTTCCCGCAGGTGGCCCCCAAGTTCTTCCAGCACCGTCACGAGGGGCCCAAGAACCTGGGCCGTCACCCCGGTCCCGCCGAGGGGCCCCAGCCCATTCGAAACCCGATTCAGTACACGGTGACGCACGCCGGAAAATCTCACAAGGTCACGGTGACACCCGCATGAAAGAAAAGATCGAGCTTCTGCACAAAAAACGCGCCGAGGTTGAGCTGGGAGGCGGGGCCGACCGCCTCGAGAAGCAGCGCGCTCAGGGCAAGCTGACGGCCCGCGAGCGGGTCGAGGCCCTGGTCGACCCGGGCAGCTTTCAAGAGCTGGGGATGTTCGCCCAGCACCGGGCCACATTGTTCGGCATGGAGGGCAAGCCCATGCCCGCCGACGGCGTGGTCACCGGGGCCGCCTCCATCGGCGGCCGCCTGGTCCACCTGGCCAGCCAGGACTTCACCGTGGCCGGTGGCTCGGCAGGTGAGCTGCACTGCCAGAAGATCGCCGACATCATGCAGCAGTCCCTCAACACCGGCTCGCCCT
>CAZWUN010000027.1:0-27373 GCA_964637145.1 uncultured Burkholderiales bacterium
TCTCCAGTCCGGCGATGCTCTGCTCCATCAAGACCTTGAACTCGGCCTCGGGGAAGGCCGGCTCGCGCAGCACTTCGCGGGCCAGCTTGAGCACTGCGGGAAGGTTGGCCCGGGTGGTCTCGATGCTGACCGTAGCCGAGGTGGCGCCGCCACCGATGGACATGCGAGCCTTCAGCCGGTCGAGCTCATCCTGAATCTGCTCGCGCGTGCGCTGTCTGGTCCCCCGCATCAGCATGCTGCCCGTGAAGGCGGCCACGTGGTCGAGGTGTTGCAACTCCGCCAGGCTGCCGAAGCGGAAGATCATGCTCACGAAGACCGTCTCGCCGCGGGTCTTCTTGGGCAGGAGGGCCATCTCGATGCCCCCCTCCAGAGGCACGACGCGGGTGCGCTTGTCGATATTGGCCGGGGAGGCATCGAAGGCCTCGCCCTGAGCGATCGCTGCCCGACCGGTGTAGCCCCGGACGTGGGCGGAGGGCTCGCCGGTCTCGGGAATGGAGGCCCGGTCGGGAGCATCGGTGGGGACGAACTCGCCCACGGTGCGGTTGGCGGTCTTGAGATAGGCTTTGGCAACCCGCTGCACGTCGGCCGGCGTGACCTTCTCGATGCGATCGCGGTAGAGGAAGAAGAGGCGCCAGTCTCCCATGGCTTCCCACTCGGACAGCTGCAGGGCCAGCCGCTCGCTGGAGTTGAGCGTCAGCTCGACGCTCTTGAGCAGACCCATCTTGGCCCGATCCACCTCTTCGGCGGTCGGCTCGCTGGCGGGCATCTCCTGCACCACCTGGATCAGGACGTCCTTGACCTCGGAGAGTGGACCGTCCTTACGGACCTGGGCGGCGAATAGGGCCAGCCCCGGGTCGCGCAGTTGGAAAGCTCCTCCGAAGACCGCCGTGGCCTTGCCTGACTCCACCAGGGCTTTGTAGAGGCGGCCCGAGGGAGTATCGGAGAGGATCTCGCACATCACGTCCAGGGCCGCGAAGTCCTCGTGGCTGCCGGGGGGCACGTGATAGGCGGCCAGCACCGCCTGGATGTCCCCCACCCGGCGCAGGATCAGGGCCCGCTCGCCGTCCTGAGTGGGCTCGACGGTGTAAGGCTTGATCAGCTTGCGCGTGGGTTTGGGGATCTTGCCGAAAGTCGCCTGGACCAGCGCCAGGGTGCGGGCGGGGTCGATCTTGCCGGCCACGATCAGCATGGCGTTGTCGGGCTGGTAGTAGCGTTTGTAGAAAGCCTGCAGCCGCTCGATGGGCACTTTCTCGATGTCGGAGCGGTTGCCGATGGTGGTCTGCCCGTAGGCGTGCCACAGGAAGGCGGTGGACATGGTCTTGTTGAGCAGCACCCCGAACGGGTCGTTCTCGCCCGACTCGAACTCGTTGCGCACCACGGTCATCTCCGAGTCGAGGTCCTTCTTGGCTACGAACGAGTTGACCATGCGGTCGGCCTCCAGGTCGAGAGCCCATTTGAGGTTCTCGTCCGAGGCCCGGAAGGACTCGAAGTAGTTGGTGCGGTCCTGGGAGGTGGTGCCGTTGGGTCGGGCGCCGTGGGCCGTCAGCTCTTGAGGGATGTTCTTGTGGTTCTTGCTGCCTTTGAAGAGCAGGTGCTCGAGCAGGTGAGCCATGCCCTTCTCGCCATAGCCCTCGTGGTTGGACCCCACCAGGTAGGTGATGTTGACGGTGATGTCCGAGGAGGAGGGGTCGGGGAAGAGCAAGACCTTGAGCCCGTTCTGGAGCCGATACTCGGTGATGCCCTCGACGCTGGTCACCTGGCTCACTCCGGGCGGCAGC
This sequence comes from uncultured Burkholderiales bacterium, assembly GCA_964637145.1. Taxonomy (GTDB): domain Bacteria; phylum Vulcanimicrobiota; class Xenobia; order Xenobiales; family QWHO01; genus QWHO01. The sequence goes on from CAZWUN010000027.1 coordinate 1,779, forward strand.
CTGGGCGGGGCCTGAGCCTGGACCCCCAGAGTCAGAAGGCAAAAGAGCAGCAGAAGCGAGCTACGGTGAAACATCAGAGCGCGTTCGCGCGCCGGCAGCGAATTCCTACGAGCCGCGATGAACGGCGTCGATGCGAGACTGGGCGGTGGGGAACATCAGGATGTCGGCGATGTTGACGTGGGGAGGCCGGGTCACGGCCCATAGCACGGCATCGGCCACATCCTCGGGATCGAGCGGAGTGAACCCCTGGTAGATGGCTTTCGCTTTCTCCTCGTCGCCAAAGCGCACCACGCTGAACTCGGTTTCCACCATACCCGGCGAGATGCTGGTCACCCGGATGCTCTTGCCGTGCAGGTCCATCCTCAGCCCCTCGGTCAGCCCTTTGACGGCGAACTTGCTGGCGGCGTAGACGTTGCCATTGGGATACATGTAGTGCCCGGCAGCCGAGCTGAGGTTGACCACGTGCCCGGTACCCCGCCGGATCAGGATTGGCAGCACGGCGTGCAGGACGTAGAGAAACCCCTTCACGTTGAGGTCGAGCATGCGGTCCCAGTCCTCGGGGTTGCCCGCGTGCAGAGGCTCGCGCCCGAGCGCCATGCCGGCGTTGTTGAGCAGAACCTCGGTGCGCTCGAAGACTTCGGCCTGGCTTTGCACCAGGTCGATGACCGCCTGGCGGTCGGTGACGTCGAGCGGGAACACGTCTACCTTCACCTGGCCGCCCAGCTCTTGCTTGAGCTGCTCGAGCCGGTCGAGCCGCCGGGCTACCAGGATCAGGTCGCGTCCCTCTCGGGCAAAGGCTCGCGCGCAGGCGGCCCCGATTCCGGCCGAGGCGCCGGTGATGAAAACTGCTCCGCTCATGGCTCGCGCGTTTCGCCGACCCCCGCCCCGTTGTCCTCCGAGCGCTCGGGCGCGTTGGCCCTTCGCGCCGGTTCAGATCGTTTGATCTGTCACGAGCGTCCCGGCACGAGTCGAGTCATCTCAGCGACCTCCAGGCATCCGGCGTAAGGACCAGAACCCCGTCGCGGGTAGCCACCCAGAGGCGGTCGCGTCGGTCGCGGCGTAGGGCCAGGACTTCCTGGTGGGGTAGCCCATCGATTGTGCCCAGCCTGCGCCAACGGTCCTGGCTGCCCACCGCCAGTCCGGCATACTCCATGCCCAGGAAGATCTGGGTCTCCTGGACCAGCACGGAGCGTACGTTGGAGCCAGGCAGACCGTCACTTTGAGTCCACAGCAGCTCTCTGTCCAGCCCGACATAGCGGCACACACCGCCGTCCTCCAGATAGCCGGTGCCAACCCACATTCCGCCCTGGCTGTCCTCCACCAGGCAGTTGACGTGGGGGTGAGGGAGCCCTTCGAGTGCCTGCCAGCTTTCATCCGCAGAGCGCCGGTAGACGCCTCCCGCGAAGGCCGAGCCAGTGCCCACCCAGAGGGCGTCGGAGCGGTCCACCAGCAGGCAACTGACGCGCTGCTCGGGCCCGGGCAGGGTTATTGGAGCCATCTGATCGCCCTCTACGGTCAGCAGCCCGCGATCGGTGCCTACGTAGAGCCGCCCTCGGGAATCCTCCGCCAGAGCCGACACGGCCGGACCGGGGCGGTGCTCGAAGCCGTGCGGACCGCGCCAGCTGAGACCGGCGTTGTGGCCTATCCAGAGCACGCCCTGACGGTCGCGCCACAGGGCCCGCACATACTGCAGGCGAGCCCCGGCATCCACCCGGGTCAAACCCTCGGCGTTGCCGTGGTAGAGGCCTTCCCAGCCACCGACCCACATCGTGTCCCCCTCCTCGAGCAGTACGAAGCTGGCGTGGGGAGGGCGCAGCAGGGTCCAGCCGCCGGGCAACGGCCGGGGCAAGCGCAGGGCTATCAGCCCGGACAGCAGCAGCAAGGCCAGGGCCAGTTGCGAGCGTTTCACACCGGCTTGCCGCAGCCGGGGCAGAATTTCGCCTCTGGGGCCAGCACCCGGCCGCAGGCACAACTGTGAGGAGGCGGCGGGGCCTGGTCGAGCGAGCCTCCGCAGTGACTACAGAAGCGCTGGCCTGGGCTCAGAGGATTGTGGCAGGTTGGACACTCCAGGCTCTCGGCCACGGGACGCTCGGCTCCACAGCTGGCACAGAATCGGGCTCCCCCCAGCATAGGCGCCTGACACCGGGGGCAGGGTACCTGAGGAGGAGCCATGGACTTGCCGCAGTGCGAGCAGAACTGAGCTCCCTCGTGATTCGGGCTCTGGCAGTGGGGACAGAGAGGGGCTGCGCTGGCAGCCGGGGCTGGGGCGGGAGGTGGGACCGGCTCCACCTCCGGCCAGGGAAAGTCGGCCAGGTAGGTGGCGTAGAGCTCCTCCAGGTGAGCCAACAGTTGCATGGCCTGGACGGCCACCATACGCACCCGGGCCTGGCCTTCGGCCACCTCGAACAGCAAGGTCCAGAAGCAGGTGGCGGTGCGAATGGCCACCACCGAGTCCACGGCCAGGGGCTGAGCCTCCCGGCTTCCGCCCAGGAAGGTCACGCAGGCAGCCGAGAGAGGCACCAGCAAGGAGCCCACCAGCTCACCTCCCTCGGGGCCGGGAAGGTGTTCGGCTTGCAGCACTTTCCGCTCCACCAGGCGCGCCATGGCCCCTTCCAGTGCCGCCGCGTCGGCTTCCAGGGGGAATGGGATCAAGAGGTCGGCCAGTGCCATCCACCAGCGCTGGTCCTGAGAGCCCCTCCCCTTCTCCAGGCAGGCCACCAGGTCACCCGGGGTCACCGGCCGGGGTAATAGGGGCTGGCGGGCCAGGGCAGCCTCCAACTGGCGCTCCTTGAGCAGGTCGGCCAGGGCCAGGATCACCGTCAGCTCAGCCGGGTCCAGGGTCTGGTCGATCGGGAGGCTGGCTGCCGGGCCATCGAAGTCGAGCAGGCTGTCGAGCAGGGAGACGATCTCCTCGAACTGGACCGGTAGACAGAGATGGACCTGCCCCTGGGCGTCCTCCACCGCCGCCACGAAGGCTGCCTCGGCCCCGGGCAGTCGGTGGTAGCGACCCACCGCAAAGGCGTCCATGGCGCCGGTCACCAGGGATAACTCGAAGGGTGCCGACAGGACGGCCTGCACCCCCTGGTCCCAGGGGGGGGTGAGCGAGGAGGAGCTGGCGCGGGCTGCTTCCCATTCGCTGGCGGAGAAAATCTTCTGTTGCGCGGTTATGGTCATGGTGAGCTCCCGGATGTCTGGTTGAAGGCCTCCCCGGTGGCCCGGTTGGCCCCTGCCCAGGGCAAGGCCTGGGGCAGGTTGCCCAGGGGGCGGGCCGTCAGGGGGGTGCCGGAGACGGGCACGCCGCTCCAACTGGTGGGGGCCTTGAGGGCCGAAGGGGGAATGCGGTTGCCTGTGAAGATGATGGCGCCATCGGAAGGTCTCACCATCAACTTGCTGGGGTCGACCTTGCTGAGGTCGATCACGACCGGTGGGGCCTTGTAGTCGAGATCGCCCATCCGCCCGCCTCCGGGCTTGCTCGTGCCCCACATGTAGCCGGCCTTGGAGGGCTCATTGTCCACAAAGGCCTGCTTGAACTTGCTGGCCGTCTTGCTGACCAACCCCGAGGCCCCTCCGTGCGAGCCGGCCGCCCGGGTCTCGAACCCTTTGGACATGATGCCTGCCTTCCCCTGAGGGGTAGTGAAGTGGTAGCCATACTTTGTGTTGGCGATCTCGGCAGCGGTCATGGGGCGCGAGCTGATCATCTTGCCCCCCGCCTTGCCAAGGGTAAGCACCTTCAGGATGCCCGAGCCCAGCGCGCCGGCCCGCTGGTCCCAGGTCGCCCCGCTACCAGGGAGCAGCACCCCCACCTCCTGGATGGGCAGCACGGTGTTGCCAACCCCCTCCACTCCGCCCATCACGCCGCCCTTTTGATAGCCCGAGTAGAACCCGAAAGTGACCAGGTCAGCGGTGTGCTTGCCCAGAGCCGAGCCCAGGTCGCCCTTGCCGGAGTGCTCCTGGACCACTCCTGAATAGCCCAGCGTGACCACGTTGAGCACCCCGTTCCCGGTGCCCTTCAAGGTGCCAACGGTGGTGTCCCAGATCTGCTCGACGGTGCCGTAGCCTTGCTCGGGCTTCTGCTGGTTCTGGATGAAGCGCTGGATGCGGCCCAGATCGCCCTGCGGAACCCCGTTCGAGTCCACCCGGCCAGCGGCCGCGACCAGCCGCCTGGCCAGTTCGCGCCTGGCGGGGTCCGTGATGGAGTTCACCTGGTCGAGCATGTCATTGTACTGGTTGCGCCGGTCAATGTTGCTCTGGGTCTGGGCCTGGATGGCGGCCAGTTTGTCGCGCAACTCCTGAGCCTGCTGCTGGCCCTGTTGGGTCATCATATCGCGGTTGAGGGTATCCAGCGAGGTGGGGGTATGGCGAACGATCCCGTCGCTGGATACAGCCGCGGCTTGATCGCGGCAATCGCTGGCCATGTGGTCATGGTACAGGAACCGGCGCTCGAGCTCGTTTCGGGCCGCCGGGTCCGTGGTCTCGCCCAGCTTGCTACGCCAGTAGTCGGCCTGACGGCGGTGGTAATCCTCGTCATTCTTGAAACGGTTGATGGCCTCTTGCTGGTCGGGGGTGAGCCCGGCGGGAGGAGCGGGCGGCAGGCCGGTTCCACCCAGAGCGTTGCCCAGGTCGATTCCGAAGATCCAGCCAAGCCCTCCGAGCGGACCGGAGAGAATGGTGATGGGAATCAGAGTCCAGCTGTTGGGGTCGAAGAAGTAGCCGGTAAGACCGCCATTCTCAGCCCAGCCACCGTTGTGAGCCAGGGAGGGCTCGAACAGCAATAAGAGCAGCCCTAGAGCGGCCGCGGCCCTGCGAATCAGGACCAGACGGTAAGCCGACCAGGTGGAAATGGAGCACGAAAGAAGGCTCCAGGCCAGCCCGCCCACGGGGAGCAGCAGTCCGGGCTGGGGCACCAACACCGCCGACACGATGCCAAAGCCCCCGCACAGAACCGTCACCCAGAGAAAGTGCAGCAGCATGGAGAACAAACTGGCGATGACCAGCATGCGGGTACGCTGGACGGCCGTTCGAACGGCATAGGCGACCAGGCCCCTGAGCACGAGATCGAGCCGCACGTCGGGAATCTGCAGGACGCTCTTGAGAACTTCTCTCCAGATGCTCAGGCTCATCGGCTCACACCAGCAGGAAGAACTTCAGGATTAGGACCGCCAGAGAGGCCAGCATGCCAACCACCACCAGGGCCTTGCCCCGCACCGTTCCGCGGCCGACCTTGATCTCGCGCCAGGCCAGCGGTCCAGTGAGGGTGGCCACGGGAAAGGCATAGGCTCCCATGCCCAGAAAGTCAGGCATCCTCAGACACCAGGCCTGATAGCAGCCGGCCAACAGACAGGCGACGGCGAAGGGGCTCAAGCCGGGTTTCATCGGGCGAACACCTCCTGCATGAACTGCATGTTCTGATCCCAGTCGGCCGCCGCCCGGTCCCAGTCGACCGGCATGACCTGGAGCCGCTCGAGCTGTAAAACCCCCGGCGGAGCGGGTAACCCGGGGCGCAGGGGGATCTGTACAGCCTGGCTGCGGGCCAGGCTCTCCTCAACCTCGGCACTGAGCAAGAAGTCGATCAGCAGACGACCTTCTTCCGGGTGAGGGCCCCCCTTCATGAGCATGACGGTGTTGGGCAGGAGCACCAGGCCCAGTCCACCGGGATCCTGATCGGGCACCACCTGGACCACGGGCTTGCCCCGGCTCAGGGCCAGGTTGGCGTCATCGGTGTCCACCACTCCCCAGGCCAGCTTCCCTTCGGCGATCATGGCCATCAGGCGGGCGTTGCCGTCCACGATTCGCACCTGGTTGGCCTGGATCTGGCGATAGAACTCGCGGGCCCGGTCGGCTCCCAGCCGGTCGAAGAGGGCTGCGGCCTGGCTCGCCGAGGTTCCAAATAGGGGAGAGGGCAGGCCGCAGCGACCTTTCCAGCGAGGGTCGGCCAACTCCAACAGGCTGGCCGGGGGCTTATCCCCCACCAAATCTTTGTTGTAAAGGATGACTCGAGCCCGTGCCGCAAAGCCCACCCAGCGGTTCTCGGGGTCCTTGATGGGTAGCAGGGCTGCCTGTGGGCTGGCATAGGACTCGAGCAAGCCCCGACGGGCCAGCCGGCAGGTCTGAGCCACCTCGTTGCTCCAGAAGACATCGCAGGAAGGTCGCCTGGCCTGACCGATCAGGGCCTGCACCAGCCCGGTGGTCTTGGCTGCCTCCACGTCATAGCGCGCCAGCACTCGAACCCCGGTCTGACGCTCGTAGCGTTGCAGGATGGGCTCGGAGTAGACTTGATCCCAAGCGGTATAAACCACCACCTGGCGCTGGGCCGGCCGGGCACAGCCGACCAGAGCCATACTCAGCAAGACCACAATCAGTAGCCGGGAAGACAAAGCCTCAGCTCTCCCCGGAACGGAGCCGGGGACCTCGGAGTCTTCAATGGATGGCATCACCCATGCAGTCTATGGTTTTTCGGACGGGCAGTTAATGATCCAGGTCATCTCTGGATCGACCACCCCCATTGCGAATTGCTGGCCGGGCGGGGCATTCGGGCTGAGGACGCGTAGACGTTCTCCCTGGACCTCCACGACCCACTCCCAGGATGGTCCCTGGTCGCGGGCCCCGATCAGGCTGGCCGGTGCTCCAGCTTCGGAAGGTCGCAGAGCGGAGGGCCTGACCACCACCTGCACCTCGCCGGGCGGACCGCTTGAGGGCAGGAGCCCCAGACAGGTGTGCACCATCCCCTGCCCGTCGCGTCGGCCTCGAATGAGGTTGGTGGGACCAAAGAAGCGAGCCACCGCGGCGCTGCCGGGCCGGCGCCACAGCTCCGCCGGTGGCCCCAGTTGGTGGGCTCGACCGGCTTGCAGGAAGAGCACCCGGTCTGCCACCTGCATGGCCTCGCGGGCGTCGTGGGTCACGTACAGCAAGGTGCGGCGAGAGCGCTCGGAGGCCAGCAACTCGAGCAGGTCGGCCCGCAGGGCGGTATCAAGCTGGGCTAGCGGCTCGTCCAGCAAGAGCATCCGGGCCGAGGTTCCTAGGGCCCTGGCCAGCGCTACCCGCTGGCGCTCGCCCCCCGAAAGGCGATCGGGGTAGCTCGCGAGCAGAGGCTCGATCCCAAGCCGGTCGGCCAGGGGAGGGATCCGCTCGACCGGCACCCCTCCCCGACTCAGGTTCTGGGCCACCGTCAGGTGGGGCCAGAGGGCCAGGCTTTGAAAGACCATGGCTAACTGGCGAAGGTGCGGGGGAAGGTTGGCCTGGCCGTGGACCAGCAGCCGCCCGCCGGCGGGTGGCTCGAGCCCGGCTACCAGACGCAGCAGGGTCGTTTTGCCCGAGCCAGAGGGTCCGCACACGGCCAGCAACTCTCCCTCGCTTACCTGCAGGCTGAGCGGGCCCAGCCGGGGGTGATGCAACTCATCCAGCTCAAGTGCCTTCATGGGCGGCCTCGCAGCCAGACCAGAGGCAGGGTCAGCAGGGCCACCTGGGCCAGGCACAAGACAGCCAGCACGTCCATGCGCTGGTAGTGGGCCAGGCTGAAGATGCGCACGATCAGGCTGCCCCAGCCGGGCGGATCCGCCAGGAGGTGGGTGCTCAGGTCGGCCATGGACAGCAGGTAGACCAGTGTGAAAGAGGCCAGCAGGGCCGGAGCATAGAACCCGAGGGCCAGCGGAAGGCGCCGGAGTGGAGCCAGTAAGCGGGCAGAGTCTTCCAGGTCGCGTGGGAGTTGAGCCCTGCGCAGCATGGTCAGTGCCAGGGGAAAGGCCAGGTAGCGGCCGCTGAAGACGGTCAGGGCCAGCACAGGGCCATCCGTCAGCCAACCCCGCCAGGCCTGCAACAAGAGGGCCGGGGGCAGGGCCAGCGCCAGCAGGGAGCCGAAGAGGAAGAGCCCGGCACGGGTGGTCGAGGCCAGGGCGAAGCCGACCGTGGTGGTTAGAAGGGCCACCGCCAGAGACTGTGCCAGGCTGCGCAGCAGGTCGGCCGAGCCCAACTCCAGGGCCAGCCGCCAGGCTTCGGGCTGCAGCGAGGAGAGCAGCAACCAGGCCAGGGGCGTGGCCGCCGAGAGCAGCACCAGAAGCGAGAGCAGGTTGCTCCAGGGTCGGGTCCTGGGATACGGTACGAAGGCCTGTGGGGCCCGCCCAGAGAGCCCCAGCAGCCAGACTCCGACCAGCAACAAGAGCGCGGGCAGGGCGGCCAGCTTGGCGGCCCGGGCCGGATCAAGGAAAGTGCCGAGGCTGGTGTTCACTTCTACTGCCAGGACGTGAACCTGGAAGAGCGAGGGGAGAGCCGCGTCCTGGAGAGCGAAGAGAGCTACCAGCAGGGCTCCCAGGGCCAGATAGGGAGAGAGCAGGGGCAGGGTCACGCCGAGAAGCGTGCCTCGGGGGCCGCGAGCGATTTCTCCGGCTTCCTCCAGATCGGGCTGAAGCTGCCGCGCCCCGACCCAGACCGTCAGGCCCACCAGGGGAAAGAAAGCCAGTACTTGCGCTGCCACCAGCCAGGGCCAGCCGGCAGGGGAGATTCCGGCCTGGCCCAGCAAGCTGAGCCAGGCCACCGCCGCCACGGTGGGTGGCAGGCTCAGGGGCAAGAGGCCTGCCAGGGAACGGCTGCGCGAGCTGGAAGCGGCCAGGCCGAACAGGCCGCCCAGGGGGACGGCCAGCAAGGTGACGAGGCCGGCCAGGGCCAGGCTGCGGAGCAGAATGTTGGCCAGCCGGGGCTCACTCACGAGCAGGGTGCGAACCTCGGGCAGCGCCAGGCAGGCCGGCAGCGCGCAGAAAAAAATCACCACGGTCAGCCCGAGCCAGCCCTTCAACACAGGCCGCGGAAGACTTTGTCCATCGGCTGGTCGGGCTCGCCGCGGGCGGTCCGATTGCCCGGCCATTTCAGTTCGCCCGAGGCGTGCAGCACGATTCGGGCACCAGGATTCGCTTCATCTTGAGCCGATTCAACCAGAATCTGGTCTTTCAGGCGATGACCTGGATCAGTCTTGCAGCTCGAGCTGAGGGCTGCGGCGGAAACGAGAGCTCTACCTGCTAAAGTGAAGTGCTGAAGGTTTGCAGTAACTCGCGCCGACAAACTTGTATGGAGGCGCCCCCGAAGGTAGGCAAAACCTTCAGCACGTAAACGCTCAACACATTACAGTCCCTCGCATTGACAGTGCAATGAATTCACAACAGGTTGAACTTCGTCGCATCGTGCCACTTCAGGGGAACGTTTCGAAACAAGTTTCGAAACGCACCTTACCTGGCACGGTCAATGCGACGAAGTTCAGGTGGCGAATCCCTCGACCTCGGGATTCCCGATGTCTATGGAATACGCCGGGTCTCCAGGGCCGGTCGTCCGGTCGAGCGAAGGCCGGGAGCGGCATGTTTCTCCTCCACCCCGATCTCGACCCGACCGGGCAGTCGCAGCTGGGCGGGAAGGGCCACGGCCTGTGGCGGCTGCTGCGGGCCGGGGCGCGCATCCCGCCCACCCTCTGCGTGCCGCCGCAGGACGACCCCGACCAGATCTCGGCCGAAGTGGCCGGGCTGATCGGGCCCGGTCCTTACGCGGTGCGTTCAAGCGCCGCCGCCGAAGATGGCCCGCAACGCTCCTACGCCGGCCAGTTCGACAGCCTGCTCAGGGTGCCACCGAGCGATCTCGGCCGGGCCATTCGGGCCTGTCGAGCCAGCGCCCATTCTGGGCGCGCCCGCAGCTACGGAGCTGGCGGCCCGCTGAGCGTGCTGATTCAGCCCATGGTGGCGGCCGAGCGGGCCGGGGTGCTGTTCACCTGCGATCCGGTCAGCGGGAGCCGCGAGCGAGTGCTGGTGGAGTGGTGCCCGGGCACGGCCGAGGGGCTGGTGGGGGGCAGCCAGGCCGGAGAGCGGGAGTGGCACTCTCCCGGCTCGGACCTGGCGCTGGTCCGGGAGTCTCTGGCCCTGCAAGAGCGTCTTGGCCTGGGCGCTCCGCTCGACTTCGAGTGGGCCGAGGCCAGCGGAGAGGTCGTCTGGCTTCAGGTTCGCCCCGTCACGGCTGCGGGCGAGGACGCAGCCCTGCACTACCTCGGCCCTCGCGAGAGCCCTCGGGTGGGTGCCGGAGAGACCCACTGGACCAGCGTCAACGCTCGCGAGGCCCTGCCCAACGTGCTGACTCCGCTGATGCAAGAGCTGATGGTGGATCTCATCCACGCCGCCTTCATGGCCTCGCTGCGGCTGTTGGGCGCGAGGCCGGCAGCCGGCCAGCAGGCCATGGGTGTGTTTCATGGACGGGTTTTTCTGAACGTCACCGCCCTGGAGGCCATCGTGGCCCAGTTGCCCATCGAGAACCCGCAGGTGCTGGTGGAGGGGATCCTGGTGGGCGAGCATCGCGAGGCTCCCCGCCTGCGCATCAGTCTCGCCATGCTGCCCAACCTGGCTCGCCTGCTCTGGGGCCTGCTGACCTTTCCTTTTCGCTACCGGGCCTTCGAGCGGGAGCGCTGGAGGGTGCCCGACTCCTTCGAGGGGGTGACCTCGCGCGAGCTCTGGCAAGCCATCGGGCGGGGGCTGGACCTGAGCGACGCCTTCCACCTGCACGTGCTCGGTTCGGCCGCGGCCTTTGGCGCCCTGGCCCGGCTCGAGGAGCTGGCCGGCTCGCGCGAGCGAGCCTCCAGGTTGCTGCAGGGGCTGGGCACCTTCCGCTTCGCCTCGGCTGCCGCCGCCCTGCGCGATCTGGTGGTCGACCCCGGGGCGCTTGAGGCCTATCTCGAGGAGTACGGCCATCTCGGCCCCGGGTCGCTGGACCTCAACGAGCCTACCTGGCGCGACGATCCGGCCCCGGTGCTGGCCATGGTGGAGCGATTGCGTCAGGCAGGGGAAGTGCACGGACGCCGGGCCTACGAGGCCCGCCTGGCCGGGCAGCGGCACCAGGCCGAGGCAGAGCTGCTCAGCGGCCAACCCTGGTGGCGCAAACTCAAGCTGCGCCTGGTGCTGGCTCTGGCCCGGGCGGCTGCCCCTCACCGCGAGAACACCAAGTTCTTGATCCACCGGCGCCTGGCCGTGGGCCGCGCCTACCTGCACGAGTTGGAGCGTCGCCTGGGGGTGGAGCTGACCTACCTCTCTCCGGCCGAGGTGGAGGCGCTGCTCGACGGCGCGCAAGTCGATTCTGCCCTGATCGAGCAGCGCAAGCTCCGTCACCGCCGTGACCAGGCCCGCCCCTGTCCGCTCCACCGGGTGCAGGGCCCCGATGGGCTGAGGCTCTACTTCCCCCAGCCACCCTCCGGAACGCGGCTGGAGGGGATCGCTGGCAGCCCGGGCCTGGCTCGGGGCAGGGCCCGGGTGTTGCTCTCGCTGCAAGAGGCCGAGCGGCTGCAGTCGGGAGAGGTGCTGGTGACCACCACCACCGACCCCTGTTGGACTCCCCTTTTTTCGCTGGCGGCAGCGGTCGTGGTGGAGGTCGGGGGGGTGCTCTCCCACGGAGCCGTGGTGGCTCGCGAGGTCGGTATCCCGGCCGTGCTCGGAGTGCACGGATTGATGGCGGTTGTCCGCGACGGGGACGAGCTTGAGGTGGATGGCTCCAACGGGGTGGTCCGCCGGCTCCAAGGCACCGCTTAGAGCCCGGTCTCTCCCAACACCTTGTTCCCCACGCGCAGCACCGCCCGCTTGGGCTTCACGCCGTTAGGCAACTGGTAGAACATCCGGTCGGACATGACCGATTCGCCGGGCTTGAGGATCATGACCTGGCGGTTGCGCAGCCGCACCACCCGGTGGTACTTGTCCTGGTCGTCCACCAGCAGCACTTCGTTGTTGTTGAACCGCACCAGCTCGGATCCGGTGTTGGTGAACTCGAGACTGACCTCGTAGAGACTCTCGTTCGGATTGGAGGTCGTGGTCTTGTCCATCTTGACCAGCTTCATCGCGACGCTCGGCTTCGCTTTTTGCGCCAGTCCCGGCGCGAGCAGAACCACTGCCAGCAAGATCGTCCAGAAAATTCGCATGGGATACCTCCCCTTCCGAGGTTTAACCTGCGGCCAGGGCCGAGGTTTCTCCTACCCGAGTGAGCAGGTAGTCCCCCGTCAGGGTCCCGTCCGGAAAGAGGTTCAGGCTGGTGGAGCGGGTGTCGTCGAAGCTCCAATAGGTGACCTCCATTCCCGCCAGGTCGTAGACCGGGTTGCCCCGGTAGATGCGCACCGGATGCTGGCCTGTCAGCACGCTCCAGGGGCGCGTTTCGCCCAGCAGGCGACGCAGAACCACCCGTTCCACCCCGAGGCGCTGGCAGCGAGCCAGGAAGGCATCGAGCTCTGAAGCATTGTGCTCGTTGATCAGGCACGAAATCTTGACCGGAATGCGGGAGCGCTCGAGGATCTTCTCCAGGTCGGGCACCCGAGTGCTGGCTCCCATCATGCGCTGATACGTGGCGCTCTCGAAGGAGGGCAGCGACAGGCAGGCTTTGTCGTACAGGTTGAAGACCTCCATCTTCTTGAGAGCCAGCGCTCCGTTGGAGTGCAGCGAGTAGCTCGCGCCCGTCCTGACCTGGCTGCGCATGAGCTCGAGCAGCCGGCTCTCGTGTCGGTAGAGCTGAGGGTCGGTGGTCGTGCCCGTGAAGACGATCTGGCGCACGCCCAGCCGGTTGACAGCCTCGATCAGGCTGTCCAGGTTGGTGGGGGGGAAGCGGTCGAGATTGTCCTGGCGCACCGCCAGCGGCAACTGCTGGCCGATGCAGAAGGGGCAGCGCCGGTTGCAGGGGCCCCCGAACAGGATGTTGGCAAAGTCGGTCATGAGGCCCTCCTGGCCACGGCCAGCGCCAGCTTGCGGTGGCGGTGCATGTCCTCGGCCTGCTCGGGGTCGCGCTCGAGCAGGTAGCGCTTGACAGAGGGGGCGTGGAACAGCGCCACCAGGCCGTTGAAGTGGCGGGCTCCCAGCTCGGTCATGGTGAGCTTGTCGGCGGTCAGTCGCATCAGGCCGCGCTCGAGGGCGAAGGAGACCTCCTCGGGGTAAGCCTGCTCGATACCCAATCCGAACTTGGACTGGAACGCGGGCCGGTCCACCTCGCCGAAGTAAAAGCTCACGCAGATCATCTTGGCCATCATGTGCGCGCGAGGCAGGTCGTAGAGGTCTTGCAGGGGCAGCTTGCCGGCGTCCACCGAGCGCAAGTAAGGTCTCAGATTCTTGCCCGCGGCGCCGTCGTTGTAGCTGACGGTCGTATGCGAGAAGCTCTGGGCACCCAGCCCCAGGCCCAGGTAGGGCATGCCGTCCACCACCCGGCGGGTGATGTAGTCGCTGGTTCCCGGATGCCCTGGAATGCGGCTGTAGGTGTTCTTGCCCGGGTTGGCTCGATAGCCGTGCTCGGCCAGGATCTTCTTGGCCAGCTCGGCCTGCTCGCGCACCCCTTGTAGCTCCACCTGGGAGGCCTGTTCGGAGATGCGCGTCAGCTTGTAGCGCATCCGATAGAGGGTGATGGCCTCGGGTTCCAGCCTCAGAGCGTGCTCCAGGGTGGCGCGCCAGCTTGCCAGGGACTGGCGCGCAAAGCCATACATCAGGTCCACGTTGAAGTCGTTGAATCCGGCCGCGCGGATGTTCTCCACCGCCCGATAGTGGTGCTCGACGCCATTGCCGTCTCGTTGGAGAACCTTGAGAAGGTCGGGCTGGATGACCTGGATGCCCATGCTGATGCGTCCGATGCCGGCCTGAAGGAAGCTGACCAGTTTGTCCGGGCGGGCGGCCGCGATGCGAGGAGTGGTCTCGGTGCTGATGACCATGTCGGCGGGCAGCTCGAACTTCTCGCGAACCTTCTCCATCAGAGCGGCGATCTGCTCCCCCTCCAGGAAGGACGGCGTGCCTCCTCCGATGTCAAAGCCCGCCAGCCGCCTTCGGCCGAGCAGGTCGGCATAGAGGTCGAGCTCGCGGTGCAGACGCAGCAAGTACTCGTCGGTGCCCTGCAGTTCGTCCTGACCCACCACGGTATACTCGCAGTAGGCGCAGCGCACTTCGCAGAAGGGGATGTGAACGTACAAGAGCACCGGATCGAGCCCGCCGAAGGCTTCTCGCACCAGGGATTCGCAGCGCTCCGGGCCGACCCGGTAAGGCCTCCAGGTCAGCTGGTGGGCGATGGGATAAGCGGTGTTGGAGACATGGTGGTTGCGCTCGCCCGCCTCGAAGCAGGCTTGGGGTGGATAGTGGGCGGCATCCTCCGCGTTGGGCTGGTTCCAGGCTCGGTTCACCGGGACGCCCTCGCTTTCTATAAAGTGTTCTCTTTACACTATATAGTGTTAGGAGGACACTTTGTCAAGCGTCGGGCAGCAGCAGCTCGAGCAGCCAGGCCAGCACGAAGGCGCCTGCCAGGGCCGTGATCTGGCCGGGTCCGTCGAAGGGAGGGCTGATTTCCACCAGGTCGGCGCCGACCAGGTTGATCCCGCGCAGGGCTTTGAGCAGGCGTCGGGCCTGGGCCGTGGTGGGGCCGCCGGGGACCGGGGTGCCTGTGCCAGGCGCGTAGGCCGGGTCGAGAAAGTCGATGTCAAAGGTCAGGTAGGTCGGGTGATCGCCCACTCTCTCCCGGATGCGGTCGGCCGCAGCCTGCGGGCCGTGCTCGTCCAGCCAGTCGGCCTCCAGCGCCAGCATTCCGACCTCGGCCGAAGGCGGGGTGCGCCGCCCTACCAGCACAGATCTGGCGGGGTCCACTCGACCGGCCGCGATGGCCCGGCTGAGAAAGCTGCCGTGGTAGGGCTTGTGGAACGGATCCCCCAGGTCGTCGTGGCTATCGAGCTGGATCAGGGCCACCCCCTCCAACCCGGCCAGCAGCGGCAATGTGACCGTGTGGTCGCCGCCCACGGCCAGCAGGCGGGCGCCACGCGCGCGGATGGCCAGGGCGTCTTCCTGGATACGCCCGAGGGCCTGGTCGAGGTCACCCGAGAAATACCAGGTGTCGCCGCAATCCACCAGCTTGCGCCGGCGGAACCAGTCCCAGGGGAAGGCCTCGCTCATGCAGGCGTGCACCGACTGCTCGCGCACCGCCCGCGGGCCGAAGCGAGCTCCCGGTCGGTTGCTGGTGCCCATGTCGAAGGGCACTCCCAGCAGGGCCACCTCGGCCCCGGTCCCGTCCCCGGTGGGCTGGCGAAAGAAGGTCAGAGGGCCGGCGAAGGGCTGGTTGCCGACCTCGCGCATGAATTCGCGGCGGGCTTGCTCTTTGTCCACGGTCATCCGATGGGTCGCTATCGTCTCAGAGTCTGTTTGAGGAAGCTCTTCAGGTCCCAGGCGGCCATCCCGGCCTCGGCGGGGTAAACGAAATTGGCGATCTTCCAGCCTGACCCGGCCTGGCGCAGCACGACCCGCACGCGCACCTTCTCGGGACCCGTGTCTCGATAGTAGCGAATGGCTACCGGCACGTAGGCCAGGCCGTCCTTCAAGGTGGCTTTGCCCACGGTGTAGGTCTGGGTGCCCATCTGGGAGTTGCTGAAGGGGTCGAAGTCCAGCCACGGCTCCTCAGTGCCGGGCAGGCCCTTGGCCAGTTGCATCAGCATGGAGGAAAGCTCGCCCTCCACGTTGTCGTCTTGCACTTTCAGCAGGTGCTGCACCCACTCCTGAGGGTGCAGCTCCACCGCCTCCATGTAGGCCTGGTAGAACGACTTGACGGTGGCCTCCTGGGCCATCGCGCCCGAGGTCAGAGCCAGCAGCAGGAGAGGGAGAAGCAGCAGACGTTTCATCTCGGCCGGTTCTCGCCTCCACCAGGGCGTCCTGCCCCTGGCGCGAAAGGGACGCTCATGAGCAACCTTCTCGAGCTTCAGCCCCCCGATCTCTGGCAGCACTTTGCTGCTCTGAACGCCGTTCCGCGGCCCTCCAAGCACGAGGGCCGGGTGGTCGAGCACATGCAAGATTTTGCCCGTCGACTTGGCCTCCCGTGCGAGATCGACGAGGCCGGCAATGTCTTGATCCGAAAGAGCGCCAGCCCGGGCCGCGAGAATCGGCCAGTCGTGGCACTGCAGTGTCATCTGGACATGGTCCACCAGAAGAATGAAGGCACCAGCTTCGACTTCTCCAGCCAGGGCATCCGGATGCGCCTGGAGGGCGACTGGGTGCGGGCCGAGGGCACCACCCTGGGGGCCGACAACGGCATCGGGGTGGCGGCCGCGATGGCAGTGCTGGCCGCCGACAACCTGGCGCACCCGCCTCTCGAGGCTCTCTTCACGGTGGACGAGGAGACCGGCATGACCGGTGCCCGGGCGCTGCGGGCCGGCTGGCTCAAAGCCCACACCCTGCTCAACCTGGACACCGAGGACGATACCGACCTCACTATCGGCTGCGCCGGCGGACTGGACGTGCTGGGCAGCGGGAGCTATCCGGTCGAGCCGGTGCCGGCCGGTCACATCGTGCTGGGCTTGAAGCTCGACGGCCTCAAAGGGGGCCACTCGGGCATGGATATCCACCTGGGGCGCGGCAACGCCAACAAGCTGATGAACCGCTTCCTGCTCGGATCCAGAGTCCGGGTGGGCTGGTTGGATGCGGGGGGCTTGCGCAACGCAATTCCTCGCGAGGCCAGCGCCGTCGTGGCCGTGCCCGAAACCGATCGGCCCTCCTTCGAGGAGTCGGTGCGCAAATACGAGGCGACCTTGCGCCAGGAATTTGCCGTGACCGATCCCGAGCTGCGTTTCCGCCTGGTCGAAGGCGCCACCAACGGCGTGCTCGAGCTGGCCTTCCAGAACCGCCTGCTGCGCGCCCTGCAGGCACTGCCCAACGGCATCTACCGCATGAGCCCGGATATGCCCATGGTGCAGACCTCCAACAACCTGGCCCGCGTGCTGGTCAAGGACGGTCAATACAGCATCCAGTGCTTGACCCGGGGCTCGGTGCAGAGCGAGAAACTGGATATGGCCGCTTCGGTGCAGGCCGCCCTGGAGCTTCTGGGGTCCGAGGTCGAGCTGGTGGGCGACTATCCGGGTTGGACTCCGCGCCCGGAGTCGACTATCGTCAAGCTGATGAGCCAGGTCTATCGAGAGCTCTTCGGCCAGGAGCCCTGCGTGAACGCCTGCCACGCCGGCCTCGAGTGCGGCATTCTGGGTGGCAATTACCCGGACATGGAGATGATCTCGTTCGGGCCCAACATCCGGGGGGCTCACTCCCCGGACGAGTGCGTTCAGGTCAGCTCGGTGCAAAAGTTTTGGAAGTTCCTGACGGCGACTCTGGAAAGACTGTAACGATTTTTCAGTCCCTCGGGTTAAGCTGCGGGGCATGGAGATCCCTGCCCTGGGCCACTTCTTGAGCCGCCGCGACGAGAAACGTCTGCTGGTCTGGGTTCGCTCCGAGCTCGACCGGGCCGGGGCCGACTCGGTTACGCTCAAGCAGCCGGATGCCACGGTCAAGGCGGTCCGCTCGGGCGATGACAATCAGTTGCGCCTGGAAGTCGAGCGTCCGGACGGGGCCCGGCTCATGCTCTCGCAGCACCACTTCGAGCGCGAGTCGGTGCGTCATTACAGCACCCACGACCGGCGAGGCTGGGGAGGCTCGGCCTCCAGCACCGATAAGGCACCCTGGCGGCCCTGGTTGAGCTGGCTGGTGGGACAGCACGATACTTCCCAGCCCTGCCACGAGCTGCCCTTTCAGCCGGCCGACGTGCAGGCTCTGGCTTCGGGCCAGTATGAGGTGGCCGCCCGGGTGGCCCATCAGGCCTGGACGGCCTGGCGCGAGAACGGCCAGGAATCGCATGTCCAGGATGGGCGTTATCGCATGCGGGCAAGCCAGAGCGAGGACGGCGCCTCCTTCCAGGCCGAGATCGTCGAGCTCGACTCCGGCCGGCGAGTGCAGCTCGCGCAGGACTTCTTCTCCGTTGGCGCCTCGCTCTACCTGGCTGCGGGAAAGCACGGCCTGCACAGCAAGGAGGAGCTCCGCCTGCCCCTCTCCCCGCGAGAGGCCCCGGCTCTCCGAAACCTGCTGGGCCAGGAGGGCGCCTTGATGGCCCGCCGGGCGCTGGAAGTGGTGCGCTCCGGTCTACGGGAGGGCGAGACTCTGGAGCAGGCCACTGGCTGCTACATTCCCCTGATCGAGCGGCCCTGGCCGGCGGGGATGCTCGACGCCTGCGGGCGCGTCGAGGACCTGGTCAGGCGCGGCGTTCTCCGCCCGACCGCGGTCGCGGTGCTGCTCACCGCTGCCACTCCCGAAAAGCTCTCGAAGCTTCGCGGCCTGGACAATCAGGCGGCCTGCGCCGAGTTCGTGAGCGATCCGCTGCGTTGGGAGGCAAAACGGCTGGGCGAGAGCATGAATCCGGGTCCGGCCGGCGTGCGCGAATCGGCCGAGATGGTGCACCTGGGGGCGGTCAGCCTGCGCAAGCGAGAGGGCCCGTGAGCGACCCTGGTCAAAGCGAAGAACTAGCTGGAAACCAGCCAATCCTGGCCGCTGTAGCGCAGGTAGTATCCCTGGCCGGTCTCGCGGTTGACGTGGCTGACGATCACCCGGGCCCCGTCTCCGCCGAGGTCGCCCTTGATGTCCACCTGATCGATCGATTCAGGGCGAATGCGCACGTAGGTGGCCTGGCCCCCCTTCTCGGTCTGGTGGATGAGGACGGCTTCCCCATCGTGGCGGGTGCCCTGGGCCGAGGCGGCCATGCCGCCCTCGATTCCGGGCACATCCACCACGCCGGTCCGCGGGTCCGAGTCATAGCGCTCGTGCCCGTCGAGCTTGCTCACCAGCGACTGGGCGCTCTCGAAGGTGGTGATGGCCAGAGACTCTGCCGGACCGGCAAAGTTCATCGGGTCGGGAGTTCCCTCGGGCACCTGGCCTCTGGCTACCCTCTGGAAGACCTCGGCACAGAACGTGCTCAAAGATGGGGTCTGCATCCTCATTTTCCTCCTCGCGAGCGGCTTGCAGGGTTGCTTCGACATCCCGGTCTTCGAATCCGCCCCTCGACAGGGCCTGGCAGCCTGGAAGGGGAATTCTTGGGTTCACACGGATGATCCGCCCCACCAGCTTTCTGACCTCGCTCCCTCAAGCCTCGGCCCCGATGAGGCCGGCTGAATCTCCTGTCAGCGAGCCCGAAGAGTCGCTCCTCCTCACCGGAGGTGCTCCCCACCCTCGGGGCAGCGCCAACAGCGCCACTGCGGTGGGTGCCACACTGGCAGCGGGCGGAGGCCCGGTCATGCTCCCCCTGGCCCAACGGCTCGCCGATCTGCCCGTGACCTGGGTGCTCGAGCGCAAGTGGCGCCTGCCGTTCATGGCCCGGACCATCGAGGTGCCGGCCGAGAAGGCCGCTCGTCACACCGAGGACGGACGCCTGAAGGTCCGGCTGAAGCCGGACCAGGAGCCGGTGTCGGTGAAGGGCGCCGATGAGCTGCGGGCGCTCGAAGCTCTGCACGGTCAGGGCCCGGCCTCGGGTCTGGCCGGCCAGCTCAAGGGCCTGCAAGAGCAGGGCCTGCGCTTCAGCTATGATGGATTTCCCCTGGAGGGATACCTGGTCTATCAGCGGGTTCAGCAGGGCCAGGTGGTCGAAGTGCGCCACGGCGAGCTGCTGCTCGGTTTTTGCGATCGCCAGGGGCCACGAAGCGAGGTTGAGGAAGCCCTGGCCAGGGTCGAGCAGCTCAGAGCCGATCCCCTCGAGGCGCTGACTCACTACAGCACGCTCTTCCCCAAGGACAACCGGCGCGTGAGTCAGGAGATGCAACGGCTGGAGGCTCCCGGCTTCAAGGCCCTGGCGACGGCCTTCGAGGCCAGCTCCGGCAGCACGAGCGAGGAGCGGGTGAGCCGGCTGAGCAAGGCTGCCGAGCGGGTCAAAGCCGGCACGCTGTCCGACCGGCTGGCTTTTCTGGGCCGCATCCAGCACCTGGGCAGCTCCTCGCGCTCGGAGCGGTTGCAGAACGCCGCCTGTGCCACCTACGACGCACTGGTCGAGAAGGGCTGCCCGCCCGGCCAGGCCTGCGAGCTGGTGGGAGGGGTGCGCGACGGTGCCCTGCAGGCCTATGATCGGGTCCCGGTCGAGAGGCTCGAAGAGATGGCCGCCCTGGCCGGCCAGCCGGTGGAGCATCTCGAGCTGTACCGCCGGCAGGTGGATCGGATGGAGCCGGCTCAACTGGCGAAGTACGTGGAGTTTCTGGGCCAGCCGCTGGGCCAGACCAGCTTCCAGGAGCGCAGCCAGGCCTTCGAGTCGGTGCGCCGCTCGGGCACGGCGGCCTGGGAGGCGGCCCGCCGAGCGGTGGAGCAGAGTGGCTCCACTCCCGAAGCCTTGCAGGGGCTGGGCCGGTTGCTCGATTCGCTCAAGAATCGGCAGGAGCCACGCGAGGCCTGTGACGCCTGGGCCGACCACCCCGGTCGCCTGGAGGACCTGTGCCGGCTGATGCGGGCCGGGGTCTCCAGCCGGCAAGCCAGCGCGCTGGTGGGGATGTGCTCCTCCGAGAGCCAACTTCAGCTCGTGGAGACGCTCGGCAGCCGGGCCAGCGAAAAGAACGGAGAGGCGTTCCTGGAAGCCCTGGAGCGCCACGGCGAGCAGGAGCTTCCGGCCCTGCGGAGCCTGATCCAGGCCGCCCCCACCCGGCCCGAGACCGATCTGGCGGCGCTGGGACTCTATGCCCGCGACCATCTGGGAGGACGGCCGGTCTCCGCTGAGGTCATGGGAGCGCTCTTGAAGCGCCGTATCCCCGTGGCCGAGGCGGGGGAGGTGCTCGAGGCCCTGGAAGGCTGGTCGGGCCAGCTTCCCCTGGCTCAACGCCTGAAAGCCTATGTGGACGTGTGCGATTCTGGACGCCACTATGACGAGGTCCCCGAGGCGCCCGGTGCCCGCGCCCCCCTGGCCCGGGCGCTGGGCGCGCTCGTAAGCAACGGAGCCACGGCCGAGCGAGCGGTGGCCGATGTCTGTCGCCTCTGGTGCCTGGGCTCGCGCGAGTGGAAGGCGAGCCTGGAGCTGGTGAGCCAGCGTCTGGGAAGTGACCCGTCCGGGTGGAAGCTGGCGCTCGACCTGATGAACCAGCGCCAGAACCTGGCCTCGGTCACCCGCGTGCTCGACCAGATCGAAAAGCCGATCCCGGGCACGACTCGCGAGGAGCGGCTGGAGGCCTTCCTCAACCTCAACCTGGTGAGCGCGCCTCCGGCTGTTTCCTGTGCGATGATGACCTCGCTGGGCCAGGAGGTGCAGTCCGGCACGCTCCTGGCCGAGGCCGTGACCCTGTTCAAGACGCTGCCGCGGAACTCGGAGGAGGCGGCCGAGGCAATCGGGCGCCACGCCGGCAACCGGGCCACTCAGGAGTTGCTGGTGGGCCTGATGACCGATGGCCTGGCAGGCAAGCTGGCCGCGGCCGCGGTCGACCAACTGGAGGGCAAGAGCGGCCTGGCCGGAGCCCGGGCCGCCATGACCGGGCTGGGCAAGGCTCGCGAGCTGTCCCTGCGGGCGGTGAAGAGGCTGGTCGGGTCGATCGAGGACGGATCGGCCGAGAAGCTGGCCGGCCTTACCCGCCTGAGCCAGACCGTGGCGCGCATCGGCCGGCTGAGCGAGTCGGCTGCCGAGCTGTTTGCCGACCAGGCGGCGTCCGACCTGGCCCGGACCGAGCTTCTGTCCGGTCTGCTGGAGGCCCGGGTGGCCGAGAGCGACCTGAGCGGCCTGTTCGAGGCCGTGGCCCGACCGGCCGGATCCAGCACGCCGGCCGAGCGGCTGGCTGCCTTCCAGCAGGCAGGCGGGCTCGAGCGAGACGATGGTTACGGTTACTCGCGGGGTTTTGCCGGCAGCCAGCAGCTGGCCCTTTATGAGACTCTGGCCGCTCAGCTTCGCGCGGGCGTGCCCCTGAGCGAGGCCGGCGAGGCAACCCGTCAGCTCGCCGGCCTGCAAAATCGCCAGTCTGAGCAAATCTGGGGGGACTTTGCGGTGCAGGTGGCCGAGCGACCCGAGGAGGAGCGCAAGCTCTTCTTCGGAATGGCCGACTCCCGGGTGAATCGGGATGTGCTCTTCTCGCTCTGGGATCTGGTCCGCTTGCCCCTGGGCTCGACCAGCCTCACCCAGCGCACGGGCGCTTTGAACGAGCTGCGCAGACTCTCCCGATCGCAGGAAGTGCAGCGGTCGATGTTCACCATGCTGCGCGCCGAGGTCGAGCAGGGCCGTGACCTGACAGCGTCCGTGGAGCTGGTGAAGGGTTTCTACGAGTCGGCCAAGTGGGCCGGGGGAGAGGAAGTCATCCACGCCTGCGACTTCGCTGCGGGCCTGGCCGCTCAGAGCGAGGCGCGGGATGCCTTTCAGGACCAGCTCCGCCACCAGGTCTTGCCCCGGGTGGCCAGCCAGAGCCTGGAGCGCGCCCGCCAGCAGGGCGACCTGTCGCAGCTTCAAGCCCTGCGAGGGCTGGGTCAGGCCGGCCAGAAGCTGGCTACGACGGTGGCCGCGCACCTGCATGAGGTCCTGGACCAGAAGCTTCGCAGCGGAGCCGACCGGGGGCTTGCGATGGCCACCTTTGGCCGACTGGCTGAGACCGCCGGCAAACAGAAGATGATCCTGGCCGAAGTCGAGACGGCCGCCGCCCACTGGAGCGCCGAGCTGGCCGATAACGTCCCGAGCTGCGAGGTTTTCTGCAAGCTGCTCGAGCAGCCCATCCGGGCCGAGGAGGCGGTTTCCCTCGAGCGGGCGCTGCGTCCCGGAGCAGGGGAGCAGTCCGACCGGCTCGTCTGCCTGGTGCAACTCAAGGCCTTCGAGCTGGAATACCGCTACCACAACGACAGGAATGTCCCTATCTTCGAGCCAGCCGATCGCCAGAGCCTGGTCGGGGCCCTGCAGGCCCTGCTCCAGGCCGGGGTCCCGGCCGAGACGGCGGTGAAAGAGCTGACCGGCAGCCGCTCGAACCTGCGTCGCGAGGATGTCAAGAAGGCCTGGAGCTCGCTCGGTCGTCTGGCCGAGCAAACCCGTCCCCGCGAGGTCTATCGAGAGCTGCTGGCGCATCATCGCGACCCCGAGCTGTGCGACCGCATCCTCGAGCGCCTGGTGCGCCACGGCCTGGACGAGCGGATGCAGGCCTACACCGAGATGGGCCTGCTCCGGCAGCATGAGCCGGCGGTGAAGGAAACGTGCCTGGACGTGCTGCAGGGCGAAGTGGAGGCGGGGCGCGCGCTCAGCCAGGCCAGCGCCGAGCTCACGGAGCTGCTGGGGGTGATCCGGGGGGTGGGAGAGTCCAACAAGCTGGCCGTGCTGCGCGAGTATCCTGGCCTCGATCCGGAGCGTCGCCAGAGCCTGCAGAGCCTGATCAAGGCCGAGTTGCCCACGGACGTCGTGCTCAAGAGCCTCCCTCAGTTCGGTCCCGGCCACGAGACCGCCCTGGTGGCTCTGGGGGGCTACAAGAAGGAGCTGACCTCCGAGGTCGCCTCTCGCCTGCAGGAGAGCGTCACCCGTCAGGGCGCCAAGGCGGCTGAGAGGCTGGCCACTCTGGCCCGGACGCTGGCCGGCCGCAAGGCTCCCACCCAGGTCGTGCGAGAAGCTCTCGACTACTCCGACAGCGGCTCGGCCGGGCGAACCGAGCTGTTCGGTCAGGTGCTGGCCCTGGGAGCCGGCCCCGCCGAAGCCGCCCAGTTGGCCGAGCAGCTCTTGAAGGTCGGAGGCAGCACCGACGCTGGACAGCGCCTGGAGGCCCTGGTGTCGACCGGGGCCCTGGCGAACTGGAGCCCGAGCACCCTCGAGTGCGCTCTGGGCCTGAATCGCATTCTGGCCAGCCAGCTACTCCTGGGGCGGGGCCTGGAGCCCTCCACCGAGCTGCTCAAGAAGCTGGTCGCGTCGCTGCGTCTGCCCGCCCAACCGGGCCGGAACCAGGAGCTTTTGACCCGGCTCGAGCGTGAGAGCGACAAGCTGGCTTCCTGGTTGCCCCTGGCCGATGGATCGCCCTACAGCTTCCTCAAAGTGATGGAGCGCCTGCACGGTGCTCCCGCGGCTCTGCTCGAGCGCTACCCGACCGTCCGCCAGGGTGGCTGCCGGACCGAGGAGGCGGTCGAGATTCTGGCCACCATCAACGAGCCGATCGGGCGCAGCAAGCGCGAGGAGCGCATCGCCGCCCTGGACCGTCTGCTCGAGGTGAACGAGCAAGATCAGCGCAGCTGGTTTCGCAAGACCATGTCCAGCTGGGTGGGGCGCGACGAGGTCAGCAGCCACCAGTGCCTCTCCTCGCTGGTGCGCATCTATCGCAAGTTGACCGAGTTCGGGCGCCCCCCGGCCGAGGCGGCCGAGACCGTGGCCGGCATCTACTCCGCCGAGCAGTCAAAGGGTGTGAGCCGCGAGGCTCTGCACAAGCGCCTGGAGGATCTCGAGGAGGTCGCCAGGATGGACATTCGTCCCGAGAACAACGCCACCGTCTTGCTCGACAAGGATGGCAAGGTCATGTTCAGCGGGGTGACGCTGAAGAAGCGCCAGCCAAGACCCCGCGAGGATTGACTGCGGGCCCGGCCGCGGTAAGAGAACAGCAGGTGGATCTGCGCGGTATCGATTCGGGGCTTCCGGTCACCCCCAACCAGTCGGTTGGCCGGATCGGCGCGCGTCGGCTGGAGGAGATCGATTTCAGCCGGGTAGAGGCCTTGAGCCCGGAGCAGCAACGGGCTCTGGAGGCTTACCACAACCAGGTCCTGGGCGACGTGGACCGGGTCCGTGGCCTGGGGGGCCAGGGAGGCCTGGGCGCGGCGCAACCCTCCAGGCCGGGTGAGGTGGTCGAGATCGAGGTGATGCAGGGCGCCACCAGGGTCCAGGCCAGGATGCGCAAGCTGGCGGTGGGCTCGTACGAGATCGAAGTCGGCTCGGACAAGTTTCGCATGACCCTGGCCCCCTCGCTTGACGCTCAGGCCGGCACGTACGCCCGCGAGCTGCTGCAAGAGTATATCAAGATTCCTCAGCCCATGCGCCATGTCTTGAAGGAAGTGCGCATCACCGATCAGGCCAATCCGGCCGACAAGGTGTGGGAGCGCCGCTACGGAATCCCGGGCTTTTCGAGCGCTGCCACCGCAGGTGACGGGGTGATTACCTTCTACGGCGGGGCCCGCCATCAGGGCCGATCCACGGTTGAGCACGCTTTTGCCCACGAGTTCGGGCATCTGGTTGGTCAGCAGGTGGAGGAGAACCAGGACACTTTCCTGGAGCGGCTCCTGCCCCGGCGGTTCGACAGCCAGCGCTATCCCGACGGCTGGCCGGCGGCCATCAAGGCGGACGGGCGGGCGGTCGACGGGGGGCCACCTGTCGTCGGCGCCGATGGCAAGGAGCGCCAGTACTCCGAGAGCTCGCCCGAGGAAGACTTTGCCGAGGCCTTCCAGGAGTACCTCAAGGCCTATCTCCAGGGCAAGGAAGCGCTGGCTAAATTCCACGCGACCTACCCCAACCGGGCCAAGATCCTGGCCGACATCTTTTCGGGCAGGCAGAAGGTCTGATGCGCACCATTCGCTTTGAGACGGCCGGCTCCGACCAGGTGCAGGAGGTGCCCGCCAGCGAGCTTCCCCTCGACCAGCAGGCCGTCTACCGCAAGGGGGGCAAGGCGGTGGATCCTTGCGAGGACGCCGACGAGGTGGTGATGATCGTGCGCGTGCTCATGATCCCCCGCAATTCTGCCGGCCAGCTGGTGGCGAAGGAAGAAGCCAGCGAGATCGTCATCCAGGAGTTTGGCGAAGGCCGTCATCCCCTGCGGGAAACAATCTTGCTTCCCGGTTAAAGTGAAGTGCTGAAGGTTTTGCAGGAACTCGCGCCGACAGACTTGT
>CAZWUN010000027.1:27383-27778 GCA_964637145.1 uncultured Burkholderiales bacterium
GTAACGCTCAACACGGTAACCCAGCCTGTCAGCTTTCTTTCATCCCCCCGCGGTAAATTGTGCTCGGGAGGGACCTGAACATGCTGATACCGCCGACGATGCACACCGAGACGAACTGGACCTACGAGCCGCTCCGCCACGCGATGGTCGTGCCGGTGCTGGACGGGTACTCCCAGCAGCGTCAGGGTCGGCGGCGCCGCCCGGCCTACTCCTACCCCTGCGAGGACTCGGTCGAGCTGAGCCTGGACAGCCAGGTGCTCGGTCTTGAGGAAGAGCTGGCCCGGGTGTGGGACCTGTTCAGCCCTAACTGATGCTCGCCCCCATCCCCGCCTCTCGCCCCGCGCCGCCGTTCGAGACGGCCGCCCGGACCATGCTGGCCCAGGTCAATTCCGCCC
>CAZWUN010000028.1:0-10577 GCA_964637145.1 uncultured Burkholderiales bacterium
TCCCAATCAAGCCGTCTCGGTGCAGGCGCAGCGGCGCATCAACGAGCGGCGCGACCAGGTTCCCCCCCGTCGGGTGGTCAGCGCGATCATCTTGAAAAAGACGCAATCACTTCTGGCTGACTGCACGGCCGAGGTGCGCTCGCAACTGGGGAAGGCTGACTCCCGGCTCTACACGGGTGAGTGCTTCCGGGTCAACGCCATGACGGCCGCCTCGGTGGACCTGGTCGTCACTTCGCCACCCTTCCTGGACGTGGTTGACTACCAGGGCGACAACTGGCTGCGCTGCTGGTTCTGCGGCATCGACCCGAGCCTGGTCAAGGTGACGCTGCTGCGTCGGTTGTCCGAGTGGGAGGCAGCCATGACGCAAGTGTTCCGCGAGCTCTATCGGGTGGTACGCCCTGGCGGCCACGTGGCCTTCGAGGTGGGCGAGGTGCGGGGAGGACGGCTGGCTCTGGAGACCAGCGTCGTTTCCTGCGGGTTGGCGGCCGGCCTGGACCCCGAACTGGTCATGATCAACGCTCAAGAGTTCACCAAGACAGCCAACTGCTGGGGGGTTGCCAACGGGAGCAAGGGCACGAATACCAATCGAATCGTCTTGTTCCGGCGCTCTTGACGACTGCTCGGGCGAAGCCGGTCGAGAGATAACCGGGCTAGTCCAGGTGTTCCAGGCTGACCAGGATCGTCTCTCGGTTCGGTCGGCAACCGCAACCAGAAGTGGGTGTCAAGAAGGGTCGACTTCGGCATGAAATGCGTGCATGATCTCGTCTGGAAGTGGATCGTCAAAGTCCGCCGGGACATCTAACTTACCACGGTCGCGGCCAAATACTCGCTTGCGACCGGTTGGTTTGAAGCGGGTCAACCTCGCCACCGGTCTGCCGGCTCGAGCGATGATGACGTCTTCGCCCGACTCGACTTGAGCCAGAAGCTGCGAGAGGTGAGTCTTGGCTTCACGGACATTCACGGTCGTCATAAAACTAAGCTAGCACAGGCGTCTGACTAAGGCAATTCTAACGGCGAGCCTCCGCGCTCGACACCACGCGATTCTCCTCGGATGAGCCTCAAACAAACCTTGCCGTGCTGCCCCTTGGCCCGGGCGTAACCTCCAGCCGCGTGGGCACGCGCTCGCGCATCTCGGGCAGCTGGGACACGATGGCCACCAGTCGTCCCTCGGCGCTCAGCTCCTGGAGGGCTTGCAGGGCCAGATCGAGCGCCTCCGAGTCGAGAAAGCCAAAGCCCTCGTCCACCCACAGGCTCTCCAGTCCGCTGCGCTGGTTGCGCGCGTGGACCGCGTCGGACAGGCCCAGGGCCAGCGCCAGTGAGGCCAGGAAGCATTCCCCTCCGGACAGGGTGGCCACCGAGCGGGTGCGCCCGGTGAAGTGGTCCAGGGCCACCAGGTCCAGGGGCGAATTCTCTCCCCGCAGCAGCTGAAAACGTCCCTTGCTGAGCTTGCGCAGGCGCGGCTCGGTGGCTTCCAGCACCTGCTCGAGCAGTCGGCCGAGCACGAAGCTGTGATACGAGGTCTTGAGGTTGTTCTCGCCGGCGGCCACTCGGGCCAGCCGGTCCAGCGCCTGGTAGCGGGGCTCGAGCTCGGCCAGCTCGACCTTCCACTCGGCCAGCTCTTGCTCGAGCTTCTCCAGGTGGTCGATCCGGTCGAGCAGACGGGCCTCCTCGGTGAGGACCGACTCCAGCTTGCGACGGCTGGTCAGGCGCTGCTCCACGTAGCCGGTGGGATCCTCGAGCTGCATCTCGGCGGCCGTGGCCCGGGCTCGCTCGAGGCGGTCGCGCGCGGCGGCCAGCTCTTCGTCGTAGCGGCGCAGGGCGGCGCTCTCTTTCTCCAGCCAGCCTGCTTCCGGCTCTTCAAAGGGAGCCACCCGCTCCAGGCCCAGCTTCTCCAGCCGGGCCTTCAGCTCGCTCTGGGCCTCTTGCTGGCGGGTCAGACAGCGCTGCAGGGCCTGCTCGGCGGCCTGCAGAGCGGCTCGAGCCCCGGCCACCGCCTCGGCTGAGGCTCTGGCTGCCTTCTGGGCCCCTTCCAGGCCCCGGCGCCCCTCCTCCAACTGGCCGTGCACCAACTGCCAGGTGCGCTCCAGCTCCTCGACCGAGACCCCCAGCTCTTCCAGCTTGCGGCGGCGCTCTTCCAGCACGGCCCGGGCCTGCACGACCCGCTGCTCGGCCTGGCGGCGCTGCTCTTCCACCTGCTGCTGGCGCGGCTCGAGCAGGGCCCCCTTGCTGCGCAAGCGCTCCAGGTCGGCCCGCAGCTTGAGAGACTCCGCCTGGGTCTCCTTGACCGCGTCCAGCTGGCGCTGCAGCTCGACATACTCTTCTTCCATCCGGGGCAGGTCGTACTCGCCCAGCTCGATGGTGACCTGGTCGAGCCGGGCCTGCAGCCGCTCCACCACCAGCTTCTTGTCGGAGTATTCCAGGCGGGCCTGGCTCAGGAGCCGCTCGGCCTGGTCGAGCTGGTTGCCGAGCTGGGTGATGCGCTCGGCCTCGGGGTGCTCGCCCTCGAATTCGGCCGGCCGGGGGTGCTTGGCGGAGCCGCACACCGGGCAGGGTTTGCCCGGCTCGAGCTGAGCCGCCAGCGAGGCCACCTGGCTTTGTCCCCGCTTTTCGCGCAGCTGGGCCAGCTCTTCCTTGAGCCTGGTGACGCGCTCCTCCAGCTTCTGCACCCGATCGTCGCGAATCGCCTTGCGGGCCCGGGCCAGCTGGCGCTCGATCTCGTCGGCCTGACGGGCCTGCTGGTAGAGCCGGTAGGCTTCGCGAGTGCGCAGAGAGAGCAGCTCGCGTTCCCTTCCCGAAGGGTCGATCTCGCTCAGGCGCTTCTCTTTCTGGGCCAGGGCCAGGGTCAGCTTCTGGCCCGTGCGTCGGCCGGCTTCCAGGGCCTCCACCAGGCTGTCGAGGATGTTCTGGGCGGCGTTCAGCTCGCGGTCGGCCACCCGCACTTCCTCCAGCCGCTCGTGGCCGGACTCGAGCTCGAGCAGGCGCCGCTCGGCCTGCTGGCGCTCGGAGGAGAGCTCTCGGGCGGCCTCCAGGTCGGACTCGGCCTGCTCGCGCGCCTCTTCGGCCCGGTCCAGGGCTTCCTGGGCCTCCTGCAGAGTGTGCTGGGCGGCTTCCGAATCGGCCAATCGTCGGGTGACGTTGGCCCGCAGCCCGGTCAGGTCGGCCAGGGCCCTGAGCTGCTCGAGTTTCAGGCGACGCTCCTCCATCTCGCCTTCCCGCTCGATCAGCTTGCGAAAGACTGCGTGGGCTCGATCGAGCTCCAGATAGCGCTCCTGGCTGCCTTCCGCCTGACGGGCCTGTTTCTCGGCTCGCTGCTCGCCCTGACGCAGGCTTTCCTGCTGTGACTGCAGCTCCTGGACCCGGGCTCGGATCTCGTTGAGCTGGCCTTCCAGCCCTTCGGGCGAGTCCAGGCTCTGGCCCTCGAGTGCCCGCTGACGGGTGTCGCGCAGCTCGTCGATCTGGCGCGAGCACTCCAGGGCCTGCTCCTTCAAGCGCTCCTGAAAACGCTGGAAGGGCAAGGTGTGGAACAGGTTGGCCAGGACCAGCTCGCGCTCGGCCGGCTCGGCCTCCAGAAAGCGGCGAAACTGGCCCTGGGGCAGCATGGCCGCCTGGCAGAACTGCTCGGCTCCCAGCCCCATCAGCGAAACCACCGCCTCATCCACGGCCGTCCAGCCCTCGGCCAGCACCCGGGTCTGATCGCCCTCGGTGGGTTTGGAGAGGATGGCTTCGTCTGGCTGGCCCTCCAAACGGGGCCGGCGCATCACCCGGTAGAGCTCGCCTTGCAGCCGAAAATCGAGGGTCACCTCGGTGGGCTGGGAGGCGTCGGCAAAGTGGCTTCGCATTTGGAACCCCTGTCGCTCGCCGCCCGAGGTGACCCCGTAGAGGGCGTAGCAGACCCCGTCGAGCAGGGCCGTCTTGCCCGCTCCCACGGGGCCGCAGATGAGCACGAAGTTCTGGTTCTTGAGGGTGCGAAAGTCGATTAGCTGCTCGCCGGCATAGGGGCCGAAGGCTTTGAGCCGCAGCCGTTCGGGCCTCATGGGCCGTCTGCCTCGGAGGAGGTGTTGACCGTTCCGGTCGTTGGAAGCTCGCCGAGCAGAACCAGGTCGGTGAGCGAGGGGGCCTGGCCGGTGACCTCGCGGTGGAACTCGGAGAAGAAGGCCGGATCGTCGGGGCGTTGCAGCTCCAGCGGGAGACTTGCCTTCATGCGGGGATGCTCGACGCTGAGGAGGTTGGGGAAGATGGCCCGCAGGCGGCCCCAGGCGTCGGCCACTGGCACCTCGTCGGTCAGGCGGATCTGTAGATAGTCGCCCTGGGGAATGTCAAACGAGGTGGCGATCAGGTCCTCGAGCTTGCCCTCGAGTCGGCGCAGCAGGCGCCGGGGGTTGATGGGGGCTGGCTCGACCTTCAGGCGGCCGCGGACGTCCAGGGTGATCTTGTTGACCGAGCGGGTCTGGCCGGCCTCGTCGAACGAGTAGGGGAGAAGCGAGCCGGAGTACTGCACGTTCTTGCTCCCCACCGACTGGGGCTTGTGGAAATAGCCCAGAGCGGCCAGGTCGAAGCCCTCGAAGAGGGCCGGTTGCACCCAGGAATGGGGGGGGATGGGAGGCTCGGAAGGGCTGGGCTGCCCGCCCATGCAGGGGGTATGGGCCACCACCACCGAGCGCACTCCCTCGGGGTGGGCCGCTCGCACCTTTTGCACCAGGGCCCGGGTGGCCTCGCTGGGATGGATCAGGTCGGGGCGGTTGAGGAAATTTCTCAGGGTGGGCAGGTCGGCGCAGGGCACCGGGTAGACGCGCACCGGGCCGTGCTCGTCCATCAGCTCGACGGCCACGGAGCCGGTCAGGGTGGTGCGGGCGTGGACGCCCTGGTTCTCCAGCAAACGGGCCGCGAAGCTGAGCCGGTCGGGGCTGTCCTGGAAGCCGTCGATGAAGATCACTTTGACTTTGACTTCCCGCACCAGCGTCGAGAGGATGTTGTCCAGCAGGCTGACGGCCTCCGGGGGCGGCACAACGCGGTCGTAGATGTCCCCCGAGATCAGGATGGCCGAGGGGCGGAAATCGGAAGCGATGTGGACCAGTTGCTCCAGGGCGTGGGCCTGATCGTCCACCAGGGAGGCCCCGCACAGGACCTTGCCCAGGTGCCAGTCAGCGGTATGAAGAAGCCGCATGAATGCTTGAACTTCTTTAGAGGACCCCGGCCTTCCTGGCTACTCCCAGGACAAATTGGGCAGCTCGAGGTAATCGCCCTTGCTGAGCGGCTCGAGCGACTTCCAGGAATCGGTCTTGCGCAGCTCTTCCTGGAACTTGTTGGGCCCCAGGACCTCCTCGATGGAGGTCAGGGTGGCGTAGCCCTCGGGCACGCCCTCGTCCACGCGGCGGTCGATGGCCTCGCGGACTTCCTGGCTCGAGTCCACCAGCCGGCGCACCACGGCGGCGGATTCCTTCTCGTAGTTGTAAATGCGCCTGATGACCTCGCGCACGATGCTCGAGCGAGCTTCGGTGATGCGGTGAGGCTTGTCGGGCGAGTCGATCTCGCGCAGCCGCTCCTCGGCCACCTTGAGCGTGTTGACCTCGACCGACTCGAACTCCCAGGTCTTGAGGAAGTCGTTGACCAGAGCCCGTTTCTGCTTCTGGGACTCGGCGTCCTGAGGATCGAATCCGATCGAGCCGGACAGCTCCCAGTTGTCCATCAGCCCGCGGCTGGACATGTTGGTGCTGCCCAGCACGGCCATCTTCTCGGTGATCAGCGCCTTGGCGTGCACCTTGCGGTCGTGGGTGGGGTCGGTGCGGGCGAGCAGGGCCCAGCGCACCGGAATGCCCGCGTCCTCGAGAGCCAGGTAGCCGGCCTCGTTGGGGGTGCCGCCATCGGGATAGATGCCCGGGTCGAGCACGGCCCGCACGTCCAGGGTCTTGCCCTGGGCTTTCAGCTCATCGTAACGGGCCACGATGGCTCGGGCCACCACGCGGGTCATAACGAAGCTGGGCACGTAGATGAACTCCTCGGCGGTGGCGATGGTGTTCAGCATCACCGCCATCCGCTCGGTGGGGACGTTGCCGATGGCCAGCGAGGACTTGCCGGCTTCCTTGCCCTCGGGCAGGGTGATGTCGCCGGCTCGCTCGACGTTCTCCTCGGCCTGGACGCGCTCCACGACCTCTTTGAGTTGGCGGGCCAGCAGACGCCCGCCTTCCCGTTTGAGGGCCAGCGTGTTGGAGGGGGTGTCGCCCTTCTGGAGGAAGGCCTGCAGGTCCAGTCCGTCCTTGGTTTTGTCGCCGTTCTTGTCCTCGAAGTCGACGATGAGGTCGAGCCGCGTGCCGGCCGCCTCGGCCAGGGTGTGAAGCGTGTCGGCGTTCCAGGGCAACAGGGGCTTGTCCACACCCCGGTAGTCGGTGCCGGCCGCCGCGAGCAGGAGGGAGATCAGCCCCGAGGGGCCGATGTACATGTTGCCGGCCGAGATCAGGGCGGTCTTCTCGGGGTCGTAGATATCCTCGATCTTGGCGCCCTTGGACAGCGCGGTATCCTCGGCGAAGATCTCCACCAGGCGCCGGGCCCCGGGGCCCTGCAGCTTGACGGCCGCGTCCACGTTCTCGGAGGAGGCCGAGTTGGCGTTCATCCCGCCCAGAATGACCTCTTCTCCGACCCGGAAGAGCTTCTGGTGCATCAAGTTGGCGTCGTCGATCTCGCGCTCCACCGGAAACAGCGTCATGCCGATGTCGTGACCCTGGTCGGCCGCGTCCAGAATGCAGTAGGAGGTGTAAAGCTTTTTGGCCAGCTCGTTGACGAACATGTTGCCCGATCGGTCCTCGGTGACCCGGCCGGGATCGAGGTTGACGCGCACTTTGCAGCCGGCCCTGGAAGCCTCCACCAGCTTGCTGAGCATGGTGCGGCTGGTCAGCTCGTAATACTGCACATCGACTTCCGGGGCCACCCCGCCGTTCCTGGCGGTGGTGATGGCGGTTTCGAGCATCTTCATCTTGGCCGACCAGATCTGGTCGCGGGTCAGCACGTGGGCCGAGTTGCCGTTGTAGACGATGGAGTCATCCCCCTGGCGGATGCGCTCCATCTCGCTCAGGGTTTCCTTCATATTCTTTTGCGAGATGGCTGCGAACGTGTAGAACCCCGCCGTGGTAGGAGAGAAGGCGGGCGAGCCCTCGGAGATGCGGTCCAGCTCCAGGGTGCGGGCCTGCACCCGGTAGCGCTCGCGGGCCCCTTCCCACTGCTGCAGGAACTGGTGCACCTTGACCAGGTTCTGGTTGGCTTTCTTGTCGGTGTAGTCGCTCTCGCGGTAGCTGGTGTGCAGCTCCTTGTGCCAGCTCTGCACGCCTCGAACGAACTTGTCAAACTCGCGCAGCTCGAGCTTGTCGGCCGTCTGGGTCTCCCGGATGTCCTTCATCAGGTTTTCCAGGCGCTTGGGAGATAATGACTCGTCCAGCTTGATCTGCTTGGCCAGGTCAGCTACGATCACCAGGCCTTCTTCGCTGATGATGTCGCGGCCCACGCGCACGCGGCCGGGCTCGAGCTCGGGGAAATCGGGGGCGGAGTCGACGACTTCTTCGTCAGCCTCATCCGGCGGGGGAAGGTAACGCCCCGGAGCCGTGCGCACGAATGCCGCTTGAGGGTGCGAGAAGATCTCCATTGAGAACACGATACATCAGGGATACCCCTGAGCGTGGAAACGTTTTGTTAAAGCCTGGACGATCCGGGCAGCACGAAGCCCGGAGGAGCTTCGTAGTTGTAGCCTTCGGGCAGTTGCACGCCGGGCATGTCGGTGGGTCCGGGCATCATTCCGGGCATCATCCCCGGCACCATCGGCATGGGGGCGGAGGAGTCCAGCACGGGAACACCGGGGGTGGCCACCCGGAAGGCGGTGGTGCGCAGACAGACTTCTTGACCCGGGACGCGGAAGCGGAATTCGGGGGGGGCCTGGCCCATCATGACCACGGCCTGGGGTGCCGTCAGAAGCTCGACCGGGCCGGCGCTCTTCACCTGATAGGTCAGGTAGGCCACGCCCAGGCGGTGGGTGGTGACGTTCACGAAGACCTGGGCCTGGGTCAGACCCGGCACCGGAACCGGTTGAGTGCCCCCGTTGGACAGCTCGACCGTGGCAGCGCTGCGATTGCCCATGGAGGTGGTGCAGTCGAGCTCGAGTTGGAAGAGCACGTCCGAAAGTGCTGCCAGGGCCGGGGAGAGCAGCAGGAAGAACAGCGCCACAACGATCTTTCGCATCGCCATGAGAGTAGCCCGTCAGGACGGCGGGTTCTGTTGCCAGGGGGTTAACTTCTGGCTGCTTCCACCAGCCGGTCGAACAGATTCTGCTGCGGGGCCATGTCCTCGGGGTGGAACTGGACCCCGAGTTGAAAGCCTCCCCGGCGTCGCTCGATGGCCTCCACCGTGCCGTCGGCGGCGTTGGCCACGATTTGAAAGGGAGTCGCCAGGCGGTCGACGGCCTGGTGATGAATGGAGTTGACCCGCGGCCGGGCTCCAAGCAGCCTGCGCAGCTCCGAATCAGGGGCCGTTTCCAGGCGGTGGACCGCTTCCGCGCGCAGGGCCGGGTCGTCCAGGACGCGCTCGGGGGCGTGCTCGGGAAGGTCCTGGTGCAGGCTGCCTCCCGCAGCCACGTTCATGACCTGCAGGCCGCGGCAGATGCCCAGCAGGGGGAGGTCCTCACGCAAGGCTTTGCGGGCCCAGGCCAGCTGGAAGCGATCCAGCTCGAGGTCGTGCTCGCCTGGCTGCAGGGGAGTCTGGCCGTAGAAGCCAGGATGCAGGTCACCACCGCCGGGGAGAATCAGCGCCTGGGGCCGGGCGAGGGGTCGCGCACCGGGCTCGAGCAACTCTGCCTCGGCTCCGGCCCGCTGCAGGGCCTCCTGGATGAGGGGGATGGTGCGATGGGTGGGACCGTTTCCGGCCGTGGCACGGATGGGGTGGAAATAATTCCGGGGGATCAGGATGGCAACTCGGATCAGCATCAATACCTCTGGTTGTTGGATTGGGGCGCGAGAACTCTAGCTCAGCGACAACAACAACAGAGGCAACAACAACGGCACAAGGAGGCAGCGAAGGAAGGCGCATCCTGCATGTACCGCATCATAGGGGCATTGTAACCGCTCCGGCTCCTTCTGGCAAGCCCGGGATGTTAAACTTGATGAATCCCATTCCAGGTGTTCTGGGAAAGTCTGTTCGCCTCCTGAGGCCCTGACGCCCGGCAGTAAAGAGCTTCGGAAAATCGGGGGGTTCGAAGGGCCCGGACGGATCACGACGAAACGAAGCTCGTGGCACTTCAGCCTGGCCAATTGCTTGGAGATCGCTACCGCATTTCGCGCGTCCTGACCAGCGGCGCCATGGGTGCGGTGTATCAGGCTGAGGACGCCCGGATGCAGTCTTACTGCGTCATCAAGGAAATGCTCGAGATGCAGCCGGGCTCGGGGGGTGACGAGCAGGCCATCATGCGCCGCTTCGAGGAGGAGAAGGCCATTCTAGCGCGCGTCAGTCACCCCGGCCTTCCTCGTGTGCGTGATTTTGCGCTGGTCAACGGTCTGTGCTACATCGTCTCGGATTTTGTCGAGGGGACCAGCCTCGAACAGCAGTTGACCGACTGTCTCAAGCAGACCGGTCGTCCCGTTCCGGCACGCGAGCTGGTTCCGGCCATCCTCTCGGTGCTGGAGATCCTCGAATACCTGCATTCGCTCACCCCCCCGGTTCTCCATCGCGACGTCAAGCCGGCCAATATTCTGTGCGAGGCCCGCAGTGGCAAGATCATGCTGGTGGATCTGGGGCTGTCTCATCCGCTGGATGCTCGACGCACTCCCTCCGGGGCCAACACTCTGGGCTATTCGCCCCTCGAGCAGATCCAGGGTCGTCCCGAGCCGCGCTCGGATCTCTACGCTCTGGGTGCCACCATGAGCCAGATGCTTTCCGGCCAGCTCCCGGTGCCACTGGGCATCCCCCCGCTGGCGACTCTCACCTCGCTGGTCGATCCCTCCCTGGCGGCTCTGGTCGATCGGGCCTGCGCTTTCAACCTGGAGAATCGCTTTGGCAGCGCCCGGGAGATGCGTCAGGCCCTGGCCACCTGGCTGGCCCGAGCCACCGGAGAGCCCCTCCCGGCTGAAGAAGCCCAATCGGCCGACACCTCTCCGCGCCGACCGCGCCCCACCCCGGTCTTTCCCGCCAAGTCTGGAACTGTGCCGACCGGGCGACCGCAGGTCGTGCCTCCGATGCCCAGTTCGTCTCCTGTCGCTCGTCGCGAGTTCGGACGTCCCGCTGGCGAGGGTGCGCCCGGCGAGGCGCCGGCCGCTGTCGGCTCGTCTGAACCGGCTCAACAGGCGTCGCCTCCAATGGCACAACCGCCTGCTCCGGCGCCCCAGGCTCCGGGACCGGTTGTGGCTCAGCCTGCGGCATCCTCGCCTCCGCCCTCGGCCCAGGCCGCTCCGATGCCTCCGGCTCCGCCCCCGGCCCAGGTCGCTCCGATGCCTCCGGCTCCGCCCCCGGCCCAGGCCGCTCCGATGCCTCCGGCTCCGCCCCCGGCCCAGGTCGCTCCGATGCCTCCGGCTCCGCCCCCGGCCCAGGTCGCTCCGATGCCTCCGGCT
>CAZWUN010000028.1:10677-27257 GCA_964637145.1 uncultured Burkholderiales bacterium
TCGCTCCGATGCCTCCGGCTCCGCCCCCGGCCCAGGTCGCTCCGATGCCTCCGGCCCAGGCCGTTCCAATGCCTCCGCCCCCGATGCCTCAGGCTCCTCTTGCTCAGCCGGCCACGGCCCCCACGGCCCAGTTTCCCGCGGCCCAGCTTCCCATGGCCCAGCCTCCGGGGGCACCACCGGTGCCTCCACCTCCGGTACCCCCTGCCGCGAGCCCGACCAGTCCGCCCGCTCCATCTCCGGCCACTCCTCCTCCAGGTCCGGCCTGGCCGCCGCCTCCGGATACCGAGTCGCCCGTGATGTCAGCCCTACCTCAGGCCCCGGTAGCTTCGATCGCCTCCGGTCCTCCCAAAAGCGAGTTGCCCGGGTCGAGGCCCGGGCCCCCGCCCGACACGGAGGGGTTGGATGAGCCTATGGATGCGCCGAAGCCTCCGCCGCTTCCGCCTCTGAATCTTCCGGATAGTGCAGCCAGGCTGGAGTCGTCCGAGATCACGCCGCCTTCACCGAGTCTGGCGGCGCCGCGTCCGGCTCCCCCCATTCCCAGTTTGCGGCCCGATGCTCCCGAGCCAGCCCCTTTGAAGCTGGCCCTGGAACGCCCCGACTCGGCCGGGCGGCCTCCGCTGAGCGCCCCTGAGCCTGAGACCGATTTCGAGCCGGAGGCCGAGGTTGGCGAACCTGCTCATGAGCCCTTTGGCGAGGTTGAGGCCCCTCCACCGTTTGACCCCTACCTCGAGCCCGAGGAACCTTATGCTCAGCCCTCTGCTCCGGCCGGAAAGAAGTCCGCACCGAAAGAGAAGAAGGCGGGACGCGGCCTTCCCATTCCGGCCATCCTGGTGGCCGTCTTGCTCGTCGTGG
The DNA here is from genome assembly GCA_964637145.1 of uncultured Burkholderiales bacterium. GTDB lineage: Bacteria > Vulcanimicrobiota > Xenobia > Xenobiales > QWHO01 > QWHO01. Next base: position 11,530 of record CAZWUN010000028.1, read on the forward strand.
CAGGCGGATTTTTTGCGGGACGTTACTTCACTCAGGGTCCTCAACCCGTGAGCAGCAAGTCCCCCACGGCCTCGCCCTCCGTGGAGCCGTCCGTAGAGCCGTCTCCCACGCCGGCAGCCTCCGTGAGCCCCGAGCCGGTGGCCTCGGCCAGTCCGGAGGTCTCGCCCAGCCCATCGGCCAGTCCCGAGCCGGTCGCCTCGATCAGTCCCTCGGCCAGCCCGGAGGCTTCGCCGAGCCCGTCGGCCAGTCCCGAGCCGGTGGCCTCGGCCAGCCCGAGCGCCTCTCCCAGCCCGTCCGCTTCTCCCATCGAGGTGGCTCTACAGGATGCCGATGATGACCGGGAGACCGATCCGAAGGCTTCGCTGCCCCCTCCTCCCACCTCTCATCCCACGGCCGAGGGAGGGCTGAAGGTCGAGTCGGCCGAGGCGGGTCTCTCCTTCGAGGTTCCGGCCGGGTTCGAAGTGCGCCGCAACAACTGGGGCAAGCACAGTGCCGAGTTGCACTTTCGCAAGGTGGAGCCCTGGGGAGAGATGCGCCTGCGCGTCAAGGTTCAGCTCGGACGCAGCGGATCGCGCATGCTCAAGAGTTTTGAGCAGGTGCTGCGAGGGGCCTGGAGCTCGGTGACCCCCAAAGGCCTGGATGAGTTTGCCCTGGTCGGGGTGGACGGCCGGGGAATGAGCTGGGTAGGCGCTCACCGCCGCGACGACGAGCACGTGGTCTTCGCCACCGTGACCTACAGTTGGGTGGGCACGGGCGCACCCGCCACCGGGTTCGAGGAGGCCGCGGGGGCGGTTCGCTCCAAGCTGGAGTTGCCCCGCTGACTCTGCGCACCCTGTATCGCCCCGTGGGCCTCAGGGAGTGGCGCCTGATCGAGGCCTCAAAGCGGCGTGCATTTCCGCCCAGGCTTCCCCAGCAGCCGATTTTTTATCCGGTCACCAACGAGCAGTATGCCATTCTGATCGCACGGGACTGGAACAGTACCGACCCCAATTCGGAGTACGTCGGGTTGGTGACGGCCTTCGACCTGCCGGAGGAGTTTCTCGAGCGCTACCCGGTGCAGACGGTCGGCGGACGGGTGGCCCAGGAGCTCTGGGTGCCGGCCGAGGAGCTAGACGACTTCAACGCCCAGATCGTGGGACCGATCCGACTCCTGCACGTCTATTACGGCGAGGAATACCAGGGGCCGCGCGGTCTGGGTGGGTTCCCTTAGGCTCTGGCGCGCGTTCGCTCGGCCAGCTCCCGGGCCAGGGCCACGTTGGCCCGAATCAGGTCACAGCCCCCCTGCCAGAAGCTGCTCTGGCTGATGTCGATGTCCAGCTTTTCGAGCATGCGGGTGGGGGGCAGGCTGCCGCCGCTCGCCAGAAGCTCGAAGTACTTGTCCACGAAGCTTGCTCCCTCGCGTTTGTAGCGGGCGTAGAGCGAGAGCACCAAAAGCTCGCCGAAGGCATAGGCGTAGACATAGAACGGCGTGCTGACGATGTGGGGGATGTAGAGCCAGGTCCAGCGATGATCTTCGCCCAGGGTGAGGGCCTGGCCGAACATCTCCTGCATGCACTCTTGCCAGAGGCCGTTGATGCTCTCCACGGTCAGCTCGCCCTGCTCTCGGCGGCGCTGGTGCAGCCGTTGCTCGAAGCGATACATGGAGACCTGACGAAAGACCGTGGCGAAGGTATCCTCGAGCTTCTCGCACAGCATGGCCAGGCGGGCCTCGTCTGATTTGAGGTCGCGCTGCAAACGCTCGAACACCAGCAGCTCGCCGAAAGTGCTGGCGGTCTCGGCCATGGGCAGAACCGGGTGGTAGTTGAGGAGATTTTGCTTGCTGGCCAGGCGATCATGCACCCCGTGGCCCAGCTCGTGGGCCAGGGTCATCACATCGCGGGGCTTGCCGGTGTAATTGAGCAGAACGTAAGGATGGTGGTCAGGGGTGACACCGGCGCAGAAAGCCCCACCACGCTTACCATCCTTGACGTCGGCGTCGATCCAGCGCTTGGAGAAGAAGGGCTCGGCCAGCTCGGCCAGCCGGGGGGAGAAGGTCCCGAAGGCCTCCAGCACGATCTCGCGAGCCTTCTGGAAATCGAGCTCTTCCCGGTCCTTGGAGAGGGGGGCGTAGCGGTCGTAGTGCTTGAGGTCGCTCACTCCCAGAAGCTCGCCCTTGAGACGATAGTAGTCGGCCACCAGGTCGAAGTTCTGGACGCAGACGCCGACCATCGTGTCCACCAATGCCTGGGAGAGCTCGTTGTCGAGGTGCCGGTCGGCCTCGGGGCTCTCGAAGCGACGCAGCTTGTCGATGACCTGCTTTTCGTGCAGAAGGGTGTTGTGGGTGAAGTTCAGCACGTGAGCGTTCTTCTCGAGCCCCTCGGCCAGGGCGCTCGCGGCGGCCTGGCGCAGGCTGCGGTCGGGCTCATATAAGAGCGCCATCAGCTGGCTCTGGTTCAGATCCTTTGTCTCCTCGCCGTGGCGCAAAGTGTACTTCATCCCGGAGGTGATCTCGGTGAAGAGACGGCGCCAGGCCCGGCCGCGATCGTTGGCGGTCTCCTCGAGGATCTTCTCCTCGGGCTCGGACAGGTAGTGGGCCGCCAGTTTGCGCTGGTGGTCGAGGTAGTGGTGGTAGTCGGCCAGCACCGGATCGTTGAGCAGCAGGGCGAACTTCTCGGAGCTGATGCGCCCGATCTCCAGATCGAAGAAGATGAGATGGGTTGAGATCTCGCTGCCCAGCTCGCGCACGCGCTGCACCAGGGCCTTGCACGCATCGTCGGAGGTGTCGGTGGAAAAGAGCAGCTGGGCGAAGGCTTGCGGTTTGGACTCGTGGCGCAGGAGCGCCTCGTACTCGTCCAGAGCCTCCTTCAAGCGCTCCGCGGTCAGGCTCTCGGAGGCGATCTGGTCGCGATAGCGCTGCTCGAAATCGCGTGCCTGCTTCAGGGACTCGCCCAGGTCGGCTTCGATTCGAGGGTCATCGACCCCCGAATAGAGATCGGACAGGTCCCAGGTGGGCAGTTCCATTTGAATCAGGCTCCCGTTGGATGGATTTCTCAGCCCTTTCCCCCCCGGGCGCGCAGTTCCTATCTCAGGGCGCGTAGCGGAAGCTGGCCTTTCCCGTTGCCGCCGAGCTATTGCCCACGTAGACCAGCACCTCGCCGGGGTCGGCCACCCAGCCGCCTTTCGGGCCCCAGTAGAGCAGGTCTTTGCGCGAGAGCGTGAAGTTCACGGTTCGCGCCTCTCCGGGAGCCAGCTCGACTCGCTCGAAGCCTCGCAGCTCGCGCACCGGACGGGTCACCCGGGCCACCGGGTCCTGGATGTAAAGCTGCACCACCTCGGCTCCGGCCCGCTTGCCGACGTTCTTGACCTCGACGCTGACCGTCAGTGGCGATGTCGCGTCCATGGTGGCGGCCGACAGGCGGGGGGCCGAGATGGCAAAGCGCGTGTAGCTCAGGCCATAGCCGAACACGTATTGAGGGGAGTTGGGCACGTCCAGGTAGCGGGAAGCGTACTTCTCGGCTTTCTTGCCTGACCAGGGTCGGCCGGTGTTCTTGGCGTTGTAGTAGATGGGCACTTGGCCCAGGTTGCGCGGGAAGGTGATGGGCAGCTTGCCGCTGGGGTTGACGTCGCCGAACAGCACGTCGGCGATGCCGTTGCCGGCTTCGGTGCCGGCGAACCAGGTCTCCAGGATGGCCGGGCTCTTGTCGGCCACCCAGCCCAGGGCCAGCGGGCGGCCGTTCATCAGCACCACCGTGTAGGGCTTGCCGGTGGCGTGAATGGCCTGGATCAGCGCCAGTTGCGAGCCAGGCAGGTCGATCGAGGTGCGCGAGGCAGCTTCGCCCGACATGTCGGCATCTTCGCCCACGGCCAGCAGGACCACGTCGGCCGCCTTAGCCGCCGCCACCGCCGCCTTGAAGTCGGTCGCCACCCCCTGGACGGGACAGCCCTTCACAAAGGTGACCCGGGCGCCCGGGAGCTTGGCCTTGACGCCGGCCAACAGGGTGATCACGTCCTTCTTCTGGCCGTCTCCGTTCCAGGAGCCCATCATGTCCTGCGGCGAATCGCCCAGCGGGCCGATGATGGCCACCGACTTCACGTTCTTGGAGTAGGGGAGGAGGCTCTTGTCGTTCTTGAGCAGCACGCAGGAGCGGGCCGCCGACACGCGGGCCAGCTGGCGGTGCTCCGGGATCAGGAAGTTGGCGGCCTCGGTACCCTCGGGCACGTAGGGGTTCTCGAACAGGCCCATCCGCTTCTTCAGGCGCAGCACCCGGCGCACCGCCTCGTCCAGGGTGGCCTGGCTCAGCTTGCCATCCTGGATCAGCTGGGCACCGTTCTTGAGGTAGGTCCGGCTGACCATCTCGATGTCGACGCCCGCGTTCAGGGCCGCGTCGCAGGCCTCGGCCGGGGTCCCGGCGATGCCGTGCTTGATCAGCTCCTCCACCGAGGTGAAGTCGCTGACCACGACGCCGTCCCACTTCCACTCGCCCCGCAGGACCTCGGTGAGGGTGAAGCGGTTGGCGCTGGCGGGCACTCCTCCGATCTCGTTGAACGAGCTCATGAAGGTGCCCACGTTGGCATCCACGGCTGCCTTGAAGGGGGGGAAGTAGACCTCGCGCAAGGTTCGCTCGGACATGTCGGCCGTGTTGTAGTCGCGGCCGGCTTCGGCCGCCCCGTAGGCCACCCAGTGTTTAGCGCAGGCCACCACCTTGCCGCTGCGCTGAAAGCCCTTCACGCGAGCGGCAGCCACCAGCGATCCGTAGTAGGGATCCTCGCCGGCGCCCTCCACCACCCGGCCCCAGCGAGGGTCGCGGGCGATGTCGACCATGGGGGCAAAGGTCCATTTCACCCCGTGGGCATAGGCCTCGCGCGAGGCCACCGCGGCCGTCTCCTCCATGCCCTTGAGGTCGAAGCTGGCGGCCTCGCCGAGCGGAACCGGGAAGATGGTGCGGTAGCCGTGGATCACGTCGAAGGCGAACAGGATCGGGATCTTGAGCCGGGTCTCGGTGACGGCCACCTTCTGGATGCGGTTCACGGTGGCTGCCCCCCGCACGCCCAGCGTGCTGCCGACCTGGCTGGCACGCACCATCTCCATGCCGTCCTTGTCTGAGAAGCCCTGGTGGTCGCCGCCGATCTGCATCAGCTGGCCGAGCTTCTCCTCGGTGGTCATCTGCTTGAGCAGGGCCTCGATGTCCACGGGCTGAGCCAGGGCCGAGGCGGTCAACAGTCCGAGCAGGGTTGGCAGAGCGACTTTCATGATCTCTTCTCCATGGCAAAGGTCTTGAGCAGGAAGGTGTAGATGTCGGCCGCCTCCTCGATGACTTTGGAGGTGGGCTTGCCGCCCCCGTGGCCGGCCTTCGTCTCCACCCGGATGAGCATGGGCGCCGGTCCACCCTGGGCGGCCTGCAGGGCGGCGGCGAACTTCTTGGCGTGAGCCGGCACGACCCGGTCGTCGGTATCGGCGGTGGTGATCAGGAGCGGGGGATACTTTGTGCCCTGCTTGACGCGGTGCAGCGGCGAATAAGCGTAGAGGAACTTGAACTGCTCGGGGTCGTCCGAGCTTCCATACTCGGGCACCCAGAAGCGGCCCACGGTGAACTTGTGGTAGCGCAGCATATCCACCACCGGCACCTGGCAGACGGCGGCCCCGAAGAGGTAGGGGCGCTGGGTCACCATGGCGGCCACCAGCAGGCCGCCGTTGCTGCCCCCGTTGCAGGCCAGCCGGTCGGGCCGGGTGTAGCCTTCCTTGATCAGGGTCTCGGCGCAGGCGATGAAGTCGTCGAAGACGTTCTGCTTCTTACCCAGCATGCCGGCCTGGTGCCACTCCTCACCGTACTCGTTGCCGCCGCGGAGGTTGGCCACCACCAGCACGCCGCCATTCTCGAGCCACACCAGCCGGCTGGCCGAGAACGAGGGAGTCAGGCTGATGTTGAAGCCGCCGTAGGCGTACAGCAGGGTCGGGTTGCTCGAATCGAGCTTGAGGTCCTTGCGGGCCGTGACGAACATCGGCACCCTGGTGCCGTCCTTGCTGGTGGCAAAGATCTGCTTGGTCTGATAGGCGTTGAAGTCGAAGGCCACTTTGGGCTGTCGAAAAATGCTGAGCTGGCCGGATGGAACCTCATAGCGGTAGCTGGTCTGGGGCACCAGGAAGGAGGCGAAGCCCAGGAACATCTCCTTGTCGGTGCGCTTGCCGGACATTCCGTTCACCGTGCCCAGCCCTGGCAGGGGCAGCTCGCCCAGCGGCTTGCCATCCAGGTCATACATCTTGACCACGTGGCGCGCGTCGCGCATGGCGGCGACGAAGAGCCGGTCATCCACCATGGCCACGTAGTCGATCACGTCCGAGGACTGCGGCACGATGGTGCGGGGAGCCGTTCGCTTGATCGGGTCCATGGTGATGATGCGGCCGCGGGGAGCTTCCAGGTCGGTGTGCAGGTAGATGGTGCTGCCCACGTTGTCGATGACGTTGTAGAGGGCAACTTCCCGGTCCACCAGCTTGATCATCGGCGAGCCCGGCTTGCTCAGGTCCTGGCAGTAGAGCATGTTCTTGGGGTCGGTGCCGCGATTGACGTAGAGGAACAGGTATCGGCCGTCATCGGTGACGGCCGGCGTGAAGAGCAACTCTTTGTCCTGAGGGTAGTCGTAGATCAGCTTGTCATCGCCTTGCTGGGTTCCGAGCTTGTGAAAGAAGACTTTGTTGTAGCTGTTCTCGTCTTCTTTGGCCACAGTGCCCGGCTCGGGGAAACGGTTGTAGTAGAACCCCTGGCTGTCGGCCGTCCAGCCCACCGAGGTGAACTTGCACCACTTGAGCGACTCGGCCAGGTCAGTGCCCGTATCCACCTGGCGAATCTTGACCTCCTGCTGGTCCGAGCCGGAGGCCTGGATCCCATAGGCCATCAGCTTGCCGTCAGGGCTGACCTTGTGAATGGAGGTGGAGACCGTCCCGTCGGCGCTCATTTTGTTGGGGTCGAGCACCACCCTGGGCTCTGCTTTGTCGCCGGTCAGCATGTAGAGCACCGACTGGTTCTGCAGCCCATTGTTCTTGAAATAGAAGGTCCGTCCACCCTCGCGGAAAGGAAGGCTGTAGCGCTCGAAGTTCCAGATCTCGGTCAACCGCTTCTTCAGGCGCTCAAAGGTGGGCCCCGCGTGCAGGTAGCCGAAGGTAAGCTGGTTCTGGGCTTCAACCCACTTTCGGGTGGCCTCCGAGTCGGGGTCCTCCAACCAGCGATAAGGGTCGCTGACGCTGGTGCCGTGATAGACGTCCACGACGTCGCCCCGGGGCGATTGGGGGTACTTCCAGGGCTCTTCGGAGACGCTGACGCTCGCCAGCGTCACGACCAGGGCCAGGATGGCGAAAGGGCGCTTCAAGGTTGGACCTCCTGTCTGGGGTCGCCTCCCCTTTGCGGCCCCGCCAGAGGTTCCTCGTGGGCGGGTAAGATTTTTTCGGCCGCTCCTGTCGTCGCTGGAACCTACCGGTTGACTGGAGTGGCCGTCACAGCAGGGCCAGGAGCCGCGAGCGCCCGGGTGGACTCCGCGATGAAGGCATCTGTCAATCGCCCGGCTTCCTCATCGCTGAGCTGGCGCGGCGGGTGCTTCATGAAGTAAGCGCAGGCGGCCTCCAGCGGACCCCCCAGCCCCCGGTCGAGGGCCAGTTTCGCGCAGCGCAGAGCGTCGATCACCACGCCAGCGCTGTTGGGCGAATCTTGCACCGAGAGACGCAACTCGAGCTCCATGGGCACGTCCCCGAACCCCTGGGCCTCGAGTCGGATGAAGGCCAGCTTGTTGTCCTTCTGCCATGGCACGTAATCGCTGGGCCCGATGTGGATATCGCCCGCCTCGAGCGGTTTGTGTAGCTGGGATTGCACCGATTCGGTTTTGGAGCGCTTTTTGGACTTCAGCCGTCGGCGCTCGAGCATGTTGAGGAAGTCCGTGTTCCCACCGGTGTTGAGCTGGTAGGTTCGCAAGACCTTGACCCCGCGAGAGGTAAACAGCCGCGCCAGTTGACGGTGCAGGATGGTGGCTCCCACCTGGCTCTTGATGTCGTCGCCCACGATGGGCAGGCCCGCCTTGCGAAATCGCTCGGCCCAGGTCGGGTCGGAGGCGATGAAGACCGGGACGCAGTTCACCATGGCTACCCCGGCTTTGAGGCAGGCGCTGGCATAATGCTCGACGGCGCGCTCGGAACCGACCGGAAGGTAGCACAAGAGCACTTCTGCCCGGCTTGCTCGCAGGGTTTCCGCGACGTCGACCGGCTCGGTTGGGGCAGGTCGGAAGGCCTCCGCCTCGGGATAGTCCACCATATGGGGCGCCACCCCGTCGAGCAGCGGGCCCATGCAGACCCGCACCCCGCTGGCCGGAATCTGGGCCTGGAAGACCCGGGTGCAGTTCGGGGGGGCGAAGATGGCCTCCTCGAGCGGTCGCCCCACCTTGCGCTGATCCACGTCGAAAGCGGCCACGAACTCCACGTCGCTCACTCCCCACGGCCCGACCTGAGGGTGCATCAGGCCGGCGTAGGAGTCGCTCTCCTTGCCGCGGTAGTACTCCACTCCCTGAATCAGGGAGCTGGCGCAGTTGCCCACTCCCGCGATGGCCACGCGGATTTTCGACATCGAACGGTGCTCCTTTGACTCCCTCGCATCCCTCGCGAGGAAGCGCTTGTGCCGGGAGTATAGCTGTTCGGCCCCTGAGAATCAATGACCATTTGAGGCTTAGTTAACCTTTCGGATCTCCCCAGAGGTGCTCGGCCGGGGTATTTTGCTCGGGATGCAGGTCAATCCCGCCATCGACAGGGTCATGCCCGAATCCGGGCCTGGCTTTCGCACGTACAACCGCGAGCCGGGCGGGGCCGACCAGTACGGGCTCGATTCCACCGTCGACTTCTTCGTGGAGCTGGGGGACGAGTGGGAAGACCGGCACGAAGTGCCCTTCCAGGTGGGCGACATCTCTCGCCGGGGGGGCGGGCCCTTCCCGCCCCACGTCACCCATCGCAACGGCAACGATGTCGACCTGCGTCCCTTCCGGCGAGACGGCGAGATGGCCCCCACCGACATCTTCGACCTGGCCTACGACCAGGACGCCACCCGCGAGTTCGTGGAGCTGGTGAAGGAGCGCAACCCCCGCGCCATCGTGCTCTTCAATGACCCGCAGCTGATCGACGAAGGTCTGACGCGTTACTCGCGCGGCCATTACAACCACCTGCACGTGCATCTGCCCCTGGAGGGCTCAGAGCCGGATGAGTACCTCATCTGCTCGTGTCAGCACGAGCAGCATGAGTAGGTTGAGCATTACCCGCTGAAGGTCTATCCTTCCCGGAAGTCGGCGTCTAATTTCCGCCGCGACGAGCCAGCAGATCGAGCATAGCCTGGTTACCGGCGGCCAGATCGAAGGCGTTGCGCCCCTGGTTGTCGACCAGCCCCACCGCTGCTCCCCGTTGCAAGAGCAGGGCCACGACCTCGGTCTGTCCCTCCACCACAGCCTCCATCAGCGCGGTGCGGCCGCGGTGGTCGTGGGCGTTGACGAAGGCCCCCCAGTCGAGCAACAGGGCCACGACGTCCCGGCGTCCTTCCTCGGCTGCCTCGATCAGGGCCGTCTCGCCCTGATCGTCGTGCAGATTGGGCCGGGCGCCCTGCTCGAGCAGCCAGCGCACGACGTCGAGATGGCCTTCCTCGGCCGCTTCCATCAGGGCTGTCTCGCCTTCCTCATCGCGACAGTCGACTCGCACGTGAATTCGGGACATGGTCTCGAGATCGCCCGCTTCGGCGGCCTCCAGGAAGCGCTCGGCGGGACTGGCCAGGGCGGGGGCCACGAGGGCCACCAGAATCAGCAGGGTGTTTCGCATGCCGTGGGCCTTCGCGACTCTGACTCCAGAACCTCGCGCAGAGCGTTGGCCGCAAAAGACAGCTGTTCTTCGCTATGCCGGCAGGTGACGAAGAAGCGCAGCCGGGTGCTTTCCTCGCCCACCGCGGGGTAGAGGATGGGCAGCGCGTGCACTCCGCGCTCGTGCAGTCCGGCGGTGGCCTCCACCGTTTTCTGCAGGGTGGGGAAGAGCACCGGGATGACGGGGGTTCCCTGGCTGGTGCCGGTGTTGCAGCCCACTTCGCGCAGTCGGTCGAGAAAGAAGGCCGCCCGCGCTCGCAGGCGTTGGACCCGCTCGGGCTCGCGCTGGAGAATGCCCAGGGCAGCCAGAGCGGCCGCCGCCGAAGCGGGCGGCATGCCCACACTGTAGACAAATCCGGGAGCGGTCAGCTTGAGGTAGGTGATCAGGTCCTGCGAGCCGGCCACGTAACCGCCGCAACTGGCCAGCGCCTTGGAAAGCGTGCCCATCCACACGTCCACCCGGCCTGGCTCCACTCCCCAGTGCTCGGCCAACCCTCGCCCGGTCGCTCCCAGCACCCCCAGCGAGTGAGCCTCATCCACCATCAGCAGGAAGCCATGGCGCTCCTTGAGCTGCAACAGAGCCGAGAGATCCGACAGGTCGCCATCCATGCTGTAGACGCCCTCCACCACGACCAGGACTCGGCGATGTTGGGAGCGATGGCGGGCCAGCAGCCGGTCCAGGGCCTCCAGGTCGTTGTGGGGAAAGGCCAGTTGCCTGGCTCCGCTCAGTCGTGCTCCCTGCTGCACGCTGTCGTGGATCAGGCTGTCGTGCAGCACCAGGTCTCCCGGTCCCACCAGGCAGGCCAGCAGCGAGACGTTGGTGGCGTGTCCGCTGACCAGCGTCAGGCAGGCTTCCACGCCAAGAAAGTCGGCCAGCGAGCGCTCCAGCTCTTCGTGCACGGGGCGCTGGCCGGACACCAGGCGCGAGGCGGAGGCCGAGGTGCCCCAGCGCTCCAGCGCCCGCCCGGCGGCCTGACTGACCTCCGGATGTCCGTTGAGGCCCAGGTAGTTGTAGCTAGAGAAGCTGAGCAGCCGCTGGCCTTCCACCTCGGTCCAGGGGCCGCCGTCGCAGTCGTGGGTGTGCAGGTAAGGAACCTGCCACCCCCGCTCCTCGAAGTCGGCGATGCGGTCGAGCATTGCGCGCACTTCTGGGAACTGGCTCAGGTCGTTCTGAACCGGGGAGGGGGCCTGCTGCCCCAACTGCTCGAGCAGCTGGCCGACCGTGGGGCGGCACTTCCAGAACTCGGGCGGGGGAGCCTGGCCCAGCGAGGCCTGCAGTCGAGCGTGCAGCTGGGCCAGCATGAGCGAGTCGAAGCCCAGGTGAGCACTCAGGCTCTGACGGCGGGTGATCTGCTCGCGGGGAAAGCCGCCCACCCGGGCCACCAGCTCCAGCACCGTCTCTTCCGCAGGGCCGGCCGAGGGGGCCGGAAGCACGGCAAACTCCACCTCGCCCAGCTCCTCGGGGGGAGGATCGACCACCCAGTAGCGCTGGCGCTCGAGCGGCACGGCCGGGAGGTTGACCACCTGCCGGCCCGGGTAGTGCTCGCCGAGCTCGATCGGATGACCGAGCGAATGGGCCAGACCCAGGGCCAGCAGCTCATGGCCGGGTCGAGCCACAGACAGCACCAGCTCGCCCGGAGCCTCGGCTCGCACGCACTGGCTCAGCCCCTCTCCAGGGCCGAGCTCGAGCCAGAAGGCGGGCTCGCGCTTCAGGGCGGCGGCCAGGGCGGGTTGAAAGTCGGCCGGGAGGCTGGCCTGGGGGTCGGCCGAGTGGACCAGCGGTGTGTGGTAGGCGTAGCGCCGGTTCAGCACTCGATAGGGGATCTCGCGCCGCCCCAGTATAGATTCGGCCGCTTGCACCCTGGATGATTCACCCCCCATCAGCTGCAGGCGCGAGTGGCTGCTACCGGCAAAGAACAGGCCCAGATCGGGTGCCAGCTGCTCGGCCTCGACTCGGGTGAGCCGCACGGCCAGCAAGCCCCCCGGTGGGGTCTGTTCCAGAGCCTGGTGGCGCGTGGCCAGGAAAGCCAGCAACTCCTCCTGGCTCTGCTCGCCCTCCAGCACGCGGGCTACCAGCGCTCCCAGACTGTGGCCCAGCGGTTGGCCCACCAGCCCTCGCTCCTTCAGCCGGGCGGCCGCGGCCAGCTCGAAGGTGGCCAACTGCTCGCCGTAGCTCTGGCCGTTGCGACCCTGGGGCAGGGGGACCTCCTCGGCCTGTCCGGGCAGGAGGAGGATCACCTCACGGCGCTCGCCCCGTGGCCCGAGCACCAGGCCGGGCTCGAGCAAGGTCAACCGCTCGGGCGGGTGGGCCAGCTCGGCGCAGGCCGCCTTGAGCCTGTGGCGAGCTTCGGGAACGGTCGCTGCGGTGAACAGGCAGAGGAACTCGTGGGTCTCGCGCTGGACGGTCTGGGTGTAGGCGATGGCCGCCAGCGGGTGGAGCTCGAGTCGGCTCTCCAGCTCGACGAGGTAGCTGCGAAGCAGGCTGGGGGAGGGGGCGCTGCAGCGAAAGAGCAAGGCCTCGTCCGGATCGGCCAGCGGGGCGGCGGGGGGCGCCTGGGACAGCACCGCGCACGCGTTGGAGCCCCCGAAGCCGAAGGCGCTGACCACCGCCCGGCGCTCGTCAGACTGCCACGGGTGGGGCTGGCTTTCGATGGCGAAGCGATCGCGGTAGCGCTCGAGCCGGGGGTGCCAGCGCGAGAAGGCTGCCTGGGGGGGAAGCATTCCGTGGTGCACGGCCAGGGCGGCCCGGATCAGCCCGGCCACCCCGGCGGCGCTGATGGTGTGACCGATGTTGGCCTTGATGGAGCCCAGTCTCACCGGTGCGGCACGGGGCTTCATCACCTGCCAGAGCGCCTCCAGCTCGATCGGATCGCCCACCGGCGTGGCCGTGCCGTGGCACTCGATATAGTCGATGCTCCCGGGGTCCAGCCCTGAGTCGGCCAGACCGAGCTGCAGCACACGAGTTTGCCCTTCACTGACCGGGGTCATGGGACCGCTGCTGGCCCCATCGGCATTCCAGGCCACCCCTCGGATGACCGCGTAGATCCGGTCCCGGTCGCGCACTGCGTGCTCGAGTCGCTTGAGCACCACCATGCCGGCACCCTCACCCAGGATGAAGCCCTCGGCCCGCTCGTCGAAAGGACGACACTCTTCCCGAGCCAGCGCGCCCACCCGGCTGAAGGCCAGCAGGTTGTCGGGCAGCACGGCCAGGTAGACCCCGCCGGCCAGGGCCACCGGCGCCGGGCCTGCTTTGTCGGTGAGCCCGCGCAGATACTGCACCGCCTGCACGAGCGCCATCAGCGAGGAGGCGCAGGCCGCGTCCACCGCCAGCGACGGGCCTCCCAGGTCGTAGAACTGAGACACCACTCCGGCGCACATGTTGAGCTGGTTGCCCGGCAGGGTGTAGATGCGGATGGGCAGACATCGGTCGGCCAGACGGGTGGTCAGCTCGGACGCAGCCGTCTGGCCGAAGTCGCCATGGGAAGCCTGGTTGAATCGGGTATAAACCCCGCAGAGCTGGTTGTACTCGCTGATGCTGGCCCCCACGAATGTCCCGCTACGCTGGCGGTCGAAGGAGCCGCATTCCAGGCCGGCATCCTGCAGGGCCTCGCGGGCCACCTCCAGGGTGAGCCGCTGCTGGGGATCCATGACCTGGCCGCGCCGGGGGGCGATCTGGAAGTAGCTGCCGGGAAACAGGTCGATGTCGTCGAGGTAAGCCTGGGTGCGGCTGTGGATGCTCAGCGGGTCGCGCGGGGGCCGGTTCTGGAAATGCTCGTGGTGCCAGCGTCGGTGAGCGATGGGGCGAATGCTGACGTAGCGCTGCAGGATGTTCTGCCACAGCGTATGGAGGTCGGGAGCGTCGGGAAAGCGGACAGCCATCCCCACAATGGCGACCGGCGCGTGCACGGTGCGGGCGTTTCGTCACCCGGAGCGGGGAACCTGCGTCGGGGGGGCGAACCTGGCTCGACCAACTCTTGCTCGACGGAGGATCCTGTGAAGCGTGCTCTCATTCTGGTGTTTACCCTGGCTTTGATGTCCCTGGCCCTGGCGGCCGACACCAAGACCATGAAGGCGACCTTCCTGGGCATCGAGCAGGGGGATTACTTCCATCTCAACGTTCAAGACGAGAAGGGCGAGGAGCGCAGCTTCTGGATCTCCAGTGACGACAGTTTCAAGCCTTTTCTGGAGAAGCCTGAGAGCTACGCCGGCAAGAAGGTCGAGGTGACCTGGCATCGGGTCAAGCGCGAGATTCCCGAAGCCGGGGGCGAGATGGAGATCGACGAGGCGCTCTCGATTCGCCTGCTGCAATAACCAGGGGATGGAGGAGCTGCCAGGCCGCCTCGAGCGTCTGGCAGGGCGACAGAGCGCTGTTGTCCAGCGTGAGCGCTCCGTAGCGCTCGGCCTCGTGCCGCAAGCACCGCTCCAGGCGGGCGGACTCCCGGGGCGCCTCCAGCACCAGCCGGTCCCCGCCGTCGTTGCGGCGCCGCTGGTAATAGCGGCGCTGGCGCACCGGCAGCGAGGCGGTCAGATAGATCATCGCGTCGAAGCGCGGGAAGAGGACCGCTGCCTGGCGCAACAGGGCGGCCAGCTCCGGGCGCCCGTGCCACTCTTCCCAGGCCAGGGTGCGCAGCCAGCTCGAGTCCTGAAGGTGCAGCTGGCCGGGGCCGGGGGGCAGGAAGTGGGCTGCGTCCCAAAGATGGGCCGCCACGAACAGCATGGCTGCCTGCCCCGGGTCGCGCTTCGGGTCGTGGCGCAGGCGGTCGGCCTCGCGCGCCACCGGGTTGTCGGGGCACAGGCAGTTGCGCGAGAAACGCACCTCGAGGCCCTGCTGCTCGAAGCGCCGGCGAAGTTGGGGAACCAGGGTGGACTTGCCGGCCAGGTCCAGCCCTTCCACCAACAGCGTCAGGCCGCCCACGGGGATACCTCGGGGGCAAAGGCGCGGGGGGAGGTGATCATCTGCAGGAACTCGCCGTGGCTCAAGCCCGAGCGAGGGTCGTAGTAGCTCTTGCGGTCCCAGCGGGTCAGATCCATGGCATCCAGCTCCTGGACGGACTTGGAGCGCAGTCTCTGGAAAGGAGTGGCTCCGGTGGGCCGGGGCACGAAGCCCAGGTCCAGCAACAGCCGGTGAGTGTAGAGGACGTCCTCGCGCCGTTGACCGGGCAGGCCGAGCTGGGTGTAGGCCTTGCCCTCCACGCCGTAACGGGCGAAGTGGGCTGCCACCCGCTCGAGCAGCCGCTCGTCGACCTTGGGGGTGAGCCGTCGGCCCCGGTCAGCGCACAGGGTTTCGATGCCAAAGCCGATCCCTCTGAGACCCACGCTGGCCAGCTCGGCCACCAGCTGCTCGTCGGCATAGGGATTGACCAGATCCACCGACTTGAAGGGCACCTCGGGGCACAGCTGGCCCTTGAGAGCGACGAAGGCCGCGATCCAATCGCGATCCTGAACCAGCAGCGGGGAATGGAGCTGGAACAGCTGGTAGGGCTCCGGCCCGCGGGCAAGATACTCCACGGTCTGCTCCACCGGGCGGCGGCGGTCCTTGATGCCCTCCTTGCGAGGAGTGGGGCACCAGGCGGCGCAGTTGATGGGGCAGCCGCGCGAGATGGTGAAGCTGAGGTCGTCGGTGCGCTTCTCACGGTGCAGGCGGGCGGTGTGGTAGCCGACCGGGTCGATAGCCTGAAGGTCGGGGAAGGGCCACTCGGCCCCTTCCAGCGTGCGGCCTGGGGTGGTTTCGTGCCAGTCATGGCCCCAGCGAAAGCTGACCCCGTGCTCCGGGTCGAGGCCCTGGGCCAGGCGCTCGATAGCATCGGCGATCACGCGCTCAGGATCGCCCGAGAGCACCACCACGTCGAAAGGCTCGCGCTGGAAGTAGTGCGGGATGT
>CAZWUN010000029.1:0-5340 GCA_964637145.1 uncultured Burkholderiales bacterium
TGTTTTTCCTGGGCGTAGGTGCGCCCGAGGTGTTTGATCGACAGACCGGGCTCCGCTCCAGCATGCTGGTGAACTCCGCGGGGCAGCTCATCTCCGCGGCCAACTCCTTGATTCTCGGCAGCGTCGCGTTTCCCACCATCAGCGGGGATGGGCGTACGCTCTTCCTGAACTCCGACATCGGGGGCATCGATCCCCTGTCAGGGGCCTCGACCGACTTTCTGATCTATGAGTTGACGAACCCGTTTTTGCCATAGGTCTTGCGCGAACGGGGGGGGCCATGGCGACGAACGGCCCAGGTTACACCAAGAAACCCGCCTGTAAGGGAGTCGAGTTGCGTGGCTGGCCCGCGGGGTCACATTCTTTCAACTGTGGTGTAGCCATGGTTGGCGCCGGCTTCTGGGTGTGGGGTCAACTGGCGGGCACGGCCGATGGCTATGAGGTGCTGCAGAACGCCCGATTCTGCTTCCAGGCGGCAGGCGGGGCCTATGGCCTGGGCGCGCTGTGCGCGATCGTCCTGGTGTTCTCGCTGATGCGGGCTCTGAGCTTCGCGCCGGCTTCCGCTGACCTGGAAGTCGTGGATCGCGCGCCTGGAGCGGATCCCGGCAAAGGGGCCTTTGAATAGCTCGACCGCGCTCGTTGAGGACGAGTTTCTGGACCATCAGGGCCTCACTACCAGCTCGCCGATCTCCAGGAATTTCGCACTCACCAAGCCGTTTTGGCCGCTCATGCCTGCCGGGTGCCAGGTCCGAGCGCCCGTAACCTGGCGACCGGAGCCGAGTCTGCGGACCTCGCGTAGGTTCTCTGCGTGGGAGCGGTGTCACGTGACGGGGCCAATGGTATGCAAGTGGGCATTCACCATTGACCGCCGGGGTATTCTCTTGATATGTTGTTGACGACAACATGACCAACAACCATCCTGACGAATTGCTTACAGTCTCTCAGGCGGCCCGGCGGTTGGGACGCTCAATCGAGCAAGTGCGTCGTTACCTCCGTGAGGGTAAGCTCCCGGGTCAACGCATCGGCCAGCAATGGTTCATTCCGGAGAGCGCAGTCGGCACGCCCGACCGTGCGGAGAATCTGAGCGAGTTGTTCCGACGCGTACGTGAGCGTAGAGAGGCAATAGCGCGGCATTATGGGGGGTGCGTTCAGCCAGACGTGTTGGAGCTTCTCCGACAAGACCGCGAAGAGCACTGAGTGATGACCCACTGTGTCGATGCAAGCGCCATCGTTCCTTGGCTGGTCCCCCATCCCCACAGCGTCGCAAGCGAGTCCTATTGGCTTGGCGCAGTCGATAGTGGCGTTCGCATCGTTGCACCTCATCTGGTTTTTGCGGAGGCGACCAGCGCCTTACGACGTTACGTGAGCGCAGGTGTAATCAAGGAGGACGTCGCGCTCGCTGCCGTTGCGGACATGCTCGCCCTACCGATCCTTCCGGTCCACGCGGCCGGACTCTACCGTCGGGCCCTGGAGTTGGCAGCTCGGCTCAAACAATCGAAAGCCTATGACGCGCTTTATCTCGCTTTGGCGCGTTCTGAGAGGGCGCGATTGGTCACTGGGGATGCGGTTCTGCATCAACACGCCTTGCGACTGGGAGTCGACTCCCTGCTATTGGAGTCATTGCCCAACTGAGCCTGAGCCTTGCATGCTGGCTCACCTGCAGATTTGCGTCTTCTCCGATGAGGTCTGGGCATCGCATTTTCCCATATAGCTTTCGGGAGTTCCTGCTACATCATGGACAGGCGGTGCCCTCTGATCCAGATCTTGTTCCCAAGCGCCACGTTGTCGCTGCTAGAGGGGGGATTCGCGCAATATAGCGAGGTCGGCGGATTCCCCGATGCTCAGGGCCTGGCCAAGACGGCACCCAACTGCTGGTTCAGGTGTGCTCGGGAATGTCCGAGGTAGGCACCCGCGAGCGGGAGGCCCGCGCCCTCGAGGAGGATCTTAGCGCTTTCCCCGAGGCCTGGCCAACGAGGATGCCCGGCTGGCCAGGGTAGAACGCGCGGAGACGATTCCTGTCTGGCGCTGGCTCCTGAGAAGCTCTTGAAGCACAAGACTCCTATCAGCACCGGCCCCACGCACCCGGCGCTCGTACTGAGGGCCCTCCCCTTCAGCCAGGAATCTGTCCCTGTCGGGCTTACTGCAGATTGAATGATCTGGAACGGGGGCAAACACGGCCCATATTCAGGGGGGTGCCTCCCGCGCGATCCTGCCCGAGGACCAAGATTCGCCGCGTCAGCTCCCCCTATCGTTTCTTCACCCGCACTCCCCCGATGACCACCGAGCCGTGGGTCTCGGCCACCACCTTGCGGCCCTCGGGCGGCGCGTCGGCCGGCAGCTCGGGCAGGGTGGCCAGGTCCGGTAGCTCGAGCATCTCGACGCGATCATGGTAGGTCTTGACCACGCGGCCGTCCTGGTCGAGCCAGGGAGTGGGCGTGTCGCGGGTGATCTCGGCAAACATGACCGGCTTGCCCGTCTCCAGGTCGACCAGTTCCAGGCGATAGGGCCCGGGCGCGGGATCATGCAGGACCACCAGGCCCCGGTCGGTGACGCGAGCCCGGGAGATCGAGTTCTGGCCGTCCTGGAAGTGGCGGAACCGCACGTCGCCATTGGGCTCGAGGCAGGTCAGGGTATCGCCGCACGGGATCAGGAGGGCGCCGTCCGCCAGGACCTGGGTATCGTAGGACGAGTTCCCGCCCATCAGGTCTTTGCTCCACAGCTCCTGGCCGTTCCTGGGGTCGAGTCCGAGCACTCTGTCCACCGCGCTCACGTAAAGAACGTCCGGGCCGACGTGGAGGCCGGTCAGCTGCTTGCCGACCTCGACCTTCCACTGCTCCTCGATTTTCCCATCCTCGAGCTTCAAGGAGCGCACCGCCTGCTCGTCGAGGCAGGCTCCGCTGCCATCCGGCAGCCCCACGAGCTCGCGGCCGTAGCCGTTGAACTTCATGCGCAGCCGGGTGTCGCCGGTGCGCGGGTCGACCGCCACCATCTCGTTGCTGGCCTTGATCAGGTGGAAGTCGCGGGCGAAGGGCACGCCGGGCTCGAAGTTGGCGCCGGCGGTCCGCCACAGCACTTCCCCGGTGGCCGGGGAGAAGCCCATGTTGAACGGCATGTGCTCGGGCTGGCGCTCCAGGCTCATGCTGGCCATCGTGGCCGTCCCCGGAGCAAAGGAGAAAACCTTCTCGCGGGCTTTCCAGTCCCAGGAGGTCTGGCCGTCGGGGCCGATCCCCTCGATGCGGCCGTCGTCGAAGGCCACGACCGTCATCCCGGGGGCGGCCAGCGCGTTCGTCGGGGTCACGTCGCTCTGGCGCTCCCAGGCTTTCGTGCCGGTGGTCAGATCGATGCGTCCGATGACGTTCCGGCCAAAGTAGACGAGACTGTCGGGGCCGATGCAGCTGCTCATGCGCCCGACGTCCGCGCTATCGACGCCCCACACGGCGCCGGTCTGCACTTCGCGCTTCTTCTTCTCCCCGAAGATTTCGTTGGTGGAGGCGGCTGAAGTCGGGCGTATCATCATAGCCCTCCCATTGTCTCCTACGAGCATGAACAGGACCTGAATCAGGCAGGAGCCAGACCCCTTCCGTTGAAGAAAATCCCCGTAGCTGGGCCGAGAAATGAATGAATGTCAGCTCCACCTTCTTGAGGAGCGGACATGGACAGCACTTTCGAGCATCTTGCCCAATCCCTTGCGCGCCGTGACTGGGCTCTGGCTTATCAACTCGGCCACGTGGTGGCCGCCCTGGCCAGGCAGGCCTTCCAGGACCTTGGTTACGGTCGCTTCGACGCCTATCTTCGCGAGGTCCTGGACCTGAGTTCCAGCGCTGCCCGCCGCCTGACGGAGCTGGCGGCGGGGCTGGATACCTACCTCCGCCTGCGGCAGAGTTTCGAGGCCGGCCGCCTGTGCCCGACGAAAATCGAGCTCCTCTTGCCGGTGCTGAAGAAGCGCCCCGAGGAAGAGGCGCTGCGCGTAGAGCAGGCCGAGCGCCTCGGAGTGCGCGCGTTGCGGCGGGCCCTGGCAGCCGACCTGGAGGATGAGCCCGAGCTGATCTACGTGTCCTTCGAGATGACCGGCTCCCAGGTGCTGTCCTGGCGGAGGGCCCGCGAGACCGCCTGCAACCATCTCGAAGCCGAGGTGCCTCGGGCGGAGGCTCTCGAGTATGCGGTGGCCGAGTTTCTGTCCGGCGAGGAGCGTCTGGCTTACGAGGAAGTTCTGATGCCCCCTCGTCCCGAGCCCCATGAGCAGGGCCATCCAGCCTCCATCCTGAGGGTGGAGCTCGTCTCGCCCGAGCTGCCGCGCGCCCCGATCGAGCTTCAGTGCCTGGCTCTAACGATTCTCGAAGAGCGAAAGCGCGTCGCCCTCCGGCAAGGCCAGGTTCTGCTCGAGCTGTTCTGTCAATGGCGCGGGCGGAGCCCGGTGGGCCGGTTCTCCAGAGACTGCCTGGGCCTCAGCCGCAGCACCGCATACAAGCGAATGTCCCTGGCCGCTGGTTGCGCTCGCCATCCCGGCCTGGAACACCTTTCTCCCGAGCGCGCACTCCTGCTCCTCCCCCTGCTGGACGGGGGAGTTTCCAACACCTGGATGGAGTTCGCCGCGGACGTCACCTTGCAGGACCTGGAGTGCTGGGTGCGCCACGTGAAATGGCAGCAGACGTTTTGCTTTGCGGAGTTCTGCACCTGGTGCTGGCGGGCACCCAACCCTGGCGAGCGCCCCCCGGAGGGTCGGGAAGCGGGTCTCCTGCCAACCCTGGTCCAACATCCCCTCGACTGCGCGCTGGCCATGGCCGCCCGGGGCGCCGTCCAGGTGTTGGAGGCTCGACACGCCCGGGTCGGGTTGGACCGGCTCCTCGCCCCCGTCCAGGTGTTGGACAGCCCTCGCTGCCGCGTGGGCTGGATGGTTCCTCGCGAATTCTATCCCGTGCTGCTCGAGGGAGTGGATCTGGCGGGAGAGAGCCTGTTCTCGGACCCGGGAGCCTCGCTGGCTCGGATCTTCGACCTTTTCGTGGAGGCCTACGGCGAGGGGAAACCCCGCGACCGCCGGGCGCGCATCCGCCGACGCGACGGCCACTGTTGCCAGGCCCCGGGATGCACGGGTCGCGGCAAGCTGCACGTGCACCACGTCGTCTTCCGATCTCGGGGGGGATGCAACGAGTCCTGGAACCTGGTGCTGGTCTGCAGCGCGTGCCACCGGCTCATCCACCTGGGCCTTCTCGGGGTGAGGGGACGGGCTCCCCACCACCTGGTGTGGACCCGGCCCCACGAACGGTGGGAGAAGGGGCGCAGAGTGAAGATTTCCGGGCAATACGGAAGGGTCGCTCGGATCGACCGCGCGGCTGCGTAGATCAG
>CAZWUN010000029.1:5440-26912 GCA_964637145.1 uncultured Burkholderiales bacterium
AGCTTCACCGGCCCGATGTGGTGCCAGTCCTTGTTGTCGCGGTAAGTGAACGGCTCCAGCGGTTTGCCGGCCACTGCGTTGCGCAGGTTCTGGGCGGTCTGCTCGGCTTCTTGCTTGGCGGCGCGCTTGTTGGGCGGCACGCTCTGGCCGGCGCAGCGCGCCAGGGCGGCGTCCCCGATGATGAAGACCTCGGGGTGCTCGGGCAGGTTGAGGTGCTCGCTGACCTCCAGGCGGCCCGCGCGGTCGGTGGGGCCCAGGCTGGCCAGAAGCTCGGGGGCGCGGGTGCCGGTGGCCCAGAGGGTGCAGACCGAGGGCAGGGTCTGGCCCGAGGTCAGCTCCACCTGGCCCTCGCGCACGGCGGCCACGCGCTGCCCGAGTTGCAGGCGCACGCCCAGGTCTTCCAGGGCAGCGGTGGTTCGGGCCGCCAGTTCGTCGCTCTGACCGTTCAGGATGCGGTTCTGCGAGTGTACCAGCGTCAGCTCCAGCCGCTCGAGCAGCTGCGGGCTGACCTGGCGCACCACCTCGTGGGCCACCCCGGCCAGCTCGATGCCGGTGGCGCCGCCGCCCACCACCACGATGGGCAGGCTCTGGCCGGTCTGCAGGGCCTCCAGCGCCCGGGCGCGGACGGTCTCGCGAATTAGCTGGGCGTCCTCGGGCTGGTCGATCGTGAGCACGTGCTCGGCCCCTTCCGGGGTGGCGGGACGGGAGCCCAGAGCCACCACCAGGTAGTCGTAGCTCAGGGAAGGCCCCCCTTCCAGCTTCACCTGGCGGGCCTCGGTGTCGATGGCCTGAACCTGGCCCAGGCGCAGCTCGGCGCCGGCCTTGCGGGCCACCTTCGAGAGCGGCTCGGCGGCATCCGACTCGCGGCCCACAGCCATCTTCCAGAGCTTGGTCTTCCTTGTGTGCTCGGGCTTCTGGTCCACCAGCACCACGTCCACCGGGGCGTCTTCCAGCGACTCCACAAGCTCCACGCCGGCGTAGCCGCCGCCCAGAACCACCACTCGGGGCGCAATCGAGTTGATCATGGCTCCCTCCGTTTGAGGCGCACGCCTCCGATCCGAATGTGACTTTCTCTTTCCTCGACGGCTTTCTGCTGCTGCTCGAAAGCCTGCGCCAGCGACTCCACCTGGTTGCGGCGCACCACCTCGTCGGCCTCCTGGCGCAGCTTGCCCACCTGCTCGTGTAGCTCTGAGAAGGTCTGGCGGGCCTCGCGGGCAATCTCGAGCCGCTCGCCGGCGGCCGAGGAGCGAGCCAGCGAGAGCAGCCCGAAGGCCGCGGCCGGCACCACCACCAGGCCCGAGGCCAGCATCCCCAGCGGCCCGCCGGCCGCTCCCAGAGCCAGGGCAAGTCCGGCCCCGCCCAGCCAGAGGCCGGCCCGCTGGCGGCCCTGGCTGGCCATCGTCTCCAGCTCGGGGATCGAGCCTTCATAGCGTTCGATGCTGTGTCGCAGGGTGAGATCGAGGCTCTCGAGCTGGTCAGCCACGGCCTGAGGGGGCCGGGCGGGGGTGGAGGCGGCGGCGATTGCTGCGATGTTCATGGAGTTGATCCCCCTTGCCTGGCGCGCAGTCGCACTCCGCCCACGATGAAGTAACCATCTTGCTGGCCCACGCCCAGACCGGGAGGAGGCTCGGGGTCGGCCTGGATGGGAGGCTCCAGGGGGGAGCTCTCCAGAGCGTGCACGTAGCGACCGTAGCTCGAGGTGTAGGCCTTCCCGCTGGGATCGAAGACCGGACGCGACAGGGTGTCGGCCTCGTCGTAGGTCCAGCGCCACTGGCCCTGGTCGTTCAGGCAGTGCAGCGGCCCGCCCCGAATTCCCACCAGCACCCCGCCCTGGGGATGGGCGGTGAGGTGCAGCGTGGCGCCCAGTTGGCGGCTCCATAGCTCTCTGCCATCAGGCGAGAAAGCGATCTGGCGCTCTCCGGCGCTGGCGTAGACGGTGCCGTTCTTGTCCACGGCCGGGGTGTCGTAGCGCTCTTGAGTCTGGCCCAGGGGACGGCTCCACAGCAGCTTGCCTTCTCGCACGGCGTGCAGCTGCTTGTTCTGATCCCCCACGTAGACGGTGCCATCCGGCCCCACTGCAAGGTCGGTGCGCAGGGGCGAGAACCCGAAGCCCTCTCGCTCCACTTTGAGGCCGTCAAAGCGCCACAGCTCCTGGCCGGCGGGCGAGTAGGCCACCACCGAGCCCGAACTGGTGGGCATGTAGACGGTGCCGTCCGGCCCCACCGTGACCGGGGTCTCGTCCCAGGAGATGCTCTCGGTCTTGCGCCACAGCTCCTGGCCGTCCGGGCCGTAGGCATAGAGGTGGTCGTGGTCGGCCACGTAGCAGTTGCCTTCGGGACCCGAGACGGCCACTGTGGAAAGGCTTTGCGAGGGGCTGCGGCTCCACTGGGGTGCCCCGGTGCGGTCGTAAGACTCCAAAGCGGAGACCTGGGAAACGTAGAATCCCCCATCGGGGCGCGGGGCAGGCGGCTTGCCAAAGAAGGGGCCGGGGTCGGACTGCCCGAGCCCCACGCCATCCTCGTCCAGGCGCAGGTAGGATGGCTCTCCGCCCAGCGCCACCAGGCCGGCCGGGGTCCAGCTGATCGCCGTGCCATGGCCTCCGGCGTCGATGCTCCAGCGGCTGCCGACTTTGATGGGCCCTTCGCCAGGGCTCCAGTCGGTGAGGGGTCGGGCAAGGGATGCAATACTCATCGTCGCCAGTCTAGCCGGAGAGGCTTGATTCACCCTGGGAGAAGCCTTGAGAAATCCTTGAGCGCCTTTTCACGCTTCTTTGAGTCCTGCCGGCCATCATGTCTCATCATGCGAGTGGACCCGCTCAGAGCCATTGCCATGCCCGTCCTCAACCGGCTGCCCCGAGCCGCCTCCGGGCCCACCGATCGGGTGGAGCTGAGCGGACGGCGTCCCGGATTGCCGGGGGCCAGCGCCAGCGAGGGCGCCCTGGGCGGTCTGGCCGGGGCGGTGGCGGCCCTGGAGGGGCTCAAGAGCCGGGGTTTCGAGTTCCAGCGTAAGCGCCTGGTGGGCTCACTGGGCTGGACGTCCTCCACCCCCCTGCAAGCAGGTCAGGCGCTGCTCAACAAGGATCCCGATGACCTGAGGGTGCGTTCCGCGCCGGAAAGCGCCTGGCTGCCCCTCCGGGGGCCAGACGACCTGGCCGTGCTGACCGCCTTCCAGGCCGGCGAGCTGAACCGCCTGCCCGGCCCCGAGCTGGCCCGGCAGTTGGAGCTGCTGGAGCGCTCGGGCCAGGTGTTCGAGCACGAGGGCCAGCCCGTGGGCGCCTGGGGCGCCTACCTGAGGATCAGCTCAGGGGTGAGCGTGAGCGCGGCGGGCAAGTCGCTGGAGAGCCCGGAAGATGTGGCCATGCTGGCCTACCTGCAGGGCCAGGTGGGCCCCGAAGCGCTGGAGCAGCCCGACCTGGCCCGGGGCCTGCGCCAGTTGCAGGAGGAGGGCTACCGCAGCGATGCCCTGGAGCTTTATCGCTCTCGCCCCGCCGAGGTTCCCGTGAGCTGGCACGAGCGCGACCTGGGGAGTTGGAAGCCCGGGCAAGATCCCGAGGCCTTCTGTAAAGCTCTCAAAGAGAAGCGCCTGGCCCTGGCGCGCGAGCAACTGGCCCCGACCCTGCGCCGGCCCGAGCTGCTCGAGCCTGCTGCCGTCGAGCTGGATGCGCTCCCGCTGGCCGCTCACCCGTCGTTTGTGGACTGGCTGGGGCGCCTGGAGCACCCGACTGCGGCCGGCCGACTGGCCCGCCAGGAGCCGGCAGCTCAGGAGGCCCTGCGCACCTGGCTGGATGGCGCCGTGCCCGGCATCACGCCCCAGCACACCTGGGCCGAGAAGGACGGCATCTGGGACGACAGCCCGGACGCCCCTTACAAGCACAGCCAGCACAGCCTCCTCACCCTGCCAACCATCAATCTGCGCCACGCCACCGATTGCACTCTGACTTTTCGCTGCCAGCACGATCTCGAGAAAAATCATGACTGGCTGGTGCTGGAAGCCTCCTCCGACGGCAAGACCTGGGACGCGCTCAAGCAGTTCACCGACAAGTCCGACTGGGCCGAGCACCAGGTTTCGCTGGCAGCCTATCAGGGAGCTCCGGTGCAACTGCGCTTCCGCCTCAGCTCGGATAGCTCCAACGCGGGTCAGGGGGTGGGGCTGAGCCACCTGGTGCTGCAGGGCCGCCCCCGCTTCGAGTCAGCCCCCCGCACGCTCTATCAGCAGGACCGCAGCGACGAGCGCGCCGCCCTGGCTGCCGAAGTGGCCCGGCTGGTGGCCGCCGACCAGCCTCTCGAGCCCCTGCAGCAGCTGGTGGCAGCCACTGGCTCGGCGGCCGAGGCTTTGCGTCTAGGCCCTGGGGCCCAGAATAGCTTGCGTAACGCCCGACTGGTCGAAGAGCTGGGCAGTGAGGCGGCCATCGCCCTGGCTGGCTTGCCCGGCGAGGCCGAGACGATGGTGCGAACCTTCCAGGCCGCCGGCCGGCTGAGCCCGAGGCCGGACGACCTGTCCGCCGTGATGGCCGTCTATCGTGAGCTGGCCGAGCTTCCCGCTGCCAGCCAGGAGCAGGTCTCCCGGCTGGTGCAGCGCACCTGCCCCACCTGGCAGACCGAGGGTGGCTGGCATTCCACCGCGGATGGCGCCTGGTCCGACAGTCCGGCTCGTTACAAACATGGCCAGAACGCCTCCCTGACCAGCCCGTTGTTGGACCTGAGCCACTACTCCGACCCCGCCATCAGCCTGCGCGCTCGCTGGGACCTGGAAAAGAACGCCGATTTCGTGCTGCTGGAGGCCTCTCGCGACGGCAAGCAGTGGGAAAGCCTGCACAGCTTCACCGGACAGAGCGACTGGGCCGAGCAGAAGGTCTCGCTGGCTCCTTTCGGACAGGGCAAGCTGCAGCTGCGCTTCCGACTCAAGTCCGACAGCTCGGGCAACGGCGAGGGTCTCGACCTGGCTGACTTCCGGCTCACGGCCCGCCCCACCCTGCATCCTGACGCGCCCCCAGAGCTGGTCTTCACCGACCAGGCCTCGGCCCGGCGAGATACCCTGGATCCGATCCTCGACCTGGCTCGCCAGCGCGACCTTCAGGCTCTGGAGCGAATGGATCAGCTCAGCCAGGAGCTGTCCACCGGGGACTCCCTGCGGCTCTTGCGGCTGCAGGCTTCCCCCGAGACTCTTGTCAAGGCTGCTCGGGCCGTGGGTGTGGAAGCCACCATCGCCCTTGATCCGGACCTGGAGACCGAGTCGGTCCAGGCCTTCCAGCTCGCTCGCCAGGTGGCCAATCGCCTGCAGCAAACCGAGCAGCTCGACCGGTGCCTGGCCAATAGCCGGGCTCTGCGCGGCGTCGAGTTCCCGGAAGGATTGCTCGAGTCGCTGCACGGCTGGCAGCCCGGAGAATGGGTGCGCTCCGAGCCGGGCGTCTGGGTCGACAATCGCGTCGGGCGCTATCGTCCCCAGGCCAAGAACAGCCTGATCAGCCCGATCATCTCGCTGGCCGGTCAAGAGGGAGCGCGCCTGAAGTTCGACTTCGACTGCGACCTGGAGAACGGCCCCGACCTGGTGCGGTTGTGGGTGCGTCGCGAGGGGGGCGACTGGCGGGAGCTCAAAAGCTATACCGGCACGGTGTCCCAGGGGTCGGAAGACCTCGACCTGAGCGACCTCGGCGATGCGCGCGTGGAGCTGTGCTGGAAGCTGACCTCCGACTCCAGCGCCGAGGGGCAGGGATTCAAGCTGCGCAACATGCGGGTGGAAGACTCCACGGGGCAGATCTTCTTCAGCGATCGGCCCGAGGATCTGGCCCCTCTTCACGACGAGCTGCTCACCCGCGTGGGAGGGCCGCTCGAGCCTCTGACCGGGCTGGTGAAGGCCCACGGGCTGT
This sequence comes from uncultured Burkholderiales bacterium, assembly GCA_964637145.1. Lineage (GTDB taxonomy): Bacteria > Vulcanimicrobiota > Xenobia > Xenobiales > QWHO01 > QWHO01. The sequence continues at coordinate 11,307 of CAZWUN010000029.1, forward strand.
GCGCCGGGCTGGCCATCGGCGCCGTGGCCGAGGAGCCGGAGCGGCAGCAGGAGCTGGCCAGCCTGGTGGTCCTGGATGGACTGAGGAGCTCGCTGCGGACCTGGGAAGAGATCGGACAGTTGCCGCTGGAGGAGCTGAAGGCCGAGGTGGCGCTGCGCTCGGACTGCTCTCGCTTCCGCTCCCTGGGAGTGGAGCCCGAGCGCCTGGTGGAGGCCTTGCGCGAGGCGGCGCTGGATGAGCCCGGGCGGGCCGCTCTGAGCAAGCTTCGCGACGGCCTCGGTCAGGCCGGTTGGAAGCCTACCGGCGACTGGGGGCGCATTCTGCGCGGTTGGAGCGACAGTCCGGGTGGGAACTACAAGCCGAGGCAGCAAGCGGCCCTGGAGTCGCCCCCCACGCTCATTCCACCGGGAGCGCGGCTTTCATTCGAGACCCGCTACCAGTTCGAGAGCAACGCCGACACCATGCAGCTCGAAGTCTTGCCCGAGGGCAAGAAAGACTGGGAGAGCAAAGCGAAATACACAGGCACCGGCTCGGGCCGCCAGGAGGTGGATCTGTCCGCCTACGCCGGGCAGACCGTGCGCCTGCGCTTCATGCTGCGCACCGATTCTAGCTCGGAGTATTCCGGGATGGACTTCTGGAACCTCAACATGACGGACGCCGCCGGGCAGACCTACTGCCTGGACGAGCTCGGCCAACGCTCCACCGACGGACTGCTCGAGCTGGCCTGCACCCCCGAGCTGAAGCCTTCCGAGCGCTCGCGCGCGCTGCAGATATTGAGTCGGGTGCCAGCCCCGCTGGCCGCCCAGGCTCTGCGCGCGCTCAGCCAGCTCTTCGAGAACCAGGTGCCGGAGAGGGCGCTTGCCCTGGTCGAGCGTCTGCCCGAGGTGGTCCTTGATTCCGAGCCCGAGGTGGCTCTGGAGCGGCTGCTGGAATCGCTCGGCCCCCGCCTGCGCGAGGAGAGCGAGGCGGTGCTGGTGGGCGGAGTGCGGGTTCGCAAACGCTAAGCCAGCCCGGCCTCCAGCTTGAGGCGCTTGAGGTCCTCCTGGACCCCGAGCTCGGCCGCCCAGCGCTCGAGGTAGGCCCAGTCCAACTCGCGAATCTGCATGACTCCCAGCACATCTCGCCACTGGCGCTCGCTGCGGGAGGAGCTGGCCCACTCGAGCTTGGCCAGGATGACGTCCTCCGGGCTGGCCACCCAGACCATCTCGCCATTCATGTCGACCTGGCGACGGCGCTCGAACTCGGTTCGGCTGAAGGGCCGCGGCTTGAGCACCATCAAGTCGGCTTTGAAACCGGTGGCAAGGTCGATCACGTTGAACTGCGAGCGTCGTAAGACGGCTTCGCGGGCTGCTTCCCGGCTGACGTAGTACTGGTCGTCCGGGAACTGGGCCAGCAAGAGTTCGAGTTGCTCGAGATCGAGTTGTACGATGAGGTCGAAGTCCTGCGTCGAGCGCGGCTGGCCGTGATGGCTGCTGGCCACCGAGCCGGCCACCATGAAGGGCAACCCGGCTCTTTGCAGGGCTTCGATCAGGCGGCTCAGGAAGGTGCTCACGGAGACAGCAGCGGCTCGTCGGGCCATGCCTTCTGGAAAAGGTCATCACCCAGCGTCATGCGGCGCAGGGCCATCTCCACCTGGTGCTCGCCATACTCCGGGTGGCGGCTGCGAATGCCGCTTCGCGTATACTCGCGGCTCGCTTCGCTCAGCTCAAAGCAAATGGCCACCTTCTGTGCTCCCGAAAGCGAGCGTAGCACGCCCAGTTGGACCGCTTCGGCTTCCGGGCTGGTGTCGCGCGGCCTGAGATCCATCTCGAACCAGAACTTCCTCGCCAGGAGAATCCAACCTCCCGGCCAACTTGGGAGGCCATTGACCTGAATGACAAGCGAATCGTCCTGATCGGAGCTGGCGAGCGGCGCTTTGAGGCGAGCACGCCGCTGGCCGAGGGGCTGGAGCGGGTGCTGGCGTGGCGCCAAGCCGAGGAGCTTGCCTCAGGGAGAGGGGCTGCCTGAAGGCGAGGGGGAAGGTGAGGCCGGGGCCGGCCAGAGCGTGCGCAGGCTGTCCTCCCAGCGGGTGAGAAAGTCCGTCTCGGTGGTCCAGACCTCGGGTTTGCCCTCCAACTGCACGTAGCAGCCCTTCTTGTCGGGGGTCTGGGCCCCCAGCAGAATGGTGCCCAGCGTCTCTTTCTTGGTTTTGTAAAGCGTGAGCCGGGCCCGCGGCTTGTCCAGGCCGGTGGCCGCGCCAGCGGGCGCCACCGCGCTCCACTGCTCCTCGGTCACTTCCCAGAGCAGGTTGGAGATCGCCGAGCTCTGGGTGGCTACGTCCCCCTCGGGCTTGTCCGGCTTGGACAGCTTCCAGTTCTCGCCCGAGCGCTGGGCCGCCAGCTCGTGCGAGCCGACCTGGCCTTCCACTTTCTCCACCTCGTCCACCTGGAACGCGAGCAGGTGCCGGTCGCGGAAGTACTCGCCATCCCGGGTGAGGGCCTCGGTCTTGGAGAAGTCCAGCACCATCACCTCTTCGGGGTCGAGCCGGCGGGCGTAGCGCATGGTGGGCTGCACCGCCACCGGGGGACCGATCTCGAGCACCTGCGGGGTGGTGCGCTTATCCTCCCACACCTCCAGGCGCAGCTCGGGCTTGCTGAAGTCTACCTTCTCGCCCGGCTGCATGAAGCGGCCCGCCCGCATGCGGTTCCAATCCCACAAGAAGGCGCTCACTTTGCTCGAGTCGGCGGCGGCCTGGAAGGGCTTCTCCACCTTCCAGTCGCCTTCCAGCATGGTGAACTCTTCTTCGTCCGTCTTCTCCTCCTCGCGGTTGGTGACGTTGAGCACCAGCTCGGTCTCCTGTCCGCCCCGCACCATCTTCACGCGCACCGCCTTGCCCGGGTCGCCGGGAAGGGGGCTGGTCTCGCGCAGGGCGGCGGGAGTCTTCTCCACGATGGCCGAGAAGGTCCCTGGCACGGTCACCACCGGGCCGTTGGGAGCCACCCGGGCGTAGTAGCCGCTGCCGTCGGGCAGCTTGTCGCCCACCAGCAGGGCCGAGCTGGCGGCCCCGGACTTCAAGCTCAGCTCGAAAGCCGGCGTCTCCAGCCCGAACTGCTTGAGCTCCTCGGGTTTGGGGCTCTCGAGGATGACTTCGTTGCGCTGCAGATCGACCAGGCCATCGGCCATGCGGCCCACCTCGGAGAGTGAGACCATCTCCTCGGGAGGGCCCTTGCGGATCCAGCGCCCGTCGCGTTTCTCCAGGACCAGCGGGGCTTGCTCGCTCTTGGCGGGCTTGAGCTCGAGCCCCATCAAGCTGTCCGCCTTCAGTCCCGGAAAGACACGTTTTTCTTGTTTCTCCGCTTCGTCGCGCGTCTTGCCCCCCCGCACGTCGTAGAAGTAGTAGAACCCCCCCAGTCCCAGTACCAGGATCAAGAGGACGAGCGTGCTGCGGTTCACGGTCTCAGCGCCTCTTGACGGCCGACAGGATGCCCAGCAGCAGGAAGATCATCGGGACCAGGAGGAGCTGGACGCCCACGATGTTTCGCACCTGACCCGGGGCCAGAAAGAGTGGCTTGGACTCTTCCTCCACGGGACGAATGGTGATGCGGCTCTCTTCCTGGACCAACCAGTTGATCAGGTTGACCGAGAAGTCGCGGTTGCCCACCACCCGCAGGAGCTGGTTGGTGAAGACCTCGCCTCCCATCACGGCCAGGCGCGCTTCGCGCTCGTCGCTGGAAGGCGAAGGGCTGGCCGACGGGGAGGGGGAGGCGGTCGGGGTGGCTGGAGTCAGCTTCTTGCTGGCCAGGGTGACCAGCGGGAAGGATGCGCCCTTTCCTTTGGGTGGGGCCATCTTTTTCTTGCCCAGCACCTCGGCGGCCGGAACCACCACCGTCATGTCGGTCGAGGAGACCAGGGGCTTGACGGTGTAGCCGTTGGTCCTGGCGGGATCGGTGACGGCTTTGATGGGGTGGGACAGGAGCGAGAGGATGAACTCCTTCTGGTCCTTGGTCACCGGGTGGCCGGCGTCGAAGACCATGCCGACGACGGCGGCCGAGTCCTGCGTGATGCGGCCCACCTGGTCGGGGGTGAGGATGATCTCGTCGGGGATCTCAAAGCCATACTGCAGCAAGAAGTCGGCGTAGCTGCGGTCGGTCTGGGCGTCGAACCAGAAGAGCAGGCGCCCTCCGTCATCGAGGTACTTCTTGAGGATGTCGCGCTCGGCGTCGAGCAGGGGAGCCTTGGGCCCGGCCACGATCAGGGCGGCCAGCCCGGTGGGCAACTGGGGCTGTTTGGCCAGGTTGATCTCCTCGGCCTGGTACGCTTCCGGCTCCAGGGCCATCTTCAGCCCCGAGATGCCGAAGGGCTGGTTCTCGGTGATGGATGCCTCGCCGTGGCCGGTCAGAAAGCCCAGCTTGAGCGAGTCGCGGTCGGAGAGCTTGACCAGGGCGTTGGTGATGGTCTGCTCTTCAAAGTCGTTGAGACGCTCCTGGCGCTTGGAGGGCTCGTTGGCCCCCCCCTCTGGCAAGAGCTCCAGCACGCCCTGCCCGCTGTAGACGATGTCGTAGGCCTTGGCGCGGGCCGGATTCTTCAGCAAGTCGAGCACCTCGAAGTGGAACATGGCCGGGTTGGCGTTGCGGTAGTTCTTCAGGATCCGCTCCACGTTCTTGCGCTCGTGGTCGTTGGTGAAGGCCACCACCCGCACCGGCTTCTTCAGCTCGCCGACCAGTTTGGCCGATTGCTCCGAGAGCGAAAGCCGCTTGTTCTGGGTGACGTCATAGGTCTTGTTGTGCTTGTTGGAGATGGCCAGGATGATGCCAAACAGCAGCATGGCCAGAAAGAAGGAGAGGACGGTGTTGAGAGCCGCTTTGGTGTGGATGGACATGGCTCAGGTGCTCCATTTCCGACTTTCGAGAATGCGCATGGTCAGGAAGAAGAAGAGGACGGTCCAGGCCACATAGTAGACCACGTCGTGGGAGTTGAGCTCGCCCCGGGCCATGGTCTCGAAGTGGGCCAGGTTGGAGGGGTCTCCCACGTATTCCTTGACGACCGACACGGCGTCGCGGAACACGCCCACCAGCCACATGCCGAACAGGCCGCCGAAAGTCACGACGGCCGCCACCAGCTGGTTGCTGCTGAGGCTGGAAGCCCAGACCCCATAGGCTACGAAGCTGGCGGCCAGCAGCACCAGCCCGAGGTAGGCGACCCCGATGGTGGGCCATTCGATCTTGACCAGACGAGACAGGAGCAAGATCGTGCTGCCCGAGCAGAGCACCATCATGGTGACCACCAGCAGGGCTGAGAAGAACTTGGCCCCTACGATCTGGAACTCGGTCAGCGGGTAAGTGAACAGCAGCTCGAGCGTGCCCGAGCGCTTCTCTTCCGAGAAGAGCCGCATGGTCAATAGCGGAACCAGGAAGATCAGTAAGAATGCCATCCACCACATCACCGGGTAGACCAGCTGCTCCATGACCTTGACCTCGCCCATCCCCATGGGATTGGCGCTGGCCCGGGTGCTGGCCGATCCGAATTCGAGGAGCAAAATGACGAAGACCAGGCCGATCACCAGCAGGTAGCAGGCGGTGAGAATCCAGGCCATGGAGGAGTTGTAGTAAGTGCGAAGCTCTTTGCTCATCAGGGCGATCATGCGTTTTCACCTCCGACCGCGACCGGTTCGGCAGCCTTTTCGGGTTTGGAGGCTGCTTCCTCAGCGTCGCTCTTGGAAACGATCTCCAGAAAAACGTCTTCCAGGGTGGCTTGACGGGCGTGCAGCTCGAGCAGCTCCCAGCCCTTCTCGATCACAGCGCGGGCCAACTGGGGGCGGACCTGGCGATCGTTGTCGGCCTCGACCCTGAAGAGCTCGCCCTCCGAATCGGCCTTCCTGACTCCCTGGAGGCCGCGCAGGAACTCCAGGATCTCGCCCGCCGGAGCGCCGGCCACGCCCAGCGTGATGGGCACCAGCGCAAGTTGGCGGGCGGCCAGGTTCTGAGGCGTGTCCTGGGCCTGGATGCGACCGTTGGCGATGATGATGACCCGGCTGCAGGTCACGGAGACCTCGGGCAGGATGTGGGTGGACAAAATGACGGTCGACTTCTTGCCCAGCTCCTTGATCAGCTCGCGGATCTCGCGAATCTGGGCCGGGTCGAGGCCCACGGTGGGCTCGTCCAGGATGAGCACGGGGGGCTCTGAGATGATGGCCTGACCGAGTCCGACCCGCTGGCGGTAGCCGCGCGAGATGGTGCCGATCAGCTGATCCACGACCGATTCCAGGCTGCAGCGTTCGACCGCGGTAGCGACGGCTCTCTTGCGGTCCGCGTGGGGAACGCCCTTGGCCGCGGCCGCGAACTCGAGATACTCGCGCACGCTCATGTCGAGATAGAGGGGCACGTGCTCGGGCAGATAGCCCACGTTCTTGCGCACTTGCAGACTCTGGGTGTAGACATCGAAGCCGGCCACGCTGGCCGTTCCTTCACTGGGAGGGAAGTAGCACGTCAGCATGCGCATGGTGGTGGTCTTCCCGGCGGCGTTGGGACCCAGGAAGCCGACAATCTCCCCCTTCTCGATGCCGAAGTTGAGGTTGTCGACCGCCAGTTTGTCGCCAAATCGTTTGCACAGACCTGTTGCGGTGATCATACTCAAGCTCTCCTGGTGGCAAAGCATCTGGCGCAGACCAGTTTGGTCCGCGGACTTTTTAATGACGTTGGCCAGGTACAGGAAGTTCCCGGCCAGGGCGTGCGGGCGATTCTGTTGCCGGGCTTGAAAATCCTCCCCGGAGAGGAGCCCTCCGGGGTCGCCAGGAGAGGGTTCTAAGCCAGGTTCTAGAAATCTGCGAGCGTAGCCAGAAGGGCGGGCGAAGCGCTGGGGCCGCTCGGAAGCGTGGTTTTCCGACGGCTGACTGGAAATCGCGGTCGCGTGTGACGTGCCGGGGTTGCGATCGCGGTTGGACAGGGGCGGCGTGGATGGGGTTGAGGCCAAAGGGGCGTCCGGACGCCACGGCGGTCTTTTTTGGCATTCGGGAAGGAGCCTGGCCGGTTTGCCTTACGTGCTGCCCGTAGGGACCAGCCTGCGGGCCCGATACAAGATAGCCAGGGTGCTGGATCAGTCGCGGCTGCGCAACGTCTATGTCGCCGAAGATCAGCACCTGCGCGGCAAGCTATGGGTGATCAAGCAGATGCAGCCGCTGGGCGTCGATGCCGGCGAGCGCAGTCGCTTGCTCACTCAGTTCCAGGCGGAAGCCATGCTTTTGTCCCAGCTCGAGCACGCCTGCCTGCCCAAGCTGGTAGACTTTTTCGCTCAGGATTCCTCCCTGTTCGTCATCCGCGAGTTCGTGCCTGGGAACGACCTGCAGAGCATCCTGAACCAGCGCCAGGCGCCGTTCGGCGAGGATGAAGCCCTGCGCATCTCCCTGCAGCTCTGCGAGCTGATGGTTTTCCTGTTCAAGAAGAAGCTTGCCCCCATCGTCTTGCGGGACATGAGCCTGCCCAACCTCATCTTGACCCCCGAGGGGAGGGTGCTGCTGGTGGATCTGGGTTTCTCCCGGTTGTTCCAGCGAGAAGCCCGCACCGGCCCCCCCGATTATGCCGCTCCCGAGCAGTTCACCGGAGAAGGGAACTATGATGCCCGCACCCTGGTCTACAACCTGGGCGCGCTGACCTATCACCTGGTGACCGGGGTCAACCCGGGCTCCTCGCCCTTCAACCTGGTCCCGATCAGCCATCTCAATCCCCGCGTTTCCGAGTCGGTCCGCACCCTGATCGAAAAGTGTACCCGTAATGAACCTCGCGATCGACCCGCCAGCCTGTCCGACCTCAAGAAAGCCCTGGAGAGCGCCCTGACGCAGAAGGGGAAGACCCCCCGTCCGGCCCCTCGTTCGGAGAAATCCCCTCCGCTCGTAGGGGCAGGGGGGGGCGTCCGGAGAACAAAGAGAATATCTCCGCGACTGAAGGCATGGTTGCTGGGTGCGCTGCTGACCGTCTTGATGGGGGGCGGTCTGGTGGCGATCTATCGCCTGATGCTTCAGTCCAGTACGCTCTGAACCAGAAGGAGGCTTGACCGGATGCTGGCGCCCGGGACGATGATCGGGACGCGCTATCAGGTAGTACGGTTGCTTGGCCAGGGCGGCATGAGCAACATTTACCTGTGCGACGACCTGAACCTTCGCGGTCGCCGCTGGGTGGTCAAGGAGATGGTGGCCCGCTACTCCGACCCCAACGAGCAGCGGATGGCGGTCGAGCTGTTCGAGCGCGAAGCCCACCTGCTGGCCAGCCTGGACCATCGGAACCTACCCAAAGTCAATGATTTCTTTGTCTTCCAGGGTCGTTCGTATCTGGTGATGGAGTTCGTGGACGGGGAAGATCTGGGCCGCATGCTCAACCGCATCAAGGGCCCCCTGCCCGAGCGCCAGGTGGCCGAGCTGGGCGAGCAGATGGCCACCGTGCTCTACTACCTACACTGCCGCAAGCCCCACCCCATCATCTTCCGAGATGTCAAGCCGTCCAACATCATGATGACCGGCAACCTGGTCAAGCTGATCGACTTCGGCATCGCCCGTCACTTCAATCCCAGCAAGAAGGGCGATACCATGCGCATCGGCTCGCCCGGCTACGCTCCTCCCGAGCAGTACAGCGGCCAGACCGACCCGCGCTCCGACGTCTACGCTCTCGGGGTGACCCTGCATCACGCCATCACCGGCCGCGACCCCACCACCACGCAGACCCCCTTCATCCTGCCCCCCGTGCGCGACCTCAATCCATCCGTTTCGGAAGACCTGGTGCGCATCATCGAGCGCTCCACCCAGCTCGACCCGGATCAACGCTACCAGTCCATGATCGATATGAAGCGCGACCTGCAGGCCCTGGCCCGAGCCCTGGCGGGCGGCACCCGCGTGGTGCGCTCGGGCGAGGCGACCTCGCCGGTATCTGCGGTGGATGCTGCTCGGGCGGTGGCCGCCGCGACGGCAGCCCCGGTAGTAGCCGCCGCCGCACCGGTCGCGGCCACTGCCCCACCAGCCGCCCCGGCCCCCGCGCCGGCGGCGGCGCGTCGTTCCGCAGCCGGTCTCTTCAAGTGGCTCTTCTTGCTCGCTTTGCTGGGCAGCCTGGCAGCTGTGGCTCGCTTCAACCCCGCTCTTCTGGAAGAGGGGCGTCAGTCGCTGGCGGCCTGGTTGCAGAGCCTGATGCCTCGCCAGGCTCCCAGCAATCCGCGTGATGCCGGCATTCAGCTCTTCCAGGAAGGCCACTCCCTGGTGCAGGCCACCGAGCAACTGCGCCTGGCGGCCCGGTCAAACGCCAAAGATCCGCTGACGAGGATCTATCATTCCAATGCCCTTGGACTGGCCGTCCCGCCCCCCAAGAAGCCCGCCCTGATCGGTGTGCTCTACCCCGTTGAGCGGGCCGATGAGGTCCTGGCGTCTCTGGCCCAGGGCCAGGAGGAGCTCAATCGGGTTGGTGGCGTGGGCGGGCGACCGGTGGTCCTGATTCTCTCAAGCTATCGGCCGGGTGAGTTGCAGCGCCGTCTGGCCTCGATGGAGGCGGGGGCCGAATCGCGCAAAGTGAACGCTCGCACTCCCGGCCCCCCGCCCGAGGTGTTGCTCGTCTTCCCGGCCGGCAAGCTGGATGCCGCTCAGCTGAAGAGCGAGCTCCCGCTCTTCCTGGCCCAGGCCTCCGAGCAGGACGAACCCGGCCAGTTGCCCCCCGACCGGGCCTGGCCGGTGGAGCAGCTCGCTCGAATGGCGGCCGACCATCCCGTCTTCTCGGCCAGCGCCGAGTTGGCGGGCGAGCTCAAGTCGCTGGGCCTGGATGCTCCCGAATTGAGCAGTCGACACTCCGGTGGCCTGGTGCTGGCCCGTCCGCAAGACCTGGCCTCGCTTGAGGCCCCGCACGAGTCACTGGTCATCCTGGCCAAGGACGAGGCCGCTCTTCCGCCTGCCGCCAACCTTCCCGGGGCGCGGGGGCTGGTCCGCTTCTCCCCTTGCCAGAGCGAGTGGCTGTCAGCTAGCCTGGCCCGGGATATCCCCGACCTGGCGCGGGCCCGCAACCTGGATGCACTGTTTCTGGTCGTCGCCTCTCATTACAGGCTACACGGCCTGCGAGGAGCTACCCTGGGATGGAATCGGTCGGGGAAACCGGCCCCCTTGCCCTGGACCATGGTTCGAGCCGTGGCTGGCCGGTGGGTGGCTCAGGGCAGTGAGGAGGTTGCCGTCCCGTGACCATCTTGCGGCGCTGGTTGTTCAACGTGGCCTCCTTTCTCCTGGGGGGAGCCTGCGGTCTGTGGACGGTTCAGTTTCTCGAGTCGCGCATGGAGCTGCCTCCGGTGGGCGGCATTTTCATCGTGCTGATTTTCATGGCCGTGTTCGTGGCCATCTCTTATCACGTGGGCCAGTCGCTCTTTCCCGTGACCCTGGAAGAGCAGTTGATCCGCCCGGAGATCCCCCGGCAGCCCTGGGCCTGGCTCAAGCCGCACGGCGAGGGTTTGAAGCCCTCCTTTCCCATGAACAAGGACCAGATCGTCATCGGGCGTGAGGTCAAGTGCGACCTGATGCTCAACAACGAGTCGGTATCGCGCCGTCACGCCGAGGTGGTGCGCCTGGCCGAGGGCTACCTTCTGCGCGACCTGGGCAGCCGCAACGGCACCTTCGTCAACGGTCAGCGTGTGCAGGAGTACGTGTTGAGCGACGGAGACAAAGTGGCCATCGGGGATATCGTGTTCATCTTCGAGGCCCCCAGGCGGGCCGTGACATTGACCGGCCAGCCCGAAAGCGTCTCGCACCTGGTGGGCGACCTGGGAGGCAGCGCGCTGGGGATGAACTCGAGCGCTGACGAGGACGACACCGAAGTCTGGAACCACCGCCCCACCAGGCCTCCTGAATAACTCGAGCCGGGTCAGGCCAGACCCGGCTCGTCCTTGCCCCACTCGCGCGACTGGTGCGTGAGATATTCGTTGATCAAGCATCCCCAATCGCCTTCAAGACGCTCGATGGCCCGGCGTATCTCTTCCATGTCCACGTTGTGACGCGAGGGAGTCTCGCCGCGAGCCAGGTGGACCAGTTTGACCTCGCAGCTGGGGCAGCGCGTGGTGCGTGAAGAGAGATAGTCGAGGAAACGGCGCTTGAGCTGGTAGCTGCAATGCGGGCAGTGAAAATGAATGAGGATTTCCACTGAGAACATCTAGCCTTACTATAGCACACCGTTCATGGCAGGTATAGCCCCTGGCCTCTCTCCAGCAGGGTCGCGTGGTCGTGAGCCAGCGTCAGGATGAGGCTCAGCTGATCGGTGGCTCTTTGAAAAGTCTCCAATCCAGCCCCCACGTTCTTTGAATCTTTCTCCAGGCTCGCTTGCTCCAGGGCTTCCAGGCCCTGATCGGCATGCTCGAGGGACTCCAGGGCCATGCTCAACAGCATGGGCTCGTGCCAGGGAGCGTCGGTCAGGGCAGCCACGGCCTGGCGCCGGAGCGAGAGTCTCTCGCGCACCCTGGCCAACTCGCCCGCGAAGGCGGGGGCCTGCAGCAATCCCAGCAGAAAGTCGGAGGTCATGCGCCTGAGCAGCTCCAGGGGAGAGGCCTGCCGGTCCTTTTTCTTCTCTTCGTCTCTCCAGTGCCGAAACAGCTCCATCCGGCGATTGAGCTCGCGAGGGGGGAGCCCGAGAAAATACTCCTCGACGTAGCGGGCTGCTTCGGTTTCCCCGATGAGCGGGGTCAACAGACGGGTCATATAGCGGCGCGCCGCCCGTTGCAGGGTATCCTCCTGGTCGGTGCCGAGCACGCTGGCCAGAAACTCGACCCGAGCTCGGCGGCCCTCCTCCCCCGCCTGCTGGTGAAGGTAGCGAAAGGCGACCTGGCGGCGCCAGTCTTCCTCGGCCGGGCCGAGGGAGCGCAGGCTCTCTCCGCCCTTTTGCTCGAGCAGTTTTCGGATCTGCTCGAGCTTGAAGCCCTGTGCCTTCAGTTGCTCGATGCGGCGCAGGCGGCGCAATGCGTCGCGGTGGAAGTAGGCCACCCGTCCATCGGCCGCCGGGAACGGCTTCTTCTCCGGACGGGGCACCAGGCCCCGGGCTGTGTAGAACTTCAAGGTCCGTTCCGTGAGGTCGAGGCCCAGTTCACGGGCCTGCTCGAGCAGTTCGTCCTGGCTCAGGTAGTCGCGGGCCATTCAGGGGAGCCGGTTAACCAGCCGAGAACTGGCTCAACCACTGCTTGTTTTGCTCGATGACGTACTCGATCGAGCTGAGGATGTCGTTGGCCTCTTCGGCTTTGAGAACCGACTCTGCCAGTCGGTCGCGCTCCCCGCTCTCGACGTAGGCCTCGATGCCCTCCACCGCGTCGTAGAAGAGCTGCAGGGCCTCCAGCATGAATTCGCGGATGACCTCGGCCCCGGCCGGTGCGGGGGCTTCATACTGAGCATAGAGCTGCTCGAGGGTGTTCTTGACCAGGTTGAGAGAGTTGCGGATCTCCTCCATCGGCAGGGGGGTTCCCAGGGCCAGATGGTCGGCCAGATTGCGCAGAAACGTGAGAAGATCGGAAGCAACCTCAGTCATCGGCGGGCCCTTCGGCGGCTTTCGGTTCCGTTCCTGGAACCTTGCCCGAGAGCTTCTTGAGGTGGCCGGAGAGGCGGCTGAGGTAGTCTCCGTAGACTCCGGGTTGAGTCGCTTCTCGCGCCTGCTCCTCCACGATCATTTGCAGAGCTTGCTCGGATTGAATCTGGCCAGCCTCGAGTCGCTGCAGGATCTCGCGTTGACTCTGGAGCCGCTCTTCCAGTCTCTGGCGCAGCACGGCGCTTGGCCTGGACTTGCGTGGCGGGACCACGGTCAACTCCTGCAGGGCGGTCTGGATCTCGGTCTCGAGCTGGCGATAGAATGCCAGCGCTTCCTCGTTCAATCGAGCCTGGCCTCCTCCTCGGTCATGCGATCGAGGGCGATCAGGGCAATCTTGTGCAGGTCTTCGAGTTGCATGGTTTTGACCACGAACTGGCATCGCTCCACCGAGGCCACGAAAAGTGGGCACTCGCGGTAGCACTCGCAGTCCTTGAATGGGCACCAGGGCATGCCGGGGAGTTCGGCGCCGGGCCGAGGAGTCTTGCCGGGAGGAGCCGGCTTGTCGGGCTGCAAAGCTCCCGAGGTGGAGTACGAGATCAGCCTCGAACCTGGCAAGGTGCTGGTGGTGGACGACGGTTTGATGAATCGAACCCTGTTGCGGCACCACCTGGGGGAGATGGGGCATCTGGTGGACGAAGCCGAGAACGGTCGCCAGGCGCTTGACATGATCGAGGCGGTTCAATTCGACCTGGTGTTGCTCGACCTGACCATGCCCGAGATGGATGGTCACGAGGTGCTGCAGGTGCTGCGTCACAAGGCGCTGCTGGGGACTCTTCCGGTGGTGGTGATCTCGAGTCATGAAGAGGTGTCGGTGGCAGCTTCCTGTATCGAGCTGGGGGCCGAGGACTACCTGAACAAACCGTTTGATCCTCGTCTGTTGCGCGCTCGCGTGAACGCCTGCCTGGAGAAGAAGCGTCTGCGCGATGCCGAGAAGCGTCATCTGCGGGAGTTGACCGAGCTGCGCCACGATCTCGAGATCCGCAACCGAGAGCTTCAGGCCATGAGCAAGAAGTTCGAGAAGATGGCCTTTACCGATGCTCTGACCGGCTTGCCCAATCGTCGGTTCGCGCTCGAGCACGTGACCCAGCTGTGGGAGCTCTTTCGTCGCAGCGAGCAAGTCTTCGCCTGCACCATCTGCGATGTGGACCACTTCAAGCAGATCAACGACGGCTACGGTCACGAGTGCGGGGATCAGGTCCTGGTGCAGGTAGCGGCCCGCTTGCGCAGTCTGGCCCGGGCCTGCGACCAGGTGTGCCGCTTCGGTGGCGAGGAGTTTCTGGTGATCTCCCCGGCCACCGATCTGGAGGGCGGCCGGTTGCTGGCCGAGCGCTTGCGGACCGGCCTGGAAGGGGAGGCGATCGAGTATCCCGGCTTCAATCGCTCGATCACAGCCTCGTTCGGGGTGGCCCAGGCAGATCCGGGCATGGAGCGGGCCGACCTGCTTTTGAAGGCGGCCGATGAAGCGCTCTACGGTGCCAAGGAGAAGGGCCGCAACTGCGTGGGCACGGCCGCGCCCTGAGCTCGAGCGGCGTTATTTCGGCCATCCATTCCTCTCCCGTGGGCCTTTTGATCTCGATTGTGGACACTTTAAAGTGTTGACGTTTTTCTGGTTTTTCTTGTTGTAAAGGGATTCTTTTGTCTTGGTGGACATTTTGTCTTAGCTCGTTCATAAAGTGTTTACTTTCTTCTATTTACTTCTGAAGGTCGGTCAGGCATAATAGGTCCAGAGGAACAAATCGTGGTTCAAAGGAGACTTCAGCCGTGAGCGACATCACCGGACTCGGACCCCAGCGCGTAGTTATCAGTCCCCAGATGCGCGAGGCGCAGGCTCTCCGGATGGCTGCGGTTCACCAGGCGCTGGAGTCGGGCCTGGTCCCGGTGCAAGGGATGTCGGCCCAGCAGGTTCACGCCCACCGGGCCTACTACGGCCAGTGCACCAGCGACATTCAGGCCGTGCGCTACTGCTGCCCCTTCCCGCAGATGCCGGGAATCATTCCGGGGGCCGAGTACTCCTGGCAGGGCCCTCCCGGACCCAACATGATGGCAAGCCTGTTCGGGTTCCCAGGCGGGATGCAGATGGGGCTCCCGATGGGCCAGATGGGGTTCCCAGGCGGTGGCTTCGGGATGGACCCGATGCTGATGATGATGATGATGCAGATGCAGCAGAGCCAGAATCAGTTCGGATTCATGATGATGATGATGATGCAGCAGCAGCAACAGCAGCAGCAGATGCAGCAACTGATGTGGCTGCTCCAGCAGCTTCAGCAGCAGCAGCCTCCCCAGCACGGTGGCGGGGGATGCCCGCATCCGCCCCAGCCTCCTCAGCCCCCGACTCCGCCCCAGCCTCCGCAGCCGCCCACCCAGCGCCAGCCGATGACTGTGGCCCGGGCAGCCTCCCTCCTGCAGGCCAACTTCGACCTGATGGACACCGCCGCGGGTATCGGCTCGCGCGACGGCATCATCGGTAAGCCTGACCTGGAGGCCATCGTCTCCGGTCGCGCTCCCAACGCCTCCGAGGAGCTCAAGGAGGCATGCAAGTACCTGCTCGACAATCCTGCGATGTTCAACGCGCTGGAGACGGCCGCCGGCCAGGGCGACTGTGACGGCAAGATCGGTCGCAACGACCTGACCTCCGCCGTTCAGAAATACTCGGGTCTGGACGCTACGCCCGACCCGGAGGGCCAGATGACGCTCGGTCGAGCCTCCGTCATCCTCAAGCGCTACTTCGACTTCCTCGACACGGCTGCCGGCAGGGGCGGCAAGGATGGCCTGATCGGCAAGAACGACCTGGAAGCGATGCTTGGCAATCCGGGCTGTCCGCCGGACTTGAAGAAAGCCATCGAGTTTTTGCTCCAGAACCCGGCCATGCTCGACGCGGTCGACACCGCGGCCCACGGAGGAAATCGGGACGGGCTGATCGCGATGGTCGACCTGGACGCCGCCATCGCGCAGAATCCTGCCGATGCGGTGGGCCCCCGCGACCAGCCCACGCAGCCCACCCAACCGACTCAGCCTACGCAACCGACTCAGCCTACGCAACCGACTCAGCCTACGC
>CAZWUN010000030.1:0-26796 GCA_964637145.1 uncultured Burkholderiales bacterium
CCGCCGCCCTGCTCGGTGGCCTGCGTTCCCGAAGTGGGCCGCGTGCTTGGAGTGCCGCCGCCCTGCTCGGTGGCCTGCGTTCCCGAAGTGGGCCGCGTGCTTGGAGTGCCGCCGCCCTGCTCGGTGGCCTGCGTTCCCGAAGTGGGCCGCGTGCTTGGAGTGCTGTTCCCTTGCTCAGTCGGCCGGGTCCCCGGCGTCGGTTCGGTCCCGCGAACGCGCGTTCCCCGGTCGATCCCCTTACGAGGCTCCACCAGCCCGGGCCGAACTTCCTCGCCTTTGTTGGCTGCGCCTGGCGGCTCCAGGCCAGCCTGCTTGTGCAGCCAGTTTTGCAGTTTGTCGGCCTTGCCGGGGTCGTCCTCGAAGCCCTGGAAGCGGTTGAGCTGCCCGGGCTTGAGCCCTTGTTGTTTCTCCACCTTGCCCAGATCGAGGTTCTTCATGTAGTCCTCGTTCTTGGGCTGCTGGCGGGTCATCAGGTCGGCCATCTGGGGATTGAGCGCCTTCATCCGCTCCTGATCCTCAGGGCTGGCCTTCAAATAGCCGTCACGGAAGTTGTTATGGAAGGTTTCCCGGTTCTTCAGAGAGCCATCCGCCCGCTCCTTGGCCTCGTCGGGTTGATAGCCGCGCTGCCGGTAGAGGTCGTTGAGCAGCTCCTTGTGGGCCTCTGGCTTGGAGAGCGCGTCTCGGTAGCCGGCTCCGAGATTCATCCCATGGGCCAGCTCGCGCCCCTGACGGCCTTCGGTATTGGCCGCCTGGGCGTGGTCAGCGCGCAGCTTGTCCATCTCGCTGGAGATGGTCTGGTTTCGCTCGCTACGCGGTTTGTCGAGAATGGAGGTGTCCAACGACAGGCGATTTTTCATCGCGTCGTAGCCGTTGCCGCCCTTGTCGCTCAGGTCGATGCCTTGCAGGTGGCGGGCCTGGCTGTCGTCTAGTTGCATCGCCTCGTCCAGGGCCGAGCGGCGCAGCCGCGAGCGCTCTTGCGGGTCGCTCACTCCGCCGTCGTTGATCTTGGTGAAGGCGCGCAAGGCCTGGTCGCGGTCCTGGGGCTCGATGCCGTTGAGGTAGTTCTGATACCAGTTGCGGTCAGGAGTGGTCAGCGCGTCTTGCCAATTCTCGACCTTGTCGAGCTCGCTGCCCTTGAGCTTGCTCTGGCTGGTGAGGCTGCCCGGCTCGCCGTAATTTTCGGTGAGGCGCCGGCTGAAGGCATCCAGGCCCTGAGCCTTCTTGGAGGCGTCCTCCTCGCGCAGCTCCGCGCTCTGCTCGAAACTGTCGTTGAGACGCCGCGGGGGAGCGCTGGACTCGCTCTCGCGTACCGCCGTGGCCGATCGGGCGTCGGTGGTTGAGGTCGTGGAGCGGGCCTGGGTGGCCGACTTGGAAGCACTGGACTGGCTTGCGCCCGAGCTCGAGCTGGAAGATGAACTCGAGCCGGAGGACGAGCTCTTGGAGGGCGTGCTGGAGGAAGCCGGCTTGGGAGCCGGCGGCTTGGGCTTGGGTTTGGAGCTGGTGGTGCTCTTCTTGCTGCTGGATACTTTGTCTACCATGTGGTTGCCCCCACCAGCAGTTCGTGCATACCCTCAGAAAAGAATTCGCGCCAACGATCAAGCACCATCTGCAGGACTTCACGCTCGGGGTCGGTCAGATTGGCCAGCTCGGTGGACAGAGATTGCAGGTCGGAGCCCGCCTGGGCCAGAGCCACCATTCCGAAACCTTCGTCCAGGTTGCGGGCTACCCGGCCGAGTTGGGCCAGCAGCCGGTAGGCACTGGGGTTGAGCCCTTCCGCCTCGCCGCGCTCGATCCGCTTCCCCCACACGATGATCTTGTCGAGCGAGTCGGCATCAAAGGCCTGGATGGCCAACCAGACCAGCCGCTTGAGCTGCCCGCCCGGACCATCGCCGGTCTCCTCGGTCAGAATGCCGAGCATGCGCAGCAGTCGGCGGGCCGGCTCCTCGGTACGGCTCGAAAAGAGCGCGTGCAGCGACCGGCAGAGCAACCGATTGCTGATGTTGCGGGCCATCTCGCCCAGCAGCGCCAGTGTGGCCAGCATCCCCGGCTTAGCCAGGAGTGGGCGCAGGATTTCCAGCGCCTGGTCGGGGTTGGCATCAAGTTTTGCTTCCAGGGCGGTGGCCGCCACCAATCCCGGGTGCGGCTCAAGCAAAAGCTCGCCCAGGACTGGCTCCGGGCGAGGCAGGGGCTCACCTGCGGGATTGTCGGTCAGAGCGGCTTCGCGCACCCGGGGCTCGGAGTCGGCTGCCAGGCTCCCGAGCAGGAACTGGACCTCGGGGCGGTTGCGGGGCAACTCACGGGCAACCAGTTCGCGCAGGGGGGCTTCGGGAGCCGCAGCCAGCAGAGCCAGGGCCTGCACGGCTTCGTCCTGAGGAACGAATCGGGCCAGCACGTGGACCAGGGAGGCTCGCACGATGATGGAGGGATCGGTGACCAGACGCACCAGACTGGCCCAGGGCCAGCTCTGGAAGTGAATCAGCGCGCCAGCCGCAGCGGCACGCACTGCGTCGCGGTCATCCTCAAGCGCGGCCGCCATCAGGTCGATGCCCCGCCCCTCGGGAACCTGCGGCAACAGGGCCAGGATGCCCTCGAGCAGCACCGGGTCGGGATGCCAGGCAGCCTCCTCCAGCCGCTGCTCGAGAAAGGAGAGAACCTCTTCCGGCCGATTGGGGGCCAGCGCACCCAGCGCCACCAGTCCGCGCAGGCGCATCTCCATTACCGGCGAGGTCAAAAGCTCGCCCAGCAGTTGGGCTGCGGCTACCTCCCCGTGGGCCCGGCGGCCTACCGCCTGGCAGGCGGCATCCCAGACGTTGCGGTGTACATCTCGCACTAGACGCTGGGCTTGCTCGAACTGCTCCTCTGACCAGGGGCCAGGGTACTGATCCAGGGAGAACGCCAGAGAAACCCGCTGCCACGGGCCGGCTCCTGAAGTATTGGTCTCCTGGCGATGGGACAACTCTTCCTCCTGTTCGGACCGCATCCTGATAAGTTCTTCTGCTACCGGGCCCGCCCCTGGTCATGGCGACCCGGTCGGGGTGGCTTCACCCCTGTCAGCAGTGTAACAAACGCCCCGGGCAAGCGCCCGGAGCGTTTGTGAACGAGATGTTTCCGATGTTAAAATTGTGTGAACAATTTAAACAGGAGTCGAAGGTCGATGTTCGATGGATCAGCCCAGCTGGCTGACAGCGTCTCGCATCTGTTGGTGAACGCCGGAGAGGACAGCGATGGCTTCGTCGAGCAACTGCTCGTCGCCGCTGGCCAGATACTCGTGCAGGCAATCGAGCGTTCCCTGCATCTGATCGAGAATGACGTAAGTGGCTGCGAAAGCCTGCTCGGCCTGGGCCTCGAAGCCTTCGGGAATAGGAATTTGCTCCATCTTGGAGCGGACATCCTCGAGGTGCTGGCTGAGGCCTGAAAAATAGCCCTCGAGGACTTCTGGTCCGACCAGACCCTGGCGGACCTGTTTGAGAGCAGGGAGCAGGCTCGCGAACCCGGGGTTGGCGGCATCGATCGGACTGGACTCGAAATCGGTCTGATCTTCCAGGGTCTGGTGCAGGTAATCGCTGGACAACTCGAACTGGTCGGTCAGTGTTTCTACCTCCGGGCTGAATAAAAGCGACACGCTAAGCTTCCCTTTCTGAAGGCAAGTTCCTGTCCGGACGGGGCCCGGAGGGGATCAGACGCCGAACTTGGCCCAGGGTTTGCTGGGGACCAGGTTGTTCATGACGTCGTCGGCGTAGCGCTCGGCCATCGGGCCAGAGCCGTTGTAGCGGCGAACGGCGGTGCGCCAATCGCCTGTCTGCTTGTAGAGGCCGGATAGAAGCTTTGCGCTGTAGTCGATCTGGTAGGATACGTCCTGCTTGCCGCGGTTGACGTCGTAGTCGGGGTGGGCGGTGGTGTAGACCTGGCCGATGCCGAAGCTCTTGCCTCCATCGCCCACTGCGCTGGGATTCCAGGTGGATTCCTTGTAGAAAATGGCTTTGAGGATGTCCGGGGGGATTCCATACTTCTTGGCCGCCGCCTCGATCATCTCGTTGAGCTGTTGTTTGGAGGGGTTGGCCCCGTAATTGGGGATCTGGGCGCTGGGGTCGGCCGGGGCGGCTGTCATTCCCGAGCCGCTGCCAGAGCCGCCCAACGGACTGCTCCCGCCCCCACCCGGTGAGGTGCCACCGCCGCAGTTGGGGCAGCCGGACCCGGCGCCACCCATCCCGGGGGCACCTCCCATCCCCGGTGCACCGTTCTTACCCCCCATGAGCTGCAAGAGCATGGTCAGCATCTGAATCAGGGTATTGTTCATCTGGATCTGGCCCATCAGCATCTGCTCGGCCATCCCCTGGGGGGAGTTGAGTCCTCCAGCCCGCATGGCCGCCATCGAGTTATCCGGAGAGAATCCGAATGGGTAGCTTCCCAGGTTGGCCCCGGCCAGGGGAGAAAATACCTGGCCGAGACTGGGAATTCCGGCGGCGCTGAAGGGGTCCATGAGAGAGCTCCTCGTCGAGTAGTGACTTGATTGTAGTCCTCACCGAGACCTCCGTCAGCCCGGCCTGGTGAACAAGTTGTGTACGTTGTGAAAGGAATGTTGCCGGCTCACATCGTACTGAGGACCGCCTGACGCATCTGGCAGGATTCCCCCGATTCATCCCAAAACCCCGCCTTCCTATGCGTCGGCTTCTCTGGTCGCTCTGCCTGCTGGTTTTGCTCCTCCCGGCCGGAGCCCAGGAAGGTTACCCTCCCATCGATAGCGAGCTGGTTTTCAGCGGGCGCATGTTCGATTCGTCCACGTCAGCCGTGCGCTTCTTTCGCCGCCTCAAAGCCCTGCCCTGGATGCGGGCCGGGCTGACGGAGACCGAGAAGGCCCTGGGGATCAAGCTGGAAGGCGATTTTCTCGACTGGATGGATGGTCGAGTGGTGCTGGCGGTGGTGCGCACCGATGACCGCTCTCCTTTGCACCACCTCTTCGGTGAAACCCCGGAAAGCGCCGAGCGCACCATCGCCTTCAATCTGCAGACTCTCTACAATGGGGTGGCGATGTATCAGCTCGAAAAGAGCCAGCTCCCGCCCGACCTCGAGAGCCTGGTTCCTGAATACATCGCAGGCCTTCCCGAAGAGCCTTCGGGGGTCGTCTATCGCATCGAGCCGGGCGCCGAGGGGGCCTGGTCCATCCAGACCACCTACCAGGGCGCCCCCGGACCGAGCATCAACAGCGAGAACGAGCTGACCCCGGAGTTGGACGTCGCCATGGGGGAGACCCCGCGCCTGAACCTGATTCTGGCATTTCGCGTCTATGATGCAGAGCGGGCCCGCCTGGCGCTGTCTCGTCTGCTGCCGCGGCTGGGCAATCTCCCCGGCATCACCGTCGAGGAGGCGGGCAACTCCGGTTGGGATGTGGCCACGCCTCCTCTCTCCGTGGCCGCTCGCCTGTCGACCCACTGGCTGGTGTTCACCGACAACTCAAGCCTGGCCCAGCCGGGTTTGCAGAGTTTGGAGGGTCAAGCTCCTTCTCTGGGCTCCAATCCTCGCTTTCAGCAAGCTCTCAGTCACCTGCCCGAGCGATTCCGCAACTACTTTTTTGTGGACGTGGCGGGTATTCTGGGCCACTGGCCCGGTCTGAAGATGGACGATCCGGTGTTGCAGCAGGCTCTGGAGTCGGTGCAGTCGGTGGCCGGAACGACCAGTTACCGCTCCGATCAGGTCGTTTCGGAGTTCTTTGTGTGCCTGGCGCCCCCGGCCGAGCACCCGTTGGGACAGCTCTTGAGCGATCCCGGACCGACCGAGCTGACTCTGCTCCGCCAGGCTCCCTGGTCCACGGCCTACATCTCGGTGATCGACCTGGGGAAGAGCTACGATCTGGTCAAACGAGCCGCCTCGGTCAACTCCGACACAGAGAAGATCTTCAAGGACGTTCTGGGGGCCGCCGAGACCTCGCTGGGCCTCTCCTTTGAGAAAGACCTGTTACCCAACAGCACCGGCGAGATCGCCATCTGCTATGAGCAACTGGACGTGTTGTTTGCGGCCATCATGCGCGAGTGGCGCGAGCTCACCAGCCCGCCTGAGGAGTCGCAGTCGGACGCCAGAGTGGAAGAAGAGCCTTCCCCCTCCCCCTCGCCCGCCCCCGGTTGGATCCCCGAAGGTCCTCCTCCTGCGCCAGAGGCAGAGGAGGAGGTGCCGGTCGAGCGTCCCAAAGAGGTGGATCTCGACCTGGCCTCGCTGCCCTACACGATTATCGTCGGCCTGCGTCCCGGCCCGGCTCGCCAGGACATCATGGTCCGGCTGCGCGAGAAGCTCGGCTCCAAGGTCCGCCTCGAGCCCCACGCAGGCGTCGATGTCTTCTATACGGCGGACGATCAGGTGGCTTACGCCATCCATGGCAACTACCTCATGGTTTCGACGGGCGGCTCTTATCGCCTGATGCTGGCCACGCTCGACTCCATGACGGGGAGAGTCTCCCCCCTCTCTCGACTGAACAGCTATCAGACCTTTATCGAGGGAACCGAAGGGCGCGTCCTGGCGGCAGGTCATCAGAAGGTCGACGACGTGTACTCCTTGCTCAAGGGCATGATTTTGCTCTCGGGGGCGGAGTTCCGACCCGAGGCGACCGCTCTGGGTCGCTGGCGAGACGCCTACTCCATCTTGACCATCGAGCCCGGCGGTATCCGGCTGCGCTTTTCAGTCTACGCCACGGAGCAGATCCCATGAGCCGAATTCTTTCCCTCTCTCCAGCCCATGCCGCCGAGATCGAGAGTCTGGCCCGGCGCCTCTATCCCGAGAGTTACCATCTCAGCGAGGAGGAGATCGCCGAGAACCTCGAGGGAGTCGAGGAGGAGGGCTGCAACTTCTGCCTGGGCATCCAGGACGACGACAAGCGACTGGTGGGCTACCTGCTCGCCTGGCTGGACAACACTTTGATCGAGGGACGAATCGAGGACGTCGTGCTGGTCGACGATCTGGCCCTGTTGCCCTCGGCCCGGCCCCATCTGGTGAACTTGCTGCGCTCTCTGCTGCGGGCCATGGACGAGGCGGGCTGCTCGGGCTCACCCATCGAGGGAACGGTGCGCAAAAGCCTGGAGCAGAACTTCACCGCCCATCCCGAGGTGGTGGAGTCACTGGGCTATCAGCTGGTGGGCAGCCATGAGTACACCGACGAGTCGCTGGAGGAGGTGCTGGTCTGGATCCGCTTCGAGGCGGTGGAGGGTAGGGCCCGCCAGTTCGACGACGAGGACGACGAGGAGCCGGACGAGCTCGAAGACCTCGGCGACACGGCCCGCCTGGAGCTGGAAGATGACTTCGCCTGAGCTGGTCGTCTTCGACCTGGATGGAGTGTTGATCGACTCGCGCGAAGCCAATGTCGAGGCCTTCAGCTACGGAATCGAAAGCCTGGGGTTGCCGCGGCCTCGCCCCGAGGAGGTGGAGCGCCTGATCGGCCGGACCGCGGGAGAGATGCTGGTGCAGCTCGGTTGTCCGGTCCAGGAGGTCGGGCGGGTCTATGACCGGGCCGTGCTGCCTCGCTATCTCGAGTGCCTGGTCGACCTGGCCCGCCCCATGCCTGGCGCCAGCGAACTGCTCGACCAGTTGACGCGGGCCGGAATTCCCGTGGCGGCCTGCACCTCCGGTGGGTTGGCCCTGCAGGAGTCGGTTCTCCGCTCGCTGGGCTTGCGCCAGGCCTTCGCAGACATCCAGTCCCCCTGCCGTTCGGCTCTGAAGAAGCCCGACCCGGGCTTCCTGGGCGAGTTGGTGGCCCGGTTTCCCGGCTCTCCGCGCCGAGTGGTGCACGTCGAGGACCTCGAGGAGGGCTGCCTGATGGGGCGTCGCTGGGGAGCGGTGGCCGTGTTTGCCGAGTACGGCTACGGCCGCTGGACGTCGCTGGAGGAGCCCGACCACCGGATTCACTGCCTGGCCGATCTGGTGCCGATTCTCTTTCCGGGATAAAGCCCGGCATCCGGAGGGATCCGGCCGGCCCGGCCGGAACCGGCCACTCCATGCGTACCCTATTTCTCGCCCTTCTGCTCCTCTTGCCCCTCTCGGCTCAAGAACCGCTCGAGCCTTTCATCGAGAAAGCCATGCGGCAGTACGACATCCCGGGCTGCTCGGTGGCCCTGATTCAGAACGGTCAGGTGACCATGCTGCGGGGCTTCGGGCTGCGCCGGCTGGGGACCAGCGAGCCGGTCGGGCCGGACACGATCTTCCCGCTGGCCTCCGTCACCAAGACCTACACCGGTGTCCTGGCCGGAACGGTGGTGCAGGACGGCAAGCTGGGCTGGGACCAGCCCGTGGTCGAGGTGATGCCGCAAGTGCGGTTAAGTCAGGATTATCCCACCCTGCACGTCACCGTGACCGACTTTCTGAGCCATCGCAGCGGTTTGCCCGCCTTTACCGGCGATCTCTTCGACAGGCTGGGTTACTCTCACGAGGAGGTCATCCGACGCATCCAGTTCCTCCCTCTCAGCGCCGGTTTTCGTGAGCATGACGCCTACTCGAACGTGGGCTTCTTCCTGGCCGGAATGACCTGCGCTCGGGCCGCCGGGGTAAGTTGGGAAGACCTGGTGCAGCAGAAGATCCTGACTCCCCTCAAGCTGAGCCGAACCGGCTTCTTCACCGGCCCGATCCCGCCAGGGGCGGATATTGCCTCGCCCCACATGGGCAAGAAGCCCTTGCCCGAGTTCGACCCCCAGACCGTGCTCGGACCAGCCGGCTTGATGACTTCGACCGCTCGCGACATGAGCCGTCTCGTCCTCATGCTTCTCAACCAGGGTGAGCTCGACGGAGTGCGCATCCTGACGACCGAAACCGTCGAGCACCTGTTCACGCCGGCCATGGTGGCCGAGCCCGGTTTCGCTGACATGGCTCCTATCTTCGCCGATTCGGGATTTTCCTACGGGATGGGCGTCGGCATTTACCATTACAACGGCTATCAGATTATCGAGAAGGGCGGAGCCCGGGCCGGCGTGCGTAGCTTGTTGACGCTGGTGCCGGAGAAGAAGCTGGGGCTCGTGATTCTCTGCAATCAGAGCGCCACCGCTTTTCCCGAGGCGGTTCGGGCCAGGGTGCTCGAGAATGAGCTCGGGCCGGCGCGCCAGGACTTGCAGAGCCTGATCTGGCAGCAACAGCTCAAGGTGGACAAGATGCTGGCCAGCGTGCCGGTCGAGGCGCCCGGCCCACCTGCCGTGACCAGGCCTTCCCCTCTACCTCTGGAGAGCTACCTGGGGCAGTACGAGAACCCCCTCTACGGCACGCTCAAAGTGACCCGCAAAGGCTCCCACCTGGCCTGGGCCATCGGGCCGGCCGGCTACGGCGGCCCGCTCTATCTGGAGGGCCTGACCACCTTCCTGATGGTGGAGCCGGCGGGCCAGATCTCGATCCCGGGCGAGGCCACCTTCGTGGTCAACGAGAAGGGTGAGGTGCTCTCGGTTCAGACCGATTACGGGGTGTTCGTCAAGAAGAAGTCTATCTAATCTAGCGCGGCGGCTCGGCCGGGGCAGCATCGAAGCGGCCGGAGAACTCCACCGTGATCTCGCCGGTGGGGGAGATGTTGGAAGCCCGGAAGGACCCCTTGCGCCCCTTGAAAGAGCTGCTGGACTCGAACGGGGTGCTGAAGTTGAGGGTCTTCTTCTCACCCGGACCGAGCATAGCGGGCTGACGCAGCTCCTGGACATCCAGCATGCCGCCCTGTTTGCGGTCAGCGCTGGAGACCTTGGGGTTGAAGCGCACCACCGCCAGGCCCTGAATCGGCTCCTTGCCCGAGTTGGTCACGGTGACCTCGACCACGACCGGTTTGCGCACGTCTCCCTGGGCGTTGGCGGAGCAATCGACCCGCACCGCGTTTTGAGCCAGCAGGGGCAGGGCGAGGAACAAAATGGCGAGCAAGCTACGTTTCATCATGCCAGGGGTTTCGCGAGCCGATCAAGGGGTCCTGCGCTTGCGCAGCTGCACCGGTCCGAGGCGAACCGAGTCGTCACTCTCCTCCACGCCGCGGGAGGCCCGTTTGGATTTGATCATTCCCACCGGCAACAAACCCTTGATCTGCCCGTCCGTTTTAAGGACCAGAATGCCCTCCCTGGTCACGGCAGGTCCGCCGTGGGTCGCTCCCCGGCTCGGCTCCTCCCAACGCGTCTGGCCTGTGGAAGGGTCGATGCCGGTCATGCTTCCGTCGGGATCGGTCACGATGTACTCGTCTTGCTGCAGGGTCAGGCTGGCTCCGGGCTGATTCCACTGGGGCTCGTTCTTGAGCAAGAAGGTCCAGCGGATCTCGCCGGTCTGGCCATCGCGAAGGCGCAACTGGCGTCCGTCGCCGACGATGACGTGACCCTCCGGGGTGGACCAGAGCCTGGTGCTGGCGTTGGCAGACTCAGACCATAGCTTTCTGCCCGAGCGAGGGTCGATGGCCCGCAGCTTGTGCGAGCTGCCAAACAGCTTGAACATCTTTTCCTTGACAGCGAACAGGGGCCCCTTTCTGCTCATGCAGATGGCCTCGTCATAGCGGGCCGACCAGAGCTGCTTTCCGTTGCCGTCAAATCCGTAGAGCCGCCGCTCGCTCTCCGCGCCGAAGGTTCCGTTGTAGGCCACCGCCACCTGGTGCTCCTCGGAGTAGCCCAGCATCTGCACACAGCCGGTCATGGGCTGACTCCACAGCTCCTGCCCGGTGCGCCCGTCCAGGGCCAGCAACCGGCCCGAGTCGCCCGCGAAGACCCGACCATCGGCCGAGACGGCCGCTTTCTTGCCCCATCCACTCTCGAGGGGTACAGTCCAGGTGCGCTTCCTGCTGGCCGGATCGAAAGCAAAGACAGCCTGGCGCTCGCAGCAGACCAGTTGCTCTCCCAAGCGCACGGGCACCCCAACCTCATCTCCGGGGATGGTGAACTTCTCCTGACCCGTGCCGGGGTCGAGGGCCAGGATCTTGCGGTTGTCGGCCTGGTAGATGGTGCCATCGTGGCCCACCACGGGTTGGTGAAGGGGCACCGCCCAGCGCGCCCCGGGCACGTTCCAGCTGCCTGGATAGCGAGTCGAGCCCACCTCGCCGTCCATGACCGACTGGAAGGCGTCCTCCAGCGGCACGGTGGGAGGCGGGCCCGAGGAACGGGCGGGCAGGCTTGCCAGGCGGGTAGCCAGGGGTTCGATCCGCATGTCTTGATGGTAGGCCGGCTGGCTGAAAGAAGTCTGCAGCAGGTGGAGAATTCCGACCAGGATGCAAGAGCTGCAGGCCATCTTCGAGGAAATCAAGCAAGCCGGACGACTCGATTCGGAGGGCGTCTTTACGTCTTGCGACGAGGGCGCGCTCGAGCGCCTCAGCCGCTCTTTGTTGCCCGACCCGGAGATGTACCACCTCAAGTGCATCCAGGCCCTGGTTGCGGCTGGAGCCGAGTCCATCAATGTGCGCCAGAAGACCGCCTGGGTCACGGTGGAGGGTGGGCCGGTTGGCGCTCCACCCGACGTCTCGCCTCACGATTGGATCGCTCAGGCCTGGCAGTCCCGGGTTCCCGGTATCCGTTACCTGACATGCGCCCTGGTGGGTGCCTGGAGTTTGTTCGAGGAGATCCAGATCCACTGGGGCAGCCTGAGCTGGCGCCTGAGACCCGGTGAGAGCGTCGTGCCCGAGCCACTCCCTGGCGGCAAGGAGGGTCATGCTTGTTTCGACTTCAAGCGCAAGCACTGGACCCTCTTTGGCCAACGCACCCTGCATGCCGGACGGGCCTTCGCCTGCCCGGTGCCCATCCATTCCCCCTGGTCCTGGACCCGGGGCATGTGGCAGATCTGGCCCTACAACGAGACCAGCGAGTTGGAGGCGCGCATCCCCGGCCTGCTGGGCGCTCTGTCCCTGGCCAGCCCGGACGGAAGGTTGCTGGTGCCCGACAGCATGGGGAGCTTTCCCGTGTTCTTCGAGCCCGAGCGCCCGGCAGTGCCTCTCGTTTCCACTCGGGAGAAGCACGACGGAATGGAAGCCAACTGGTTCCGGTGCCAGCGCATCTATCTGCTGACCGACTCGGAGGACATGGGGCGTATCCTGCCGGTCGAAGCCGGGATCGCCCTCGAACCGGTGCTGTGCGATCTGGGAGTCTCGGGTCTTCGTTGTGTCGTGTCGACCGAGCACGAGCAACTGAGCACCGATCTGGGCCAGTTCCAGGTCCGTGACGATGCGGCTCTGGTGACCCTGCAGGAGGCTCTGCGCCAGGAGGCTCCACAACTCGTCGCCCGTACCTGTGAGCATCTCAAGAGCTGGAAGCCAGGCCTGCGCTTAACCAACCTGAACGGTGCTGGAATGGGTGGCTTCGTGGCCGGGGGGGCTCTGGGCTTCGGTTTGATCGCAGTGACGGGATTCGCCGCCCCCTTTCACTTTCTCTGCATCCCCGGGGCTCTGTTGGGAGTCTATGCCGGCTCGCACTACTGGCGTCGGCGCGCGCTCAAGAGCCTACGGGTGAAGCTCGACCAGGCTGCGCGCAGCCATGAGGGCCAGCGTCGCGGCGCCACCGATCCCGGGTGAGACCAGCGAGCCGGCCGAAGCGGTCGCCGCCGCCAGGTCGAGGGCTCCAGCCAGGTGGCGCCCCTCGCTGAGCTCCAGCACTCCGCGGGTTCCCAGCAGCACGGTTGTCAGACCGGCCAGGATGGGCTGGGCGGCGTTGAGCAGCGAGCCCTCAGCCAGGTGGCGCGTCCACTCCGGGTTGAGCACGATCCCCTGGCCCGGGTTGATGGTGAATCCTCCCGCGGGAAAGCGCTGGGCGAAGCCGGTGGCGGCCGATAGGGCGCCGGAGGCCAGGCCGTAGGTGTAGGCCGGCAGCGCCAGGGCCTTGCTCCAGGAAAAGCTCTCGGCGGGTTGGGTCTGAGCTTCCTCGGCTTCTGGCCGGGTCGCGCGGCTGGGAAGCGCGGCGAATTGGGCAGTATGAACCTGCATGGCGTGATTGTCCCCTTTGTCTATGTCCCGGCCATCTTAGTGATCCCAAGCGTGGGGTTTGTTGCCGCTCAGTTACAGTTGGGACGGGACGAAAGTGTAGTGCTGTAGGTTTTGCAGGAACTGGCGCCGACAGAGTTGTACGGAGGCGCCCCTGAAGGATAGGCAGCCCCTTCAGCACGTAACGCTCAGCAATGGGAAATGCTGCAGATATCGGGGTCGAGGAGTTGCAGAATTTTTTTCATTTTGTTCGCAAAGACTTTCGCCCGGTGTGATTGAAAGAACTTCTCCAACATGGTCAAGAAGTCCGTACCTGTCGAGCGTCCCGAATACGGGGTCGAGCCGTGCCTGGCGGACCTGGTCTGGCAGCGCTGCCTGGCCGGGGCCCGACGTGTCTGGCTACGTTTCGTCTGGAAGGGCAGTCGCAGCTACCTCACCGTGCAAGACGACGGGCCGGCTTTGCCCCGCAATGAGCCTCTGGCCCTGTGGGGAGGAGAGGACCTGACCTGGACCGGGCGGGTTCTGGTCCAGACACGTTCCGGGGCCAGCACGCGCAACTGGGGCTGGCAGCTCGATCCGGTGGGCGGTCCCTGGCTGGAGCTCAAAGGGCTTGCCTCTGAGTCACGCCAGCGGCTGCAAGAGCGCTGGTTCGATGTTGCTCAGGGCAATCTGGTGCTGTGTGAAGACCTGGCTGGTTGGCCGGAGGTCTCGGGTCGCCAACGCGATCCTCGACGATTCTCCGAACGCGTGCGTCAGATCGGACAGTTCCTCGGTCAGGTTTTGCACCGTCTGCTGGAAGATCAGCTCGAGCTGATCCTGGGTGGCCACCGGGTGGTGGCCGACGATCCCTTGCGGGGGCGGCGCTTTGCCGCCGTTCACCGTCTCGGGCGAAAGGCCATCCCGACGGCGCAGGGCGAGTTCGTGGCCCGCCTGGTGCAACTCGATCCGCGTCCGGGTCAGAGTGTCCCCGAGGGTCTTTTCGCCTATCAGAATGGTCGCTTGCTGGTGGCAGGGCAGTCGCTGGGAGGTCCCACCGGAGCCTGCGTGGTGCTCGAATCGCCTGCTGAGGGAGCAGCCTTCGACTGCCTGCGGGCCGGTCAGGACTGGCTTCCGGGCGAGGTGAGAGCTATGCTCGAACGGCTCGTCCGCTCGCTGCAGAGGCGTGCCATCGTTCGTCCGGCGCCGCGTCTCGTCGTGCGAGGGCTGGCCCGCCGCGGCGAGAAGCAACCGCAACATCCATGGGCGCTGCGCCTGTGGAGCTCGACTCGATTTCAGGCTCGATTCTTGCCCGAGGACGCGCCCTTTCGAGGCAGTCTGGCGGGGTTGCTCGACTTGCTGGCCGAGCGCCAGTGGACGGTGGACGAACTCGTGGCCCGGTTACGCCAGCCCCGACCCTATCTGATGCAACAACTCAACCGACTCTATCGTATGCTGAGTTGCGAAGACCGCACGGCCCTGGCGCTCAGCCCCGATGGCCGTCTGGTCGTGTTCCTCCCCCAGGTTGCTGATCAGCTTTGTGCTCTGGATGTGGAGCGGGTGGAGGCCACCACCGCCATGGGCGAGCCGGTGGTTCTTGAGCTGCCCCTGCGCCTCAACGCGCAGGAGCGGCTGGTGCTCGAGAATCTGGCCCGTCACGGCACCATGAGCGAGGGCGAGCTTTCGCGCGTGGTCGGGACCCGCCGGGTCGGAGGGCTGCTGGAATCGCTCTCTACCAGGCTCGATCGGGCGGGCTGGAAGGCGCTGGTGCCCGAAGGAGAAGGTCCGAACGGGCGCATCTACTCGTTGCGCCGCTCTTCTTGAGAGCTATCGGGGCTCTACCCTGGCTCCTCCCTCGGAGTAGAAGCCGGCAATGAACTCCTGGGCCACCAGTTGGCGGTAGCCTGAACGCGCCAGCGCCCAGGGGAGACACGAACCGTGGGCGCAGAGCCATTTCTCGACCTCGCGTGAGGTTTCGGGGCCCAGGGCATTGATCAGGGTGACCGCCTTTTCGGGGCCCGTGAGGTAGGGCGACTCGGTATTGAGCGAGAGCAATTGCTGGGCGGTTCGCTGGGGATAGATCCGGGCTACCTCCTGGAAGCGGGTCACCGGGTCTTTCTCGGTGAGCCAGCGGTGTCGCAGGAAACTGGCCACCGAGGAGGGAGAGCTGTGAGCCAGGCGCTGGGTTTCGGCCAGCGCGATCTCGCCGGGCATCTGCAACTCCTCGAGCAGGAAGACCTGCTTCAAGCTGGCCAGGAACTCGCCGGCCACGCGCTCACGGATCTGGTTGTGGTTGGGGTCGGAGGGCTTCTCCAGCAGCTGGTAAGCGGTCAACTTACCCACTTCGGCTATGACCTGACGGCTGCGGGCCGGCGGAAGCCGATTGAGCACCGCCTGGGAAACCAACTCGGCTACCTCGATCGGCAACATGTTCAGCAGCAGCGCCAGACGGCGGCGGGGACCGAGGGCCGGCTCGGTGCGTGAGCCCTCGCGCAAGAATTGCTGCAGCCATTGCACGAACCGGCGTTGGTTGCTCCAGTAGAGACGCTGACCTTGCAGCCGTTCCCACAGGCTCTTGACCCGATCGGGAGCCAGCGAGCGAACTCGTACGAATCCTTTGGCCAGCTCCACCGACTCGTCCGGAGTCAGTTGCTCCATGACGTTGTTGATGTCCCAGTGGTGGATTCGATGCAGCACCGCCAGGGCGGCCGCCACAGGAATGTCGGCGGTTGCGATCACCGGACCGGCGTACACCGAGTTGCCCTGAAGAGCCAGTTGGGTCAGGGTTTCCGGGTCACGCTCCTCGGTGTCACCGATCAGCTTGAGGAGGTGGCCGATCTCCCCGATCGAGCCTTTGGCCCGCCATAGCTTGTGCAGGAACGATTTCAGCTCGTCCATGCGGATGATCTCGGGTATGACCGATTTGATTCCGGTGGACTCGACCTGCTTGGCCCGGCTCACCAGGTTGTAGACTTCTTGTGTCTCCAACAGAGCGGGGCCGTGCACGTTGAGCAGCCGGTTCAGGTGCCAGGCCAGCACATCAGCCGGCCAGAGGACCAGGCAGCCCAGATCTTCGGCCCGGCGAGCGCGACGAGGGTGAATCCAGTAGCTCGGAAGCCCGTGCGAGTACTCGATGCTACGCTCCGGGTCGAGCCTCTCGAGCAAGGTCGAGGAGCCCAGAGCCAGTCGACCGGCAAGCTCCAAGCGACCGCGCGCCACTTCGCGACCACGAACCTTGACGCGATACTCATCGTCGGCCAGGTCGGAGCATTTGAGGACCGGGATTTCGGGCGAGACCAGCCCCAACTCTTTGAGTCGAGCCAGCAGGGCCTTAAAGTTCGCGTAGCGAGCCTTGATCTGGGGGGTCACGACGGCGTATCCCGCCTCGGCCATCTCGACGCAGATCGGGTCGAGGCGCACAGGTGGCACCTGGGCCAGCGGCTGCGGGGTCGGGGCGGGGAGGGCGGCCAGGGCTCGAGGCTCGGGCGGCTGGGGCTCGGCCCGGCGTTCCTCAGCTACCGGCTGGTTGCGCCCCCGGCGTTCGCGGCGGGGGCTCTTGCCCGTGAGCGCCAGCGGGATGCCCGCCAGTCCGGCTGCCATACCAGCCAGACCCAGGCCCAGGAAAAGCCAGCCGGGGGAAACCCTGGCACGGGAGGCCCGACGGCGTTCGCGATCGATTGGAAGGCCGCTCAGCCACAGTTGCTGCATGACGGCGGCCACCGTGCCTGGTGAAGTCCGGGCCAACTGGTCCACTGCGGCCAGGGCCGCCGCATAGGTCCGGCCGGAGGTGGCCGAGGTGGCGGCATGGTCGAGGAACTCTGCCAGCACCAGTGCCCGCTCCTGGGGAGTGGCGGCCGAGGATAGCTCCTTGAGCTGGGAGGTGACTGCCTGGCTTTGCTCGACCCCGAGCTCTTTGAACAGCTTGGCAGCCGCCTCGGGGGTCAAAGCCATCAGCACGATGGCGATCTTCTGGAAGTTGGAGTCGAGGTTGGCGGGGTGCATTCGTGGCTCTAATTCGACTCTCGCGCACTCCCGCCTTCTGTTCGAAGGATCTTCCCCGGGTGGAAGCGGAAGCAGACTCAATCATGAGCCTGCTGACCGATGAACGCTTCCGCCAGGAGATGCTTGAGCTTTCCAGCGACCTCCTCACTTTGTTTGCCGCCAAGTATCCCCGACTATTGAATGCCTTTCAAGATCTTCCCGAGGAGAAACTGATCGAGCTTCTGATTGAGCTTTGTGACGTGTTCGATCTTTATCGCGACCTGACCGCCCACGTGGCCGTGGCCTACAAGGAGCACCGCCGCCGGACCGGCTCGCTGGAGGACCGGGACTGGCCCGAGAACTGAACATCGTCGCTACACCTAAACTTCGTCGCATTGACCGTGCCAGGTAACGTGCGTTTCGAAACAAGTTTCGAAACGTTTCCAAAGTGAAGTGGCACTGTCAATGCGAGGGACTGTAACGTGAGCGTCGCCCGTGCCACCCCTGAATGCCAGCCATCTACCATGCCTATCAGAGCGCCCGGTCGAGCGGAAGTGCGAAGCCGGCCGCATTGCGGTGTCCCCCGCCACCGAAGAGAGCGGCCACGGCTGACACGTCGAACTCTCCGATCGAGCGAAGCGACCAGGCTTGCTGCTCCTTCGGGTTGGCATAGTAGACCCCGGCGAAGGGTGCCTCGGGATAGATTCGGCACAACTCATCGCCGATCTCGCTTTGCAGGAGGCACGAGTTCACGGTCGGAATGTCGTGCTCACCGACTCGAGTCCAACGAGCCCGGCTGACGGCTCGCTCGATCAAGCTTTGCTTGTAACGGAGAATGGCCCGCCCTTCGCTGGCCAGCTCGGCCACGGATAGCCGCTGCCAGACGGCAAAGTCCATCGGGTAGCCATGCAAAGCGGTAGAAACCGCGCGGCTATCGGGCAGGGCAAATCGCCACAGGTCCTGATCCTCCACGTAAGCCAGCAATTCGGGCATCTTCTGGAGTGGCTGGAAATACTCCCAGGCCAGCCGGGCTCCGGATTTGTCCAGGTCGAATCGAGCGAAGGGGAGGCCAGCCAGGTCGGCCTGGGCCGACTTGTGGTGGTCGAGCACCAGCAAGCTCTGACAGTGTTCCTGCAACTCGAGCAAGGTGGCTCGGGCATAACTGAAGTCGAGGATAGCCACATGGGCTTCGGCCGGAAGCTCGGGCGGGGGATCTCCGTGTCGTACCGGGAGATACCGGGCCTGCTCACCCAGTACTGTCCAGGCCGCGAAGGCCGCTCCGAAGCCGTCGGCGCAGTGAGCATGATAGAGAACGTGGGTGATGGGGGCCATGTTGCCCCTGATGAGACGAAAGTGTTGTGGTTCCTGCCTTTGTCGCCAATATTGACAAAGGTCAATATTGTGATATATTGATGTCAAGATGAAGACAGCAACCGCCCTGTCCGATGACAAGCTCGAATACGCTGCCGAAATGCTCCGCTTGATGGGTCACGCCGTCCGGTTGCGCATCGTCGAGTTGCTCGAGCAGCACGGCGAGCTTCCAGCCGGTGCTTTTCACCAGCGTCTCGACGAGCCCCAACCGACCGTGTCCCAGCATCTGAACAAGATGAGGGCTCTCGGCCTGTTGCGAGCTCGTCGGCGGGCGGGTCAGGTCTTCTACTCCGTCGCCCAGACACAGCTGTTCAAGCTGCTTCAGTGCGTCCGAGACTGTGAAGTCTTCAGCGACGACAGGAGCGGTCGATAATTTCTAAGGAGGAACTTCATGACTTCCCCGGAGCTCATCGAGTTGATCAACGACAATCCCCGCGTCCGACTGCTGGACGTACGCACTCCCGGCGAATTTGAGAGCGCTCACATCGAAGGGGCCTATAACCTGCCTCTTGACCAGTTGGGCGAGCACCAGCGCGAGCTCGCTCGTGTCAACGACCCGGTGGTGCTGATCTGCCAGTCGGGAGGCCGGGCTCGCCAGGCCGAGCAGCTGCTGACCCAGGCCGGCCTGGGCCAGCTGAGGCTGCTGGAAGGGGGCATGAACGCCTGGACGGCCGCCGGCAACGCTGTTCACCGGGGAGGCCGTCCACGGCTCAGTATCGAGCGCCAGGTGCGCATCATCGCCGGTTTGCTGGTGACCCTCTTCAGCCTGTTGGCCTGGAAAGTCAGCCCGCTTTTCGCCCTGGTTCCCGCGGGCATCGGCCTGGGCCTGACCTACGCCGGCGTGACCAACCTCTGCGGGATGGCCATGATTTTGACCCGGCTGCCCTACAACCGCGGCCCTGCCTGTGACCCCGCCCGCGTTGTGGCGGCCCTGACCGGAAATCAGAAGTCATGCTGCTCCTGATTCACCTGCTGGCGGTGCTGTCAGGGCTGGCTCTGGGCCTGCTGGGTGGGGGAGGCTCCATCCTGGCCGTGCCCATCCTGGTCTACGGGGCGGGCCTCTCTCCCCGAGACGCCATCGCCTCCAGTCTGGTGATCGTCGGTGCAAGCAGCCTGCTGGGAGCCATGTTTCGACGCTCCGAGCTCGACCTTCAGGCCGCCTGGCACTTCGCTCTCTACGGGATGCTGGGAACCTTTGCCGGGGCTCGCCTGGCTGAGCACCTCAGCGAGGCTGTTCAGCTGGGCTTGTTCGCCGCGACCATGCTGGTGGTGGCCGGCCTGATGCTCTCTCACAACGCTTCGACTGTTGCAAAGAGCTCGACTCGAACCGGCTCCCTGCCGCTTCCGCTGGCATCGCTGGCTGTGGGTCTGCTGACCGGGGTGGTGGGAGTGGGAGGGGGCTTTCTGATCGTGCCTGCCCTGGTGCTCTCGGCCGGTTTGCCGATGCGCCGGGCGGTGCCCACCTCGCTGCTGATCATCGCCCTCAACTGTGCTGCCGGGCTGGTGGGCTACTTCGGACAGGTCTCCTTCCATCCACCGTTCCTGGCCGGCTTTACCCTGGCCGTGCTGGCGGGGATCTTCCTGGGAGGAAAGCTGGTCCCGCGGATTAATCAGGCACATCTCAAGCGGGCCTTCGCCATCTTCCTGCTCTTTGTCGGAACCTATATCTTGTGGCGCAATCACTGAAGGGAGCCCCTTATGCTGTTCAAACGCTTCTTTGACGAAAACCTGGCTCACTATAGCTACCTGGTCGGCTGTCAGGCGACCGGGGAGGCGGTGGTCATCGACCCCGGGCGCAATCTCGAGCCGTATCTGATGGAGCTGGCGGCCGAAGGGATGAACCTGACCGCGGTGACCGAGACCCACATCCACGCCGACTTCGCTTCTGGCGCTCGCGAGCTGGCCGCCCGCACCGGGGCCCACCTCTACCTCTCCGACGAAGGAGACGCCAACTGGAAGTATGCTTTCCCGGGCGAGCGGGTCAAGGATGGCTTCGAGTTCTGGGTGGGCAAGGTGAAGCTGCAGGTTGTGGCCACCCCGGGCCACACACCCGAGCATATCTCCTTCCTTCTTACCGATACCCCTGCCACCGACAAGCCGATGGGGATGTTCACGGGCGACTTCCTGTTTGTCGGCGACGTGGGGCGTCCCGACTTGCTCGAGCGAGCCGCCGGGTTCGAAGGCACCATGGAAGCGGGGGCGCGCGTGCTGTATCGCTCGCTTCAAAAGCTGAAGGATCTGCCCGACCATCTCCAGGTCTGGCCCGCCCACGGGGCCGGCTCGGCCTGCGGCAAGGGTCTGGGGGCAGTGCCTCAGACGACCCTGGGTTACGAGCGCTTGACCAACTGGGCCCTGAAGCCTCAGAGCGAGGATGAGTTCGTCAAGGCCGTTCTCTCGGGTCAGCCCGATCCGCCTCGCTACTTCGCCCAGATGAAGCGTCTCAACAAGGAGGGACCGGGACTCCTGTCCGAGCGTCCGACCCCCGCACTGATGCCCGCTTCGGCGCTGCCCGAGCTGCTGGCCGAAGGGGCCATGGTGGTCGATCTGAGGCCGGCCCCGGCCTATGCCGCCGGCTTCGCCCCGGGCACGCTCAATCTGCCCCTCAACAAGTCGTTCACCACCTGGGCCGGGTGGCTGTTGCCATACGACCAGGATCTGTATCTGATCACTGACCAACCGGAGCGAGCGTTGAGAGACCTGGCCAGCATCGGACTGGATCGGGTAGTCGGGCTGTTCCGGCCCGAGGCCGTAGAGAAGATGCCACGCCTGCGCCAGATCAAGCGCATGGTTCCGAGCGACATTCGCCCTGGCGAGGTTCGCATTCTGGACGTGCGCAATGATCGAGAGTGGGAGTCGGGGCATGTGCCGGGAGCCATCCATATCCCGCTCGGGCAGCTCGAGCTGCGAGCGGACGAGCTGACCGGCGATCGTCCTCTGGCCGTGCACTGCCGCAGTGGTGCGCGTTCAGCGATGGCGGCCAGCCTGCTCCACCGGCTGGGCTTCACCGAGGTCATCGACCTGGGGCCTTTTCCCCAGGAGCTGATGGCTCTGACGGCTACTCGCTAGGCAGCTCAAGCTGGTGGCGCTCGAAAGCGAGGTTCTCGTTTTCGAGCGTCATCAGGTCGAGCTGGGCCCTCTCCGTGACTCGCAGACGATGCTGCACTCCAGGTCGGCTCAGCTTGGAAAGGTCCCGGCGCAGACACTCCTCGTTCTGGAAGCTCTTCACCACCAGCTCGGTCTGATCGGTCTGAAAAGCCACCCAGTGCGGGCCCAGTCGCAGTACCGTGGAGCGAGGCGGGGGAGTGATCTGCAGCTTGCGGTCGAGCCGATACAGGTCGAGCGCCGAGCCATCTCCCAGGATGTCTACCATCACGGTTCCCTCATCGTTGATCCAGAGCTGCGAAAGGTCCTGGACCGGAACCCGGAACTCCCCAGCCAGAGCCCTCCCTGTAATGTTGATCACCCGGAACAGAAAGCCCGTCTGCTCGGTCAGGCCTACCACCAGGTGCAGAAAGTGGGGAGAGATCTCCCACCAGAAGCGCTCCTCCCGCACCCGAGGGAGCACGGCCGATACGTAACTCTGGGAGGCCCCTGTGTGCAGGTCGAGCAGCCCGATAGAGTGGCTCAAAGAGCCCTGGGCCACCGATTTCTTGCCCAGCAGACGAAAGATTCGATCGCTCAGCCGCTGCTCCGGGACGATGCGCTCCCAGCACATGGTGCGACCATCCACGTTGACGCGCAGCTTCCCCAGGTGGGATTGATCCTGGCCGGTGCCGAGATACTCGACTTCTCGGGGTGCCTGGTCCGGCAGGGGAAGGATGCGCACCACGCCGCCCAGCTCGCGAGCAAAGATCGCCTCCCCGTTGTTGCCTACCCAGAGAAGCCGATGGTCCGGGGGGATGATGCGCTTCCAGACCGGTCGTCCCTGGTGCTCGAGCCAGCCGTCCTGACCCTGTTGGGCCAGCAGGAACTGACCATCCCAACTGGCCTGCAGGCGGGTCACGGGCGCGGCCCGGGGGGCCTCGAACTGCGGCTCGGGTACTGATACTGAGGCTCGAGCAGACTGCAGCTCGCGCTGCAATGCTTCGTGCTCGTGCTGGAGCCTTTCCAGTTCGTGTTTGAGCCGCTCGCGCTCCTGGGCTCCGGAGGCGCTCTCGGCCAGGTCCTGCCGGAGCCGGGCCCGTTCCTGCTCCAGGGCCTCCGCATCCAGCGACCGGGGCTCTTTGATCGCGTCTTCCAGCTCCCGGCGCTCGCTGGCCAATCGGGCCCGCTGGTCTTCCAGCTCTCTCAGTTCCTGCTCCAGCCGAGAGCGCTCGCGGTCAAGCTCGCTTCGCTCTCCGGCCAGCCGGGCGCGGGTGCTCTCCAGAACCTCCATTTCGAGGGCCAGCTGCGAGCGTTGCCGGTCGAGCTCACACTCCATCTGCTCTCGTCTGCTGGACAGACCCTCCAACTCTGCCTCGAGTTGCTCGCGCTCGGTCTGGAGAGCCGCGCGCTCGCCGGCCAGAACGGAGAGGTCCAGAGTCTGGCCTGCCTGGAGCGCCTGGCGCTCGCGCTCCAGGCTGCCACGCACCTCATCCAGGGCCTGGATCTCTGAGTTGAGCCGGGCTCGTTCACTTTCCAGCTCGGAGCTCTGCCGCTGGCGTTCTTCTTCCAGGGCCCGGGCCTGCCGTTGCAGCTCACTCTCAAGAGTTGCGTCGGGCCGACACTCGGACGTCAGACGAAGCCGCTCGAGAACGTCTGCCAGCTGTCCCTGCAAGGTCTCGGCCCGCTGCTCGGCCTGGGCCAGCTCGTGTTGGAGCTGGGGAACCCTGCTCTGCCACTGCGCTTCGGCTTCGCCCAGGGCGGTCAGCAATTCGCCCCGCTCGTCCTCGAGCTCGCCCTGGTGCCGTTCGGCCTCCTCCAGGTTTCGCAGCAGCCGGTCCCGCTCTTCCTGGAGCTCGTTCCGCTGGCGCTCGGCTCCTTCCGTTTGGCTCAACAATCTCTGCCGCTCGACTTCGAGCTCGCCCTGCTGGCGGTGGGCCTCGTCCAGCTTGCGCATCAATCCCTGCCGCTCGACTTCGAGCTCGCCCTGCTGGCGCTCGGCCTCATCCAGGTTGCGAAGCAATCTCTGTCGCTCGGAATCGAGCTCACCCTGATGGGTCAGCAACTGCTCTCGCTCAGCTTCAAGCTCGCTCTGGCGGCGCTCAGCCTGCTCCAGCGCCTGGAAGAGCTCCTGTCGTTCGTGCTCGAGCACCTCGCGATGGCGCTCGGAGAGCTCCAGGCTCTCTTGCAGGGTCTGAAGCTCGCGCTCACGCTCAGCCAGCACGTCATCCTGACGCTGCGACTCGCGTCGGGCTTCGGCCAGACGTCCTTGCTCCTCGGCCAGATGGCGGCGGGCCGCGGCCATGGCCTGGCGCCTGCGGGCCACGCTTTCGCCCAGTTCGGCCACCCGCTTGCGCAGTCCGGCCAGCTCCGACTCGGCTGTCAGCGCTCCTTCAGAGCGCTTCTCGCGTTCCTTGGCCAGCTTGTCGGCCAGCTCTTCTCGCTCCTGGCGGGCGCGCTCCAACTCGGCCCGGGCTCCGCTCAGCAAACTCTGGCGCAGCTTCAGCTCGGTGCGATACCTGGACAGAGCCGCTCTTTGCTTGCGGAGCTTACGCTGCAACTTGACCATGTGAGCCTGTTGCAGTGCCTGGTAGGCTTCCTGTCGAGCCGCCAGCAGATGCTCGGCCGGCTCTGGCCTCAGGAGGGCCAGCTGATGCAGCAGGCGAGAGGAGAGCTCCTGACTGTCGACCAGTTGGTGCTCGAGAGCAAAGGCGCTGGCACGCTGCTCCGAGAGCTCGGTGGCCTGGGACGCTAGCTCGCCCCGCATGAGCTCGAGTCGCTCTTCACGCTCGAGCAGCTGACTCTGCATCGATTCTAGCTGGGTTTGCGACTCGACGAGCTGGTCGCACAACTCGTCAATCTGGGCCTGGAACTCGGTAAGCTGCTCCAGACTTCGGGCGAAGGCGTTCTCAAGCCGCCCCTCGGGCTCCCAGGAGCTGACCAGATCTGAACGGGTCTCGTACAGCGAAAATTTCCCCTTGCAGCTGGATTCTACCGGTGAATTTCACTCAAGTCGAGTCGCGCGGGCTACCAGGAAAAATTCGTCAAAGAGCTTGAATTGCCTCTATTGATCGACCGCTTCTCTCGTCGCTGTTCTGGCTATCGACCGCTCCCGCCGTCGTCGCTATTTCGGCTTCGCCGGCACGACCAGCACGCGGCAGTTTCCCTGAAAACGCCACTTGATGCGATGCTCGCTTGTTGATTGCTCACCATGGGCCTCGAAGCGGATGGGTTTGCCGGCGCGAAAGTCGCCGGTCAGTTTCAGGCTTCCTTTGAGTTTTTGATGCTGAATTGAATAGGAGCCTTTCTGGTCGGCTCCGAGTCGCCAGAGGGACAGATTCCAGAACTTGACCTGCTCGGCCCGAAACTCTCCCGTGGCGCCCTCGGCCAGAGTCATGTCCAGTCGCACGAAGGGACGCTGGGGAGACTCCACCACCTGATAGTCGGCCTCCGGGAATTTCTCCACCCCGGACATCTGCTGGCTGGTCGGCTCAAAGGGGAGAAGCATCAAACGCAACTGGCGACTGGCCGGGCTCCAGGTGGCGAAGCCGGCCCTGAGCTCAAGGCTGTCAGCATCGAGCAAAACTCGTCCACTGGCTTCCAGGGGCGGCCCGGCCGCCAGGAGCAACAGCGCAAGGAGAATCAGGAGTCGTCGCATGTCTTGGCTTTCCTCCCCGGGCCCTGACAGAAGGGCTTGATGACAGGCTAAACCTTCGGCGTGCTGAAGAAGTTGGCCTCTTGGAGGACATTTGCCCGCGCGCGGCGGAATTCTTCTCAAGATGTCCCGGGCACTCGTCGCGCTGCTCTTCTGGTTGCTCTCCCTGGCTGTCCGGGCTCAGGAAGCTCCGGTCGAGGTGCCGCTCAAACCCCCCCCTCCCCCCCGACCATCGGGGGTTCGCCCGCCTCCGAACCTGCTGCCATGCCCTGGCTGCGATTGTCGGGGCAATGGCTGCTTCATGCCCAACTGCGGCTGCGGAGGCCGGGTAGATGACAGGGTTTGCGCGGAGTTGCTCGATTACACCCAGCATGTGCTTCATCGCACCTTCGATGGCAAGCTCGACCTCAAGCACCCGGTCAAGGTGAAAGCGATCAGCCCGCAACAGCTCTCCGACCTCGGAGGTGGCGAGGTCTACGGGCTCTACGACGACGACAAGAGCCTGATCTACGTGAGTAACGGCGTGACCAAGGCCGATGCGCTGGGGATCGTGGCTCATGAGTTCGGGCACGCCTGGCAGTACCAGCATCACCCCGATCCCGACGCCACCAGTCAGCTCTTCTGCGAGGGCTTCGCCGAGTGGGTGGCCTACCAGGTGCTCACCCGGGCGGGCAATTTCGGCCAGGCCAGCATCATCCGTCGCAACGGCGACCCGACTTACGGGGACGGTTACCGCTGGTTCGCTACTCTGGAGAAGGAGCACGGCGTGCAGGCCCTGCTCGATGTGGCCGTCCGCTGGATCGATATCGACTTCGAAAAGAAGTAATCAGCGGGTCGCCACGATCAGCTTGCGTCCGGTCGGGAAGGATTCCAGCACCTCCAGCTCGCGGTAGCGGCGTCCTAGCACCTCCAGCAGGCCCTCGAGGTGGTACCAGTCGACCGGCTCGGGTTTGCTTTCCCACATTGGTCGTGCCTTGTCGTCCTGGGCGGGGACGAACTCGAGCACCAGCGTGCTGGGCTCGAGTTCGTCGAAGAGCTCCACCACGCGCTCGAAGCTTTGCCACTGAGCCAGGCAGAGATGGTGGATCAGGGCCAGCGCCAGGACCATGTCGGCCTTGACGCGCTGAAAGAATGAGCTGAATTGCTTCAGCCTCCAGCCGAAGGCAGGCGGAGGCTGAAGGATGTCGACCCGCAGGGGCAAGATGTCGGTGCCTTCCTGGTGAGCCCGTCGATAGACCTGCGAGACGCAGCTCTCGTCTTGGTCCAGCGCGGTCACCCGGGCCCCGTGGCGGGCCGCCAGGGTCGAGTACCAGCCCTGGTTGCAGGCCACGTCCAGCACGCTGGTCGGCCGCAAGCGCTGCAGGACGTCGCGGATGGCCTTCTGTTTGAGGGTCCACTGCCCGTCTTGATCAAAAGAAGGCCACTCCTGGTAGTCGGACCAGACGGTGCGGGCGGGCTTGAGTCGCAGGCTGGTCAGATCGCGCCGTAGGCCGCTGAAGAAGCGCACCCGTTCCTCCTGGCCGACAGGGCGAGTCATCGAGCTCTTCAGCTTCTCCTCCAGACCCAGCTTCTTGACCGCCCGGTCCAGTCCCAGGGGAAGGCTCAGGCGGGCCAGCGTCTGGGGGCGCCAGCGCTGAAACCAGGGAAGCAGCCGGTAGCAGAGCTCGTAAGGCACACCCCGCAGGAAGTCATAGAGGAAGGGCCGGGCGATGGAGTGCAGGCCGGCCTCGTAGAGATAGAGTGGGAACAGGAAGAGGTTGCAGAACTGCTGGTATGGCCGCCAGAGAAATTTGTCCTCGACCGGGCAGATCGAGCCCACGTCAACGAACACCGGCCTGGGCCCCCGGAAGAGCAC
>CAZWUN010000031.1:0-26655 GCA_964637145.1 uncultured Burkholderiales bacterium
TCTCGAGCAGCGAGACCAGCTCGAAGCGCTCGAGCTTCAGCTCGTAGTAGTCGAGCTTTTGCAGCTCGATGAGCCGGGAGATCAGCTCCGAGAGCCGGCCCGACTCGCGCTCGAGGTTGCGCAGCAAACGCTCGCGAGCCTCGCCGTCAGCTCCCCGCATGAGCGCCTCCACCGAGCCGCACAGCCCGGTCACGGGGGTTTTCAGCTCGTGGGCCACGTCCTCCATGAAGTGGCGGGTCTTGAGCTTCTCGTCCTCGAGCAGGGCCACTTTCTCCTTGAGTGACTGCACCAGGCGGTTGAAGCCCTCCCCGATGGTGGCCAGCTCGCCGCCACCCTCCACTTCGATCTCCTCCGGCTCGTCGGCCACCCGAAGGGCCAGGTTGCGCAGGTTCTTGACCGAGCGGCGCAGGTGGCCGGACACGTAGAGGGCGGCCAGAAACACTCCGAAGGTGAGCACCACCAGGCCGTCGCGGGCGCTGGCCCGCAGGGCTCCCAGGCGTTGCAGGATACCGTCGGTGGAGTGGGAGAGGTAGGTCACTCCCACGATCTCCTCGCCCCAGTAGACGGGCACGGCCACGAACAGAGCCAGCGAGCGCTCGGTTTCGTCCGAGTAGCGGGTGTAGGCGGCCCAGCGACCCTGGTAGGCCTGCTCGATTTCCGGGCGGAACCGGATCGAGGCCTGCCGCTCGGAGGGGATCTCCAGCGAGTCGGCCACCAGGTTGCGCTCGCGGTCGAGCAGGCGAACCCGCGAGCCGGTGGCGTTTTGGGTGGCCACCAGCTCGCGCCAGATGGCCTCGGCCCGGCCCTCGGCCAGGGGGGCCGAGGCCAGCTCGGCCAGCGCTTTGGCGCTGGCAAGCATCTCGTCTTGCAACTGGGCCAGCGCGTCGCGCTCGGTCTTGCGCAGCAGGGCCAACAACAGCCCGGTGCTGGCGATCAGGGTCAGGGCCACCAGCAGCCAGGGTCCCCAGAGCCGAATCTTGGGCCGGTTGATCACCGACCCACCGAGAGACGATAACCCAGGCCGCGCACGGTTTCCACCAGCTCCGGGCCAACCTTCTTGCGCAGCCGTTTGATGGTGGTATCCACCACCCGGTCCTCGCCCTCGAAGTCGAAGCCCCACACTTTCTCGAGCAGCGACTCGCGACCGAGAACGCGCTCGCGATGGTCATACAGCACCCGAAGAACCTCGAACTCGCGGGCGGTCAGGATGATGCGCACGCCCGACCTGTAGACGTCAGCCCGCTGCCAGTCGATCTCGATCTCGCCCAGGCGCACTCGCACCTCGCCCCCACGCTTGCGCAGGTTGGTCCGCAGCCGGGCCACCAGCTCGCGAGGAGAGAAGGGCTTGGTGATGTAGTCGTCGGCCCCCAGCTCGAGGGTGGAGACCTTGTCTGACTCGCTGTCCTTGACCGAGACGATCAGGATGGGGGTCTCGGAGGAGCGGCGCAGGGTGCGCAGCACTTCCAGTCCGCTCAGGCGCGGCAGCATCATGTCGAGCAGCACGGCGTCGGGCTTCTCGAGCTCGAAGCGCTCCACCGCCTCGCGCCCGTCGCGGGCGAGAACCACGCGGTAGCCCTCGCCGCTCAGGGTGACGGTCAAGAATTCGGCGATGGACTCGTCGTCCTCGACGATCAGGACGGTTTCTCTCACGATCGGAGCTGACTCCCCTGGCAGTGTTCCATCAATTTCTAGCGTTTGGCAGCCGAAGTGTATCGATTTCCGGTGACAGGGGTGTGACACCTTCAAGATTCTCGGCCGCGAGACTTTCCGAGCCGACTTTTCTTTGCTAACCTTTTCAGGGGGATGGTGCCCGTGAGACGACATGGAATGGCCCTGCCGACCGCGCTCTTCATGGCGCTGGTCATCTATTTTCTGTCCACGGTGCTGACCTGGCAGGCCCAGACGAA
The DNA here is from genome assembly GCA_964637145.1 of uncultured Burkholderiales bacterium. Lineage (GTDB taxonomy): Bacteria > Vulcanimicrobiota > Xenobia > Xenobiales > QWHO01 > QWHO01. The sequence continues at coordinate 1,908 of CAZWUN010000031.1, forward strand.
CCAGCGCTTCACCCGCGGCGAGGCCGAGCGAGCCCACGAGCTTTATGCCACCCGCGGCCAGGTCAACCTCTTCATCGCCCGGGTGCTCGAGAATTCTAGCTACGCAGATGACCATGGCCCCGGCAGCCCGGTGGAGGACGAGGTGGACGGCAAGACTTACCGCACCTGGTGCCAGCCGGACAGCAGCAATCCGGACGTGTTGCACGTCATCTGCAGCGTGGACGGCAAGCTGATGAGCTATCAGTCCAGTCGCACGATCGTCAAAACCACCGCCACCGGGATGATCATCTACACCGACGCGGGCGGCGCCGCCGGTCCGCCCGACCTCAAGTGGTACGGGTTGGACGAGGCCAGCCCCAGCTGGCAGGGGCTTCCGGCCATCCCCCAGCAGGTCTTCCAGCAGAAGGAAATTCTCAATGCCGGGGTTCCCTTCGACCCTCCGCAGTTCGAGCCCAATCCGGTGCTGGTGGACCTGGCTGACCTGGATGCTCCGGCTGAGATCGGCACCTTTGCCGCTTACGGGATTGGCGCGGACGGTGACCTGCTGGCCATCTACGAGCCGCCGCCCACAAGTCGGATGACCAACCCGGCCAGTCCCACCCCGCTGCAGAACTTCCCGACGATGTTTCGATTCGATCGCAGCGAGGGCAACTGGGTCGTGACCCGCATGCCCGATAGTTACGTGCCCACCGGCGCCGTGGGCGCTCGCATCGGCGGTACGGACGGGACCATGGTCGTGGAGGATGGGGACGGCCTGCTGCTCATGGACGCCGACGGCGGATCCGAGCGCGTGCCGGCACCTCCCGGCGGCTCCATCCAGACCTTTACCGCCAATAGCGACAATGTCTACGCCCAGTTGTCCGACGGCTCGCTGGCACGCTATACCCCGGGGGGCGGGTGGTCGACGATGCTGGCCCCCGCGCCGGACGTCTTCACCTCCGGAGGCGAGCTCATCTCGGGCTCGGGATCGCCCCCCACCTTGAGCCAGCTCACGGTCAGCCCGAATGGCACCTTGATGGCGCTGTGGCAACGCGACGGGGTGGACACCGTGTTCCGTTATTACCCCGGCTCGGAGGAAGAGGAAGAGCCCCCCCAGTGGGACGCTCGCTTGCCGTTGACCCTCGGCGAGGACGAGTTCATCGAGGATCTCGATTCCATCACCGCCATGCCGGGTCGGGTGATCAGCCAGGTGCCCGGCCCTCCTGAGCAGATCTTTGCCGGGCGCAGCTTGCTCCCCAGTCCCGGGGCCAACGCTCCGGTGATCGCCACAGGAATGTACGTGCTGCCCGACAACCGCTACTACGCGGGCGACAGTTACTGAGAGCTTTGACCCGCCGCGGCTTCACCTTCGCCGAGCTGATCCTGTGCCTGGGAATCATGGGCATGGCCCTGCTGGCCCTGGTCAGCGCCGAGATCTATTCGGCTCGGGCCGACCGTGGGGGCTCCCAGCGTCACCAGGCAACCATGGTCGCCGGCTCGCTGATGGCCGAGGCCGAGAAGGACCTGCGCCGGAATTTCGGAGCCAGCGTGGCGGCTGGCCGCCAGGCGGTTCCCGGCAGTCCCGGTTACGAGTATGAGCTGATCGAGCAGTCCGAAGTGGGAGGTCGGATCAAGCGGCTGCAGGTGAACGTGTTCTGGTCCGATCAGCAGGGCGCCCAGCAGTACTCGCTCTGGACCCGGGTGCTCGAGCCGTGAGCCGACGCGGTCTGACTCTCTTCGAAGTGCTGGTCGCTTCGATTCTGCTGGCCGGCATGATGCTGGCCAGCCTGATCATCTACACCACGGGACTGAATAACCAGCGCAAGACGGACAGCCAGAGCGACAGCTATCGGGCGGTGATGATGGCCATCAGCCACATCCGCTCCGAGCTGCGTGGGGGCCAGGTGCTCTATCCCGCCACCGACAGCGGCGCGCAACCGACCGCCCGCTATCGCTACCCCCGCATGAGGAACAATCTCCCCCGGGTCGATTCCACGGGCTCGCCCATCTGGGCCGGCACCGGCACGTTCGAGCTGCGGGATGGGGGCAAGCTGACCCGCGTCAACCCGGTGGATGCCCGCACGCTGGCTGAGCTGGGAGAGGACGGCAGCATCAGCTTCGAGCGCCCCGACCGTCGCCTGCTCAAGGTGACCGTGGTGGCCGACCGCTTTCCCAATGACCGCAGGCGCAAGAGCCATTACGAGGCGACGGTCGAGATCTTTCTTCCCAACAACTAGGACCGCTCGGACGGGTAGGATGCTCCCCTGCAGGTCGGGAAGGGTGGGCCGTGAGCGTCAAGCCCGAGGCGGTCTGGCCAGGTCTGGGCTCGCTGGTGGTCATCGCTCTGGGGTCGGCCCTGGCGGTCGGCCCTCCGCGGGTGACTGCGGACACGTGGGTGCTGGCCGGCCTGGCGGTGGTGCTGGAGGCCATCTCCCCGCGCACGCACAGAACCGCCTTTCTCAGCCTGAGCATGCCGCTTTATCCGGCGCTGGCCGTGCAGGGCGGCTTTCGGATCCTGGTGGGGACCGTTCTGCTCGGTCTTGTTCTGCGCAGCCTCCGTCCCCCGCGCGAGCTGCAAGCGGCTGTGCATTCGCTCTTCCCGGTCGTGCTGGGAGGGTTGGTGGTGGCTCTGGGCCAGGGCGGTGGGCTGCCGCCCGAGTCCCTGCTTCTGGTGGCGCTGGCCGTGCAGATGGCCCTGGACTGGATGCTCAATGGAGGCTACGAGGATGGCCGGGTTTCCTGGGCCAGCCGGCCGATCCAGGCCGGCCTGGGAGCGGTGGCCGGCATCCTGATGCAGGTTCAGCCGGTGGCCGCGCTGGCGCTGGTTCCTTTCCTGGGTCTTCCCTGGCTGCTGTTTCGCCCCGGTCTGGACAAGATGGAGGTCATGCAGCGCCACGTGGCCACCCTGCAGCTCGAGCTCGAGCAGCGCACCCGCGAGTTGCACCTGATGCTCGAGCTGTCCGACGAGCTGGCTGTCAGCTCGGGCCTGCAGGACGTGCGCGGCGTGCTGCTCAAGATGGCCCTCCAGGTGGCCCCCAGCCGCAGCGGCGTGGTGTTCTCGCAGCGGTTGCGGCCGGTCCTGTTCGAAAGCCCCGAAGCCGACCGACTGCGCGAGTACGAGCTGCTTGGCCTGAAGGACTCTGCGGTGGAGAAGGCCTGGGCCGAGGGCCGTGTGGTGGCGGGCCATCCCGAGCAACAGGCCGAGCGGATGCTGCCCCACGAGTCCTTCTCGCTGGCTTTCCCTCTCAGCCGCTCGGGAGTGCTCTACCTGGGCCGCAACCAGCCCTTCACGGCCATGCAGCTGCAGCTTCTGAGGCTGCTCACCCAGCAGGCGGGCATCGCGCTGGACTCGGCCCGCCAGCTTCGCCGCAACCAGCGCAGCCTCCAGCGGGTGCGCAAGGCACGCAAACGTCTGCACGTCTGGGTGTTTCGCCTCTCGCAGCTCCTGGATGGCTGTCGTCGCATCGCCTCGGCACTGGATCGAGAGGCCCTCGAGCAGGCCCTGCCGGCCGCTCTGGGGCCTCTCCTGCCCCAGCACCGCGCTGTCTTGCGCTGCTTCAGGCCCCTGGATATCAGCATTCCCCACGACCTGGACGGTCTGGGTGAGTTCGTGCAGGTGGTGCGCGAGAACCAGACCGCTATCTTGCTCGACCCGGTCGAAGGCACCCGCTTTCACAACCTGGTGATGGGCTGGGGCTCGCTGATGGGCATTCCGCTGGCTTCGGAGGGGCAGGTGGATGGGGTGCTGGTGGTTGGCTCGCCCGACCCCGGGGGGCTCAAGCGTAGCCACCAGGACCTGTTGGAGGTGCTCGCCCTGCAGCTGGGCACGACCCTGCGCAACATCGCCCTCTATCAGGAGGTGGTGGAGGCCGAGGCCCGCTTGCTGCAGTCGAGCAAGATGGCTGCCGTGGGCCAGCTGGCCGCCGGGGTCGCCCACGAGCTGAACACGCCCCTGGGGGTGGTCAAGCTGGGCCTGAGCCAGAGCCTGCGTTTTCTCGAGGAGAAGCCGGCCCGGGCCCGCACCCTGCTCACCCAGGGGATGGAGGCGCTTGAGTACGCCCAGACCATCATCTCCAAGCTTCTCCACTACTCGCGGGAAGGACGGTTGGAGCAGCGCCAGGTCGACCTGGTGCAGGTCGTCGAGGACGGTCTGGTCTTCGTGGCTCACACCCTGGATCTCGACCGGGTGCAGCTGGAAAGAGATCTGCAGCCGGTGCCCCCGGTGCGCGGCAATCCCACCGAGTTGCAGCAAGTGGTCGTGAACCTGGTGCTCAACGCTCGCGACGCGATGGTGCAGGGAGAGGCTTCGCGCCGGGCCGTGCGGGTCTCGACTCGAGCCGAGCAGGGGATGGTGCGGCTGGAGGTGCGCGACTTCGGGCCGGGCCTCACGGAGGAGGTGCAGGCCCGGATGTTCGAGCCCTTCTACACCACCAAGCCGGTGGGCAAGGGAACTGGGCTTGGCCTCTACATCATCTCCCGCATTGCCCAACAGCACGGTGGCTCCTTGAAGGCCAGCAATTGCCCGGATGGAGGAGCCTGCTTCGTGCTCGAGCTACCGGCCGGCCAGGTTTGAGGTCGTCTGGTAGACTCCGCTGAGATACTCGATCAGAGCCCTCAGGTCGGCCGGCTGGCTGCGGAACCCGACGTAGAGGTCGGGTCGCACCCAGTACAGTGTTTCGCTCGAGGCTCCGAAGGCACGGTGCAAGAGCTGCTCGCGGTCATGGTAGCCACTGGGGCCGATGTGGATGACGCTGATGAAGTCGCCCCAGCGGGCCTTCACCTCGCGCTCGATGGTGCTCATCCACTCTTCCGTCTGCTCGCTGAGATCGATGCCTGAGAAGAGCAACAGGTGCGAGCCATTGCCCTTGAGCAGGTCGAACAGGTGCACTTCGGCACCCGCCCGGGTGACCAGCTCGCCGTCGGGAACCCGGTCTCCCGGCCGGATGCCCGGGGCCAGAGGGGAGAACACGGTCAGGTCTTTCTTGTGCTCTCGGCTGAGGGGGCTCTTGCGATAGTTGATGTCGAGCTCGGAGAGCGTGCGCGCGATGCGGTGTTGAATCAGCTCGCTGCCCGTCAGGAACTCGGCCAGCTTGTTGCGCAGGTACTGGGCCACCGGATGGCGCAGGGTTGCGGCTCGGGTGGCTGCCTCGGCTCCCTTGAGCACCATCTGGCCCACGGCGTGGCGCTCGAAGCTGTAGCTGTCGAGCAGGCTGTCTGGAGCCTTGCCCTGCTGGACCAGAGCGAGCTTCCAGGCCAGGTTGAAGGCGTCTTGCAGGCCGGTGTTCATCCCCTGCCCGCCAGCCGGGCTGTGAATGTGGGCCGCATCCCCGGCCAGGAAGACCCGGCCGTGTCGATACTCGGACACCTGTCGCTCGTGGATGCGAAAGCCAGCCAGCCAGAAAGGCTCGCTGAGCTTGAGACCGGCCGGACCGCGCCTGTCCACGATGGCCTGAACCTCTTCCAGGGTGGGGTCGGCGGGCTTCTGGTCGTCACTGGCGGTTCCGCAGTCAGCGATGATGCGCATACGCCCCTCGCGGCCGATGGGGAAGAGGGCCAGAACCCCGTCCGGACTGAGATACACGTGAATCTCGTCCATGGCCAGGGCACCGTGCACCATCAGGTCGGCCAGGATCCAGTTGCTGGCCTCGGCCTGCCCGGAAAACGGAACGTTCAGCGCATGCCGCACGGTGCTGTGGGCCCCGTCGCAGCCGATCAGCCAGTCGGAGGCCACGGTCTCCTCGCTGCCATCCGGGCCGCGCAGCACCGAGCTGACCCCCTCGTCGCTCTGGCTGAAGCTGAGTAGCTCCGTGCCGCGCTCGAGGTTGACCCCGCGCCGCTCGAGACACTCGGTGAGCAGCCGCTCGGTCTCGTTCTGGGGGATCATCAGGGCCGACCGGTACGGGCTGGGCAACTCGTCCAGGCTCAGGTGGGCGAGCTTCTTGCCGTCGGCGTTGATATTGCTGGCGTGAGCCTGGAGCCCGATGGCCAGGGCATCCGTGACCAGCTGCTCGTCGCTGCGGGCAAAGACCTCCAGCGAGCGGCTCCAGAGCACCAGGGCACGGGACTTGTCCGAAGGCTCCCGGGCCTGGTCCACGATGCGCACGGTCAGGCCATAGCGGCGAAGCTCCTGGGCCATCATCAGGCCGACCGGCCCGGCTCCACAGATCAAAACGTCATGCTTCATGCCGCGCAAGTTCGCGCCAGCACAGGGGAGGCCTGCCGCTCTCTGGGAAGGATGCGGCGGCTCTGTACCAGAACCTACACTTCGTATGGAGACCGATCGTCAGCTGCTGCTTTCCGCAGCCTGCAGGCTCTTCCACGAGCGAGGAGTCAATGTGGTTTCTCTGGAGGAGATTCTCCAGGCTTCCGAGGTCAGTCACGAGCAGTTTGGGCGTTGCTACTCCAGCAAGGAAGACCTGGTGGCCGACGTGGTCGAGTTTCAGATGAACCGGGTCCTGTCTACCCTGGAGCCCTACGTCAACGGCATGCAGACCTGGGAAGACCTGGAGGTCTGGGGGCAGGGCGTGCTGCGACTCAACGAGATCGCCGGCTTGCTCGGATGCCCGGTGGGCGTCATCGCCCTGGATGCAACTCCCGAGTCGCGTCGAGCTCTGGAAGCGGTCCAGAGAGCCCTCAACCGCTGGGGGAAGATGCATGTGAAGGCCCTGACCCGCCTCAAGGAACGCGGGGTGTTCGTCGAGAGCTTCGAGCCTAAGAGGGCCGTTCAGTTCGCGGGAGCCGTGATCCAGGGCGCTCTGCTGCTCGGCCGCGCCTACCAGAGCTCGAGCATGCTCGAGCGGAACTTCAGCGGAGTGATGACTTACCTGGAGACGTTTCGGGCCACGAGGGTCCCCTCCCCGACCTGAGGCGAAGCAGGTTGCACTCGGCCTCGCCTTCAGACAGCGAGAGGCCCGGTCCGCAATCTCATTGCGCCCGGGCCTTCTTCTCTGTCGGCTCCAGAAACCCCTGACCGTCCTGGCTCAAGCCCGCCGGGTCAAGCGGAAATAGCGCAGGGTATCGATCTCGACGAAGTGGACACCCAGATCGTCCTCGAAGTGCATGGCCACGGTGGGCTCCTGACCCGAGTCCAGGTGCACCTTGCTGACCTGGGCCAGCTGCGGGGCCCGGCCGCCGGTGCTGTCGTAAGCCAGAATGGGCTCGCCGGGGGCGGCCTGGTGGAGCAGTCGTCCCTCGGCCAGCGATACATAAAGCGAGCCGTCCGGACGCTCTTCCATGATGACACCGCTGGTCACGTTCTCGGTGCGCACGGTGCCGTTCTCGTAGTGGCGCACCAGGCGGTTGCCCTCGCCCTCTTCCTCGAAAGGATCCACGCGATCGTGGATCACCGGGGTGACCACCATGTCCGCCTGGCCGTTGCCGTTGAAGTAGCCCTGGTAGTCGTTGGCTGCCTGCATGGCCACCGCCTGCACGTTCTGAAGCAGACCCTTCAGTCCTTGAATCAGATCCATTACAGGGTTTGGTTGCTGCCCAGCTGCCATTTTGCCCCCGACCTCCTCTCAGCGAGATTTCTTGTTCTCAGTCTACCCCGGGGGGGTGAAGCCCCGGATAACATTGCCGCGCACATGTTGTCAAAGTGTTAACACTTCCGGCGGACTTGTGAACGGAACTGGCCCGTTTCTTAGGGAGGCTTAACAGAAAACGAAGAAGGCCGCCCCCTCGGGCAGCCTTCGCGGATTTGAGAGCCGGGTTTGGAGGCTACTTGGAGGTCCGTTTTCCAGGTTTTCCTTTGGCTGGCTTGCCGTTGCTGGCAGGCCGGCCCTTGGCCTGGGAGGCGCTCTTGTGCTTGGGAGCCGATTTGGCCGCGGCCTCTGCCTTGGGAACCGGCTTCTGAACAGCCTTGGCACCCTTGGTAACGGTCTTGGGGCCCTGTTTGGCGGCGGGCTTGCCTTTGGAAGGCTTCTTCCCGCCCTTCTTGCTGTCCACCTTGGCGGCCACCCACTGGATTACAGCCAGGCAGTAGAGCTCCTTGCCCACCAGAAAGGCCTGAGCGAATGCCAGTTGCACAAAGCTCGCCTGGCCGCCGGTCAGCTTGCCGGCCCGGGACAGACTATCCTGGAAGGCCAGCGCGCAGGCCTGGTTGACCTGCTCGAGGGTAGGCGGGCTGGCCTTGGGGACGATCCCCAGGCCTGGCATCAAGAACCCCACACCGGTGGGGAACGGCTTGCCGGCGGTCTGGCCGGCGAAGTAGCTGTCGACGATCGTGCTTGCCATAGACGGCTCGCCTTCGTCCTTGGATCGAGAGATTCCTAGGAGGCCATCTGGGCCCGCAAACGCGCCTCTTCCAGAGCGATCGAGGGCTCGATGCCCAGGTCCTTCTTGAGGGCCTTGCGGGCCACTTCATACTGTCTCAGAGCCTGCTCGGGACGGCCCAGGGCCACGTAGCCCTGCATGGCCAGGAGATGGGCGTCCTGATTGCAGCCGTCCAGCTCGAGCATCAGCCGCGAGCACTCCAGGGCCTGCTCGTGTCGCTCCAGGCTCTGTGCCGCCAGAGCCAGATTGCGCAGGCTCGAGGTCAGCCGCTCCTCCAGCTGGCCCCGCCAGTTGACGGCCCAGTCGAGGTAGCAGCCCTCCAGATAGGGGCCCTGATAGAGCTGCAGAATCAGCGACAGCTTCTCCACGGCCGGACCGACCTGGCCCGCGGCGTAGAGCCGATCGGCCTCGGCGATGGCTTTGTCGAGCTCTTCGGCGTCATGCCAGCGAGGGAGCTCGGGCTGGAAGTAGATCGCGTCGCTGGTGCGGGCCAGATATTCGGGCTGGCCTTCCAGGCAGCGTCGGATCACGGAGAGCGCCTGGTTCAGGCTCTTGCGGCCCTTGTCGGGGTCGCCCGGCCAGAACTCCTCCAGGATGGCCTCGATGGGAAAACGTCGCCCTGGCTGAGCCGCCAGGCAGGCCAGGAGATAGCGGATCTTCTGGCTGCGCCAGAGGGCTTCCTCGACCTCATCGCGCCCTTTGAACACGCGAAACCCACCCAGGCTGTAGAGGCGAAGGAGAGGCACCTCGCTCTGGCTCGGGCCCCCTTGCGAGGCGGCTGCCAGGGCCGCCTGGCGCACCTGAGGGTCGGGGTCCTGGGTCAGCGGAGCGAGCAACTCGCTGCCTCCCAGGCAGCGGACCGCCGAAAGGCGGGCCGCCGGACTGAGTTGCCCGCCCGCCAGCACATGCTTGACCTCATGGGGGAACTCGCGCAACACGCGGGCTACCAATCGGTCCCGCAAAGGCTCGGGGCGAGCCGAATGCCAGCTCAGCAAGGTGCCGATGGCCCAGGAACCACAACGGTGCAACTCATCCAGGTGCTCGGCCCGCAGCAAGACCTCCAGAGCGGGCTGCACCAGCTCCTCCTGGCCGGTCAGGGCGGCCAGCGCCAGCCGGCTGCGGGCCTGGGGAGCGTAGAACTGCAGCTCGCCCAGAACCTGGGAGGCTCGCTCGAGCTGAGAACGCCCTTGCTCGCTCTGCCCGGCTTCCCAGAGCAGCAGCCCGACCTCGAGCGCGGTGCGAGCCATCAGGCCCGAGCCCAGCAGGTCGGCCGCGGCCTGGGCCTTGAGCGCCCATTCCACCGCCTCGGGTCGCCCGCGATGGAGGCGGGCCAGGCTCAAGCGGGCCTGCACGCCTTCCCAGGAGGGCTTCTCCTGCAGTTGGGAGTGGCTCAGGGTCTGGGCCGCCTCGCGCAGCTTGCCGGCCGCTGTCAGCGCCTGGGCCAGGGTGAGCAGGCCCTGGCGACGCTTGTGGGAGTCGCCTTCTTCGGGAAGCTCCTGGAAGACCGCATCCAGAGCCGCCAGCACGCTCTCTTCGAAGAGGTCGGGAAACCGGAGCGCGAGGACGCCCGAGGGCTTCAGCCCGGTATCCCCGGGCTCGGCGCAGGAGGCCACCGCCACCGCCGCCAGCTGAGACTCGAGTCGGCCGGCCCGCTCCGGAGGCTCGCCGGCCAGCCATTCGCGGCTCTGCTCGAGCAATCGGAGAACTGCCTCGGGAACTCCCTCCAGGGGAGGACGGCTGACCCGTTCCAGCGAGCCCAGCAGAGCGGCTACCTGAATTTCCGACTGCTCGCGCCCGGACAGGCCCATCTGGCGAGCGAGGCGGGCTGCCAGGCGGCCGGCTTCCAGCAGTCCTCCCCCCTCAGGGGGGCGCAGGGCCCGACAGAGCGACTCCACTCCCCAGAGCAGAGTCTTGAGCACGGCCAACTGGGCCTTTTCGGCCTGCCCCTGTTGGTGGCGACGCGAGAGGGCCTTCTGGATGGCCTCCAACAGCTCTTCCACTCGGAAGGGCTTGCGCAGATAGTCGTTGACTCCCAGGCGAACGGCCCGAATGCAGTCGGCCTCGGTGGAGTAACCGGTGATCACCACGCTGCCGATCTCGGGGCGTTGCTCTTTCACCGCTGCCAGGGCATCCAGCCCGTCGGTGCCCTCCATGCGAATGTCGGTGACGATCAGGTCGTAGGTGCCGTCGGCCGCCTGGCGGATGGCCTCTTCCCCGCTGGGGACGGCCTTGACCAGATAGCCTTCATCCTCCAGCACCGATTCGAGCATGGTGCGGAGTTTGTCGTCATCTTCCAGTAGCAGAATACTTGCGTTCATCGGGCTTTCAGCTTTTGCAGCATTTGGCGGGCTTGCTCGGCTTCCCTCCCCTGACCGCATTTCTCCAGAGCTTCAGCCAGCCGGGCATAGAGCTCGGCTTGCCCGGGCTGGAGCTCCAGGGACCGCCGCAGATCGAGCACCGCTCCCGCCGAGTCGCCCTCGTCCAGCCGCAGGGTGGCCCGCTCGCGCAGGGCCGTGGCCTCCATTGCGGTCTGGCCGCTGACCAGCTCGAGCACCCGATCCAGGTCGGCCCGGGCGCGCTGATACTCCTTCTGTTGCCCCAGGATCTTTCCCCGCAGCAGCAGTGCTCTCGGGTCCATGGGGTTCTTCTCCACGCTCACCTCGACGTCAGCCAGAGCGCCGGCGCCCTGGTCTTGAGCCAGCCGCACCATGGCCCGCGCGAGATGGGCCTCGGCCCAGCCGGGTTTGAGCTCGACGGCCCGGGTCAACTCGGCCTCGGCCTCTTTCCAGGAGCGCGAGGCCATCAGGGCCTGACCCTTCTGCAGGGCCGCCTCGGCGGGGAGGGCCGGGGGCGGGGAGGCCGCCGGAGGCGGGGCACCTGGCATCTCAAAGCTCTTCAAAGCCTGTTGGAGAGCAGACTCTCCTTCCCCAGCATCTTGCGGAGCTGCCGTCATGCTCACCCGGTAGATCCGCGTGCCGGCCACCGCAAAGGCGATGCGGCTGGTGACCCCATCCATGGTGCCCCCCACGATCAGCCAGGTGCGTCCCCCGGCCTGCACCGGCTCGGGGTGCACGTCGCGCAGCTCCTGGCCGCTGGTGGCGAATCGTTTGGCCAGGCGGGCCATCTGCGCTCCCACGTCCACCTGCTGGCCGTTGTCCACCGACTCCACCTCCAGCGTGAAACCAGGACCGACCAGGCGAGAGCCCTGCCGTCGCAGCAGGGAGCTATGCTGGAAGCGAAAATGGGCGGTTTCGAAAGTGCGGATGGGATAGCTCTGCGAGGAGGGATGGCGGGCCGCCTGTCCCAGCGTCACAGCCTGGCAGACCAGCAGCAGACCGGTCAGGATCTTGGCCGGCCGCAGACCGAAGGGAAGAAGCCCCGCCAGCGCCCCCGCCAGACTACTGGCTGGAAGGCTGCCGCGGAAGGCCAGGAGCAGCGCCAGGATGAGCCAGGGGAAGGCTTCCGGCGCCAGCCGTCTGCGTCGCCACAACTCGGCCGTCACCAGGGCCAGCAGCGCTCCCACGCCGGTCGGAACCAGACGGACCGGGGTCCAGGCCAGGGCCAGGCCGGTGGCCAGCAGCGAGCCCAGGCAGTAGACCGCCAGCAACCGCCAGGGCCCTACCGCTCGCTCCAGGCTGAGTCCCAGGGTGGCCAGGGTGTACAAGGCCAGGACCAGGCTGACCCACCCTCCCGCCAAGATTGTGCCGGCCGAGAGCAAGCGCCACGCCTCGCCGGCTTCCACCAGCGGGCGACTGGCCGCGCCTGCGCGCAACAGCTCGAAGCTGGTCTGGTGACCGGCCAGCAGGCTGGCGATCGCCAGCAGGGAGGCCAGCGCCAGGCAGGCCCAGGGTTTCAACGCACCGCGGGGCGATCGACCAGGGCTCGATAGGCGGTTACCAGCGCCGAAACGGCCCGATCGACCTGCTCTTCGGTGGTGGAGCGTCCCAGCGTGAGCCGCACCGCACCCTTGCCGACCTCGGGGTTCACTCCCATGGCCTGGAGCACATGCGAGAGACGCACCACGCCGTCGTGACAGGCGGGGCCGGTGGAGGCGGCCAGCTCAGGGCAGCGGGCCGTCAGCTCGGCTCCGGTGGTGTGCAGGAAGCTCACGCTGAGGGTGTTCGGCAGGCGGTGGGTGGGGTGGCCGTTGAGCTGGACGTTTGCGCCCAGGGCGCTTTTGAGCCCGTTCTCGAGCCGGTCGCGCAGCCGGGCCAGTTTCTGGCTCTCCTCCGGGCGACACAGAGCGGCCGCCTCCCCCAGGGCCACCGCCAGAGCCACCGGCTCGGTGCCCGAGCGGCGTCCCCCTTCGTGACCGGCCCCGAATAGCAAAGGCTCCAGGCTGCGACCCTGCCGGATGTAGAGCGCCCCCACTCCTTTGGGGGCGTACATCTTGTGGCCGGCCAGCGAAAGAAAGTCGACCCCGGTCAGGTCCAGGCTGATCTTGCCGGCGCTCTGGGCCGCGTCGGTGTGCAGCAGCGTCTTTCCTGCCACGGCTTCGGCAATGGCCTGGATGGGCTGCAGGGTCCCCACTTCGTTGTTGGAGTGCATGATGCTGACCAGCACCGTGTTGGGCCGCAGGGCCTGCCGGACCGATTCGGGATCGACCCGGCCGGTGGAGTCGACTCCCACGCGCGTGACCTCGGCCCGACCGGTCCGCTCGAGAAAGTCGGCCGTCTTGCCCACGCTGGGATGCTCGATCTGGCTGATCACCAGGTGAGGCTTCTCGGGTCCGACATGGGCGGCGGTCACGCCCTGCAAGACCCAGTTGTTGGACTCAGTGGCTCCGCTGGTGAGCACCAGCTCGTCCGGCTGGCAGCCCAGGAAGATGGCCAGCTGGGCTCGGGCCCGCTCCAACCCGGCCCGGGCCCTCTGGCCGTAAACGCTCTTGGTGGAGGGATTGCCGAAGTGCTCAGCCAGGTAAGGCAGGGCTGCTTGCAGCACCCGCTCATCCACCGGAGTGGTGCCGTTATGATCGAGGTAGATCGGGTCGTCTTGCATGGCGCGGGTCTTTGGCCGTCTGAGGGTGAAATCCTATCGTTCGTAGGGCTTTTAAGGATCAGGGAGAACAGCCCCTGGATGAGCGGGAGGCGGTCAGGCAGTATACGGCTATGAGGGAACTTGAGGCTCCTCAGGGGACCCCCCCTCAGCTCCGCTTGCTCCTCGGTCGACTCGACGAGGCCCGTCGCAGCTCCGAGCCCGCCATGGTGGAGCTCGACCGGGTCCTCTACCATATGCTCCGCTTTTTCACCGGCTTGGCGCTGCAAGCGCTCCAGAATGAGGGAACCTGCATCCCGGCCCAGCTCAGGGCGATGCGCGCTCAGGCAGAGACCGTAGCCGGGGCAGAGAAGGTGCTCAAGTCGGCTGTCAATTCGCTCAGCTCGCGGGTTCGCAGCTGGCGCTCGGAACAGCTCCTCGAGCTTTTCTTCGGGGGCATCGAACGCCCCGAGAATCGCACCCTGGCCCGCTGGTTGGGGCTGGGGGGTGAAGCGCACCCGGCCCCGTTGCTGTCCGCCCGTCCTCGGGGCGAGAACCTGCTGGAAGCCTCGGTGGACCTGATCGCGGACTGGTTGATCGAGGCCACCCCCATCTTTTCCGAGGAGGTTTGGACGCTCGACCGCGAGGTTGCCACCCTGGTGGGAAGCCCCATCCCAAGCTCGCGCACACGCACCAAGCCCCTTCCGGTGCCAGGCGATCCCCTGTCGGTCGAGCAGGCTTACCTGTCCGAGGTGGTCGAGTCCTGGGCGGCCCTCGTGCTCGAGCCCCCCCTCCCGCTCGATGATGAGGCCCTGATGGACCTCTTGCACCACTTCCTGCTGGCTCTCGAGACCCGGGCAGCCGGATTCTTGGCGCGCAATGCCTTCGAATTGGCCGAACAAGATTTCGAAGCCCTCACGGGCTACGCTCACGGAGCCCGCGGTCGCCATCCGCTGGCTTCCATTCTGGCTGGCGCCATGGGGGGACGCGGTCGCTGCCGCAGCTGTCAGGGGCGTTTTGACCTGGCCGAGCGCGACTTCGAGATCGCGCTGCGCATGCACCGCGAGCTCCTCAACCGCGAGCCCACGCCGCAGGGGGCCACCGCCCTGGCCTGGGCCCTGCTTTATCGAGCGCTGAACCAGCGCTGCCAGGGAAGGGTGGACCTGGCTCTGTCCGACCTTGACGTGGCCGGCCAGTTTGCCGAGCTGGCCCCGGGCGACGATGTGCTGCAGCAGGCTCTGGCCCGCGAGCGCAGCACCATGGAGCCCTCCGCCCGAACGATGAAATCCCTCAACGAGGAGATCCAGGTGCTCAAGTCTCAGGGAGCCGCCCCGGCCCAGCTGGAGCTGGCCTGCGCCCTGGTGGAGCGCTCCATGCGGCTGGACCCGCAACTGAAGGATACCCGGGCCCTCAGCGACCGCAAGAACGCTCTGACGATCTTGAGGAAGCTGCGCAAGAACGATCCGAGTCTGACCCTGGGCTCCCTGCGCAGCCGGCCCTGTCGCTGGGGTCGTTCCCCCCACGACCTCGCGGTCTGGGAATCCGACTTACGGCTGGTGCGCGCCTGCGCCGAGGTCTTCAGCGAGGACCCGGACCTGAACCCGTTCCTGCGTGACGCCCTGGAACTGGCCGAAGGCATGCTGCAACACGGCTTCTTTCCCGAGGGCTTCATCAATGAGCTTTTCGAGTTGTTCACCGATCTGGCCAATCGCGACTCGCGCCAATACGATCCAGGTTGGCAGGCCGAGCACTGGGCGCGGCTGCGAGTGTACTTCGCCGACCAGGGAAACTACGACCGGGCGGTTCGGTGCATGGTCATGGAGGCGGTCGCCCTGCGCCGTCGCAGCTCCGAAGAGGACGTGATGAGCCTGGTGGTCTTGCTCGATACCCTTGGCCAGGTGCTGGAGGCTGCTCCGGTCAGCGTTGGTCTTGAGCCACTGGGGCCGAGTTTTCGGATGGTGAATGCCTACCGCGCGCGCTACTCCGAGCTCAGGGCTCCCATCCAGGCCATGGCCAATCGCTGGCGGGCCCTGCCCCTCATGATTCCGGCCCGGGCCGGGGCTGACCGTCTCCTGCTGGCGGCGCTCGCCGAAGGCTGAGCCTTCCTGTTCACTGGTTTCTCGGCCGCACGGAAGCCTGGAATCCCACCACCTCCGGCTGAGGGCTGCCCTTTCTGGTGCCTGATCACGGAACCAGTTTTGTCAGGCCGTCTCGCCTTCCAGGATGTCACGCCGGGCTGAAGAATTGTCACGGACATGGGAAGCTTGTTCAAGCGCAAACCAGCGGCCGATGGTCCGCCCGACCCCGACCGGCTCAAGAGCCTGCTGTTCGACTCGGTGGCCCGGGGCCAGAAGGCCGAGACGGCCGCCCTGTGCCGCCAGCACCACGAGGCCATCTGGGGCTGCTGGCCGGGGTGGGTCTTCTTTCTGATGCAGCTTCAGTCCCAGCCGGATAAGGCGAAGGACTACGCCACCTCGCTTCGGGGCATCGCTGACGCGATGGCCGAAGAGATGGGGGACAAGAGGTTCTTGAACGCGTTCGGAGGTTAGGCTCTTCGTCCGACCGCGGTCCTCAGGCCACGCGCTCCATCGTGTTGATCTCGTTCACTCTCTGGGTGGAGCGCCCGGCGCGCAGCTCGTCCAGTTTCCGCTGGGCCTCCAGGCGAGCCAGGCAGCCGCAGTTGGAAGACCCACACTCCGGACAGATGGCCACTTCCGGGTAGGATTCGGCGCTACCGGCGGCCAGGGAGCCGTCTTCAACCTTGCCCTGCTTGAGGGCCTGTTTGGCCTCCTGGCTGAACTGGACATGCTGGTCGTCGCGCAAGGCCTCGGCCTTGCCCGCAAAGTTCTTGCCCTCGGCGCTGCGAAGGTCGGATTTGCTCCAGCGGCTGGACATCCCGGCGATGCTCTGAGGAATCTGCATGTTGGAATGATTCCGCCTGACTGGCCCACCGCCCTGCCTTGGGCGGACAACAAAAAAGGCGCCCGCCGAAGCGGGCGCCTTCTCGAGACGTGGCGTCAGGCGTGGGCCAGGACCTTCTTCTTGGAGCGCTCCATGATTTCTTTGGAGGTCAGCGCTTCCTTGCGGGTCATGAGCATCCACTCATGGCCGAACGGATCCTTCACCTTGCCGTAGCGGTCGCCCCAGAAGGCGTCTTCGAGCTTGGTGACCACCTTGGCGCCAGCCGAGACCGCGCGGTGGAAGACCTTGTCGCAGTCGAGGCAGTAAAGCGTCAGCACCACCGGGGTGCCACCCAGGGCCTGGGGCGAGCGAGCGCCCATGTCCGGGAACTCGTCGCACAGGTACAGGTGGCAGCCGGCGATGTTCAGCTCGGCGTGCATGATCTTCTTGCCGTCGGGCGAAGGCATGCGCATCAGCTCTTCGGCCATGAAGACCTTCTTGTAGAAATCGATCGCCTTGGCAGCATCCTTGACGATCAGATGAGGAATCAGGGGCATAGCGCCCTGAGGAACCGGACTCAACTCCATGTTGAGAACCCCCCTTCAGGATTAAGGTCGAGCGCGTTTCTCGCTATCCACTCCCACTCCTGCTTTGAAAAACTGTCGATCCTGGCAGGAGTTCTTCGGCCCAGCACACAATCTGCCGCCCGTGAACGCCAGTCTGGCCACTTTCGAGCGCAGCGCTCTGCCGCTTCCCGACCGTCGCGAGGGGAAAGTGCGCGACAGCTACGCCCTGGGTCAGGCCAGGCGGCTGTTCGTGACCACCGACCGCCTGTCGGCCTTCGACCGAGTGCTGGGCTGCGTGCCCTACAAGGGCCAGGTGCTCAACCAGCTGGCCGCCTGGTGGTTCGAGCGCACCGGCCACCTGCTGGCCAACCACATGCTCTCGCTCCCCGACGAGAACGCCCTGGTGGCGCGCGAAGCCACCCCTCTGAGCGTGGAGATCATCGTGCGCGGCTACATCACCGGGGTGACCGAGACCTCGCTCTGGTATCGCTACAGTCTGGGCGAGCGCGAAATCTACGGGCACCGGCTGCCGGACGGTCTGGTCAAGGACCAGAAGCTGCCCGAGCCGCTGCTCACCCCCACCACCAAAGGGGGGCCCACCGGTCACGATGAGCGGCTCACCTGCCGCCAGGTGGTCGAAGATGGGCACCTCAGCCAGGCCACCTGGGAGAAAGCCAGCCAGGCGGCCCTGGCCCTGTTTTCCTTCGGCTCCGAGACGGCCCGGGAGCGCGGGCTGACCCTGGTGGACTCGAAGTACGAGTTCGGCACCACCCCCGACGGGGAGCTGATCCTGATCGACGAGGTGCACACCCCCGACAGCTCGCGCTTCTGGAAGGACGGGGAGAACCTGGACAAGGAGTTCGTGCGCCGGGCCTTCGCTGAGCAGGGCTATCGCGGCGAGGGCGAGCCACCGGTGATGCCCCCCCAGCTGTGGCAACGGGCCAGCCAGCTGTACATCTCGATTTATGAGCAGTTGACCGGCCTCGACTTCTTGCCCGGCGAGCAGCCGGTGGGCCCCCGCCTGGAGCGCAACCTGCAAAGGGAGGGCTGGCTGTGAGTCCAGTGGTGGGCGTGGTGATGGGCTCCAAGAGCGACCTGGACACGATGCGCGAGGCCTGCGATCTGCTCGAGCAGCTGGGCATCGCTCACGAGGTGCGGGTAGTCAGCGCTCATCGCACCCCCGACCTTCTCTTCGAGTATGCCGAGACCGCACGCAAGCGCGGTCTGCAGGTGATCATCGCGGGCGCGGGCGGAGCCGCCCACCTGCCCGGGATGCTGGCCAGCAAGACCAGCCTCCCGGTGCTGGGCGTGCCGGTGCAGTCGCGCTCTCTGCAGGGGATGGACTCTCTGCTCTCCATCGTGCAGATGCCCCGGGGCGTGCCGGTGGGCACACTGGCCATCGGGCCGGCGGGGGCGGCCAACGCCGCCCTGCTGGCGGCCTCCATCCTGAGCCTGCACGACGCCAAAGTGCTCCAGGCCCTGGAGAGCTATCGCACGAAGCAGACCGAGAGCTCGCTTTCGGTGGGAGACCCGCGATGAAGATCGGCGTGCTCGGGGGCGGCCAGCTCGGTCGCATGCTGGCCCTGGCCGGCATTCCCATGGGCCTGGAGTTTCGCTTTCTGGAAGAGCGGCCCGAGGCCGTGCGCGGCCTGGGAGAGTGCTGCACCGACCTGGAGCAGTTCGCCCGGGGCCTGGACGCGGTCACCTACGAGTTCGAGAACGTGCCCCTCGAGTCGGTGCGCTGGCTGGAGCAGCGTTTGCCGGTCTGGCCTTCCTCGCGGGCCCTGGAGGTCTCTTGCGACCGGCAGGTCGAGAAAGACTTCCTGACCTCGCTGGGCATCCCCACCGCCCCCTACG
Organism: uncultured Burkholderiales bacterium; assembly: GCA_964637145.1. Taxonomy (GTDB): domain Bacteria; phylum Vulcanimicrobiota; class Xenobia; order Xenobiales; family QWHO01; genus QWHO01. The sequence continues at coordinate 20,456 of CAZWUN010000031.1, forward strand.
GCACGGACATCGCCTACCCGGCCCTGGCCAAGAAGCGCCGGCTGGGCTACGACGGCAAGGGCCAGCGCCGCATCGCCCGACCCGATGAGCTGAAAGAGGACGAGCTGGCCGAGGAGATCGTCGCGTTCGGGCGCGAGCTGGCGCTGCTGGCGGTGCGCTCGAAGGCGGGCGAGATCAAGACCTATCCGCTCACCGAAACGGTTCATCGCGACGGCATTCTGGTCAAGGCGAGCGCTCCGGCCGAGGGGCCGGTGCCCGACTACGCCCGGCGCATCCTGGAGAAGCTCGACTATGTGGGTGTGCTGGCCCTGGAGATGTTCGAGCAGGGAGACCGGCTGCTGGCCAACGAGATGGCCCCCCGGGTCCACAACTCCGGTCACTGGACCATCGAGGGTGCCCTCACCAGCCAGTTCGAGAACCACCTGCGGGCCGGCCTGGGCTGGCCTCTGGGCGACACGAAAGCCCGCGAGAGCACGGTCATGTACAACCTGATCGGCGAGCTGCCCGGGCCCGAGCGCTTCCCGGGAGCCCACTACCATGCTTACGGCAAGGCCCCGCGCCCGGGGCGCAAAGTCGGTCACGTCACGCTGCTGGGCGGCGGCATCCTTCCCGAGCTGGAGGTGGCCTGTGCTCGATCGGCCCCGTGAAGAATGCGGCGTGCTGGGCATCTGCGCCCCCGGCCAGGACGTGGCCCGCATGGCCTTTTTCGGCCTGTTCGCCCTGCAGCACCGGGGTCAGGAGGCGGCCGGCATCGCCGCCACCGATGGCACAGCCATCCGCATTCACAAGGGGCTGGGGCTCGTCGCCCAGGCCTTCGACGAGACCGCCCTGGCGCCCCTGACGGGCCCTCTGGCCATCGCCCACACCCGCTACTCCACCACCGGCGAGCCCCAGCTTCGCAACGCCCAGCCCTTCGTGCTCGAGACCCGGCACGGTCCGGTGGCGGTGGCCCACAACGGCAACCTGATCAACGCCTCCATGCTGCGCCGTGAGCTCCTGGAGAATGGCATCGGCCTGTCCTCCAGCTCGGACACCGAGGTGCTGATCATGATGCTGGCCGGTGCATCGGGCGAGAGCTGGACCGAGCGCATCAAGAGCTGCATGGCCCGCTGGCGGGGGGCCTACTGCCTGACCGTGCTGACCCGCGAGGCGGTCTACGCGGTGCGCGATCCGTGGGGCTTTCGCCCCCTGAGCTTCGGCAGGCTGCCGGAGGGCGGCTGGGCGGCCGCCTCCGAAACGGGCGCGCTTCGCACCCTCGGCTGCAGCGAGATCCGCGAGGTGGAGCCGGGTCAGATCGCGCGCCTGACGGCCGACGAGGTGGAGGTCACTCAGGGCATCAAGCCCGCTCCCCGGCGCGCCCTCTGCGTTTTCGAGCACGTCTACTTCTCCCGCCCTGACTCGCGCTTTGACGACCTCTCGGTGCATGCCGTGCGCCAGCGGCTGGGCGAGGAGCTGGCCCGCGAGCATCCGGCCGAGGTGGACGTGGTCATCCCCGTGCCCGACTCCAGCGTGCCCGCGGCCATCGGCTACGCCCGCGAGCTCGATCTCGAGTACAACGACGGCTTCATCAAGAACCGCTACATCGGGCGCACTTTCATCCAGCCCTCCGACGCGTTGCGGCGCCAGGGCGTGGCCATGAAGTTCCTGCCTCTGGCCGATAACCTGAAGGGCCGCCGGGTGGTGATGATCGACGACAGCATCGTGCGCGGCAACACCTCCGGCCAGCTGGTCACCATGCTGCGCCAGGCCGGGGCCAGCGAAGTGCACATGCGCATCACCTGCCCGCCCATCCTGCACCCCTGCTACATGGGGGTGGACATGGGTACCTACGACGAGCTGATCGCCCACCGTCTCGGGCCCGAGCAGATCGGCCAGGCGGTGGGGGCTGACAGCCTGGCTTTCCTGTCGCTGGATGGCATGATGCGGGCGGTGGGCCGCCCTGACGGCTACTGCCAGGCCTGCTTCACCGGGGACTATCCGCTGGATCTGTCCCACGATCGTTTGAAAACCGGGTTTGAAGGAGCCATCGCCGGATGAAGGTGCTGCTGGTGGGAGGGGGAGGTCGCGAGCACGCGCTGGCCTGGAAGCTGGTGGCCTCGCCTTTGTTGACCGAGCTGGTGGTGGCCCCGGGCAACGCCGGCACGCGCCTGATGGCCCGGGTCTACGCCGGCGGCCAGCCGGCCGCTCCGGTGCGTCACGAGGGCGCTTCCCCCGAGGAGCTGTGCGCCAGCGAGCGCTTCGACCTGGTGGTGGTCGGGCCCGAGGCTCCGCTGGCGGCGGGCCTGGCTGACAGGCTCCAGGTGCCCGTCTTCGGGCCCTCCCAGAGGGCGGCCGAGATCGAGAGCTCCAAGAGCTTCTCCAAGGACTTCATGCTGCGCCACGGCATCCCCACGGCCCGGCACCGCTCCTTCACCAACCTGGAGGAGGCGCGGGCCTATGTCGCCGGGGTGGACCATCCGGTGGTGCTCAAGGCCAGCGGTCTTGCGGCCGGCAAAGGGGTGCTGCTGCCCGAGCCCGGCCCGGCCACCCTGGACGCCCTGCAGGCCCTGATGAAGACCGAGGCCGGCCGCGAGGTGGTCATCGAAGAGCGGCTCGAGGGGCGCGAGGTCTCGCTGATGGGCTTTTCGGACGGCGAGCGGGTGCTGCCCATGCGGGCGGTGCGCGACCACAAGCGCCTGCTCGACGGCGACCGCGGTCCCAACACCGGTGGGATGGGGGCGGTGTCGCTGCCCGACGAGGTAGGGGAGTGGTGCGCTCTGGCCCTGGAGCCGGCCGTGCGCGGCCTCAAGGCCGAGGGCCGGCCCTTCGTGGGCGTGCTCTACGCGGGCCTGATGCTGACCCCCGACGGTCCCCGGGTGCTGGAATACAACTGTCGCTTCGGCGATCCCGAGACCCAGGTGCTGATGCCCCTGCTCGAGAGCGATCTGCTCGAGGTGTGCCTTGCCTGTGCCCGAGGCCAGCTGGAGGAAGTTCGCTTCGCACCGAGTCAGGCCGCCTGCGTGGTGATGGCGGCCTCCGGCTACCCCGACACCCCCCGCACCGGCGACGCCATCGAGCTCGGGGCGGACAGCCCGGATAGCGTGGTTTTCCACGCCGGGACGAAGCTGGTGGAGGATCGGGTCCTCACCGCCGGCGGGCGCGTGCTGGGGGTCACCGGATTGGGCTCCGGGCTCGAGCAGGCCCTGGAGAACGCTTACCGGCGCGTGGGCACGATCCACTTCGCAGGGGCCCACTATCGCCGCGACATCGGGAGGACCGCATGACCGACTACGCAAGCTCCGGGGTCGACCTTCAGGCCGGCTCGCGCACCGTTGAGCTGATGGCCGAGGCGGTGCGCTCCACCTACGGCCCCGAGGTGCTGGCCGGCCTGGGGAGCTTCGGCGGGGTCTACGACGCCAGCGCCCTGAAGAGTTTGAAGGCCCCCCTGCTGGTGGCCTCCACCGATGGGGTGGGCACCAAGGTGATGTTGGCCGCCCGTTTCGACCGCTTCGAGTCGTTGGGGGCCGACCTGGTCAACCACTGCGTCAACGACATCCTGGTCCAGGGGGCGCGCCCGCTCTTCTTTCTGGACTACCTGGCCAGCTCCAGGCTCGAGCCCGACAAGCTGAGCCGGGTGGTGACAGGCATGGCGACCGCCTGCCGCGAGGCCGGCTGCGCCCTGCTCGGCGGGGAGACGGCCGAGATGCCGGGCGTCTACTGCGAGGGCCAGCTAGACGTGGTGGGCACGGTGGTAGGCCTGGTGGATCGCGCCGAGCGCCTGCCCCGCACCGGCCTGGCCCCGGGTGACGTGCTGGTGGGCCTGGCCTCGAGCGGTCCGCACACAAACGGTTACTCGCTGATCCGCAAGCTCTTCCCCGACCCGGACGCAGAGCTCGTCGAGGCGCTCTTGCAGCCCCATCGCTCTTACCTTCGCACCCTGGGGGCCCGGCTGGGTCGGGTGAAGGCGCTGGCCCACATCACCGGGGGAGGGCTGCTGGAGAACCTGCCCCGGGTGCTGCCGATGGGCCTCAGGGCCCGGGTGATCCGCTCGCGCTGGAAGGTTCCCCCGCTCTTCGAGCGCATCGCCAGCCAGGGCGTGGCCGAGGAGGAGATGTTCCGGGTCTTCAACATGGGCGTCGGCATGGTGGCCGTGCTGGCCGAGGCCGAGGTGGAGCCGTTCTGCGAGGGGCTGGGGGTGGAGTCGTTCGTGCTGGGCCAGCTGGAGACCGGCGAGCGAGGTGTGGTGCTGGCATGAAGCGCCTGGTGGTGCTGGTCTCGGGCAACGGCTCCAACCTGCAGGCCATCCTGGACGCCTGCAAGGAAGGGCGCCTGCAGGCCCAGGTGGCCCTGGTCGTCAGCAATCGGCCCGGAGTCTACGCGTTGGAGCGGGCCCCCGCGGCCGGGGTGGAGGCCCAGGTGCTCTCGCGGGAGGGGCGCTCCCGGCGCGAGTACGACGCGGCCCTGGCCGAACTGGTGGCTTCGGCCCGGCCCGACCGGGTGGTGCTGGCCGGCTTTCTGCACATTCTCTCGAGCGTATTTCTGGAGCGCTTCCCGGACCAGGTTCTGAACCTGCATCCGGCTTTGCCGGGAACCTTTCCCGGCCTTCACGCCATCGAGCGCGCCTTTGAGGCCGGCCTGAAGACCACCGGGGTGATGGTGCACCGGGTGGACGAGGGAGTGGACACCGGGCCGGTGCTGGGGGTGGAGGAGGTGCCCATTCACCCCGAGGATAGCCTGGAGAGTTTGACCGAGCGGATTCACGCGGCCGAGCATCGGCTCTTGATCCGCTGTCTACAGGAGGAACTGAGCGATGAAACGAGCCCTGCTGTCCGTCTCGGATAAGACCGGACTGACCACCTTTGCGGCCGGCCTGGCCGAGCTGGGATACTCCCTTTTGGCCACGGGAGGCACGGCCAGCCTGCTGCGCGAGCACGGGCTGCCGGTGGAGGAGGTGAGCCACTACACCGGCTCGCCCGAGATCTTGCAGGGCCGGGTCAAGACGCTGCACCCGGCCATCCACGGCGGCCTGCTGGCCCGGGACTCGAGTGACGACCGGCGCGAGCTGACCTCGTGCGGCTGGGATTACCTCGACCTGGTGGTGGTCAACCTCTATCCCTTCGAAGCCACCGTGGCCCGTCCCGGGGTCACGCTGGAGGAGGCGGTGGAGCAGATCGACATCGGGGGCGTGGCCATGATCCGGGCGGCCGCCAAGAATCACGCCCGGGTGGTGCTGGTGTGCGACCCGGCCGACTATGAGCGGGTGCTGAGCGCCATGCGCAGCTCCGGGCTGTCCCCCGAGGAGCGGCGGTCTCTTGCGGTCAAAGGCTTCCAGATGACGGCTCGCTACGATCGGGCCATCTCGAGCTACTTCGAGCCCTCGGTCCAGAGCCTGGACCTTTTTCCGGTCCAAGATCTGCGTTATGGGGAGAATCCGCACCAGGCGGCCCGCCTGCTCTCCTGGACTCCGGGAGGGCGTCCCCTGGGGGGCGAGCTCTTGGGCGGCAAAGAGCTCTCCTACAACAACCTGCTCGACCTGGACGCCGCCTGGCGGTCCGTGGAGGGCTTTGCCGAGCCGTGCGCCTGCCTGATCAAGCACCTGTCGCCCTGTGGGATGGCCACCGCCCCCACCCTGGCCGAGGCGGTCAAGCGGGCCCGGGCCTGCGATCCGGTCTCGGCCTTCGGGGGGATCCTGGCCGTCAACCGCCCGCTGGACGCCGATTCGGTGGCCGAGCTGGAGGAGCTCTTCCTGGAGGCCATCGCCGCCCCGGCCTTCCCGGTGGCCCTGGAGAAGCGGAAGAACTGCCGCCTGCTGGCCATGGGTGCGCTGGAGGATCCGCCCGGCGACTACCGCAGCGTGCGCGGCGGCGTGCTCTGGCAGGAGCGCGATCAGGGCGACCCGGCCGAGACCGTCTGGAAGACCGTCTCCAAGCGTCCTCCCAGCTCGCAGGAGGAGATCGACCTGGCCTTCGCCTGGCGGGTGTGCCAGGAGGTCAAGTCCAACGCCATCGTTCTGGTGAAGGGCCAGGCCACGGTGGGCATCGGGGGAGGCCAGCCCAACCGGGTCGACTGCGTGCGCATCGCCGTGCAGCGTGCCGGCGAGCGATCAGTGGGCGCGGTGCTGGCCTCGGACGCCTTCTTTCCTTTCCCCGACTCGGTGGAGGTGGCCGCGGCCGCGGGCGTGACGGCGGTGATCCATCCCGGCGGCTCGGTGCGCGACGCCG
>CAZWUN010000032.1:0-26207 GCA_964637145.1 uncultured Burkholderiales bacterium
GCGAGTCCAGAGGACGGGCGCCGTTCATCAGGCGAGACTTGATCTGCTCGTTGGAAGCGTCGGGATACACGGTGGCGATCAGGCCGGCCACGCCGGAGACGTGCGGGGTCGCCATCGAGGTGCCGCTCCAGGAGTCGTACTGGTTGCCGGGGATGGAGGAGTAGATGTCCACGCCAGGCGCGCCCAGGTCGACCGCGGTGGCTCCCCAGTTGGAGAAGTCAGCGATGTTGCCGTTGCGGTCCACGGCCGCGACCGACACGATGTTGGGAAGGTCGTAGCTGCCCGGGTAGGCAGGGCTGGCGTCGTTGTCATTGGACTCGTTGCCGGCCGCGAAGATGTGCAGCGCGGGGGAGGCAGCCAGGGCGTCCTTGAGAGCCTGGTTGTAACCGCCGCCGCCCCACGAGTTGGAGGTGATGCGGGCGCCGTTGGCGGTGGCGTAGCTGATGGCCTTGACCGCGTCGGCCAGGGTGCCGCCGCCGGAAGCGGAGAGGAACTTCACGCCCATGATCGAGGCGTTCCAGTTCACGCCGACGACGCCGTCGCCGTTGTTGCCCTCGCCACCGATGGTGCCCGAGCAGTGCGAGCCGTGGCCGTGGTCGTCCATCGGGTCGCCCGAGTCGTTGATGGCGTTGAAGCCGTGCACGTCGTCGATGACGCCGTTGCCGTCGTTGTCGATGCCGTCGCCCGGGATCTCACCGGGGTTGACCCAGCTGTTGTTCTTGAGGTCGTTGTGGGTGTAGTCCAGGCCCGTGTCGATGACCGCGATGACCGGTCCACCGTTGGCGGCCTTGGCGCCGGTGCTGACGTTCCAGGCTTCCGGAGCGTCGATGTCGACGTTGGCGGTGCCGCCGTCCTGACCGGTGTTGTTCAAGCCCCAGAGGCGCGGGTCGAGGTCGTTGGGCACATTGGTGCCCTCCATGCGCTTCATGATGTCGTTGGAGGCGGCGTAAGCCACGCGGTCGTCCTTGCCCATCGCGGCGATGGCTTCGGCGGTGGTCATGCCGGCCGGCAGCTTGATGTGGAGAAGGTCGCCACCGAAGGACTTGTACATGTTATCGGGCATCGCGATCTTCTCGATCACCTGGCCGCCGTAGGTGGACGCAAAGTCCTCCATTCCCTGCAGGTTCATGCCGGGCTTGAGCTTGACCAGAACTTCGCCCTCCACGTGCTCGGGCAGCTTGCCGGCCAGCGAGCTGGCTTCGGCAGCCGTGGCGGCCAGCACTGAGGCCAGGTTGATGGACGCTTCCGGCCGAGCGCCGGACAGTTGCGCCGAATCGGACGGAGCGGCTTCCGCCGCTGCGGGCTTCCCGGCTGATTGAGGCCGCTGGGTGCTGAAATTGCTGCTAAGATCGCGAATCATCATGGTGACTTTTTTCTCTCCTCTTTTTGTCCCCGACGGGGATGAATTCCGCGGTCACTATATGAGGGGCGAAAGTAAGGAAGATGAACCAGATGTTGCCGAGGTGTGAACACGGCGATAGTAACGTTCAGACCGCGTTCGATCGCAAAAAGTGGCGTGAGCACGCCGTCAGTTCATATCAGGAAGGGGAGATAGTAAAGTTCTCGTAACCAGGTTTACGTCCTGGCAAAACTGAGCCTTTCAGGAATCTTTCAGAAGGCTTCCGGACCGCTGCTGGCGAGCCTGCTCATCCGGGTAGACCTCGAGCAAGGTCTCCAGAAACTCGAGCTCATCCTCGTCACCTACTTCCTCCAGAGCCCGATTGATGGCGGTGTACAGAGAGCTGAGCAACATGGGCAAGAGACGTCGATCGTGATCGAAGCGACGTAGCACTTCGCGCACGATGCGGTGCTCGAGGTCGAGGCCGGTGGTGCGAGTGGCCGGGTTGTGCTCCACGAAGTGGGCCGCGTTGGCCTGCCAATCGATCCCGGCCAGAATCTCGTCCGACAGACGAAAGTCTCCCCGCTCGCGCAGAAGGCGAAGCTCGCGGCGCAGCACCTGCAGAAATCGCTCCTCGATCGGTCGCTCGGATTCGCGAAAGGGGTGCAGGGTCTCCACGCAAAGAAGCTCGCGGTAGAATGACTCGGAAACGGTGCGCCCGACCACCGCCACCGGGTAGGCCATATCCGGATTGAGTCCGAACTCCTGAATGACGTGGAGAGAGCCTCGAGTCCGCGTCTCTTCGTAAAAAGTCGCCAGGGAGCTGAGAGTTCCCCCGGCGGCCGGTAAGAACTTGAGCGAACCGATGGGGTCGTCAGGGCGACAACGCTCGAGCCGACTGCGAGTCAGGTCCGGGAAACGCCCCAGGAAGTGGACCAGCAGCTCGCGCCCGCGGCGGAACTCACGCCCCTGGGGATGCTTGTCGGCCATCCACTGGGCAAGCTCCTCGTAGAGACGCTCGAGGTGGCCGAGCAGGACGGCACCCTGTTCCTCGGTCCAGAAGACGACGCCGTTCTCCACCACCAGCGAACGATTGTCGGCAGCTACCACCCAGCCGGTAACGGGCAACTCGAGCAGGGGCCCACCGGCCACCTCATGCCCGCCCTGACAGACGCTGACCGTGCCGGAGCCCTGGGCCGTCAGGGCCAGCCAACCGGCCAGCCCTTCCTGACTGAAGGAGATGGCGACCAGGGTGATTGTCTCCTCACTCTGGGTCCGCACCGGCTCGGGTACCGGGCTGAACTCGGGAGGGGGAAGCGGCTCGCTCTCGGTCGACGGGGGAATCTCCTCGGGCTCGGCGCTCTCATCGGGACCAGGCAGCTCTTCGGTCTCAACCTGCGGTGGCTCTGGAGGAGGCGAAGGGGGCTCGGGGGCGGGCATCTCGGCCTCCATGGCGGCTCTCAGAGCGTCCAGAGAGATCTCCTCCAACTCGGGATCGGCCTCAACCGGGGCCTCGACCTCCACGAGTTGAGCCGGATTCTCAGCCGCGCCAGGAAGCAGACGTTGCTTCTGGCGCTGGGGCAGCAGGGCGGTGCCCAGCGTCACCCGCTGAATCCGCTCGGTGCCGAAGATCAGGCTCAGAAAACGCGCCACCGCCGGACTGCCGTCGATGGCATGGTCTCCCTCGATGGGCCGCCCTCCGTAGGCCAGGGCCAGGCTTTCGAAGCTGGCCAACCAGACGGACATATCGTTGAGGCTGACCAGGCTTCCCGAGCGCGTTGCAAAGACCTGGGCCTGCCAGATCTCCTCCCCAACCGCGCTCCGAGCGCTGATAACCCGCTCGTTGAACTTGCGCACCCCCGGCCAGCCCGTGGGAAAAAGGCTGGACCAGTAGGCCAGCAGGTGCTCGAGGGCTCTCAAAATGGGCTGGCGGTGCTGGGGGGTGCGGTGGCTCTTGAGCAGGCGAGCGAGCAGGTGGCGATACAACTCGGCATAATTCTCCTCCACGGCCGTGCGGGCCAGGCGCACCGCATCAGCCCGCCAGGGACCCGTGATCTCCACCTGAATGGATAGGCCATTGAAGTAGTCCGTGTGTCGCACCCAACCTTGCTGGGCTGGAAAGAAAAGCTCCAGGGAGCCTGCCGGGTAGTCGTTGGGAATGCGAAGAACGCAGGAGAAGCCTCCACCGGTGGCGGCCCGCTCGGCCAGCGCCGGACTGGTGTTAGGGGCCGGAGCGGGAGTGGCTCGCCCGGTGCCCAGGGCTTGAATGCGCTTGATCTCCTCGTCCACGTTGCGAATACGATCAAAGAGCGACTTGAGCAAACTCATTTCATCCGCGCCGGGGTTGAGCACCAGCCAGTCGACCCGATGGGCATGGGGCATCCGCCGCGAGCAAACGCTCACAAATCCGTCCTTGCGGTACTGGGCCACCACGTCCTTGAGGGGCCACATCTGCCCCAGGCGGTCGGTGAAGAGAGGCAGATTGAGCAGTTGCTGAAGCTCGGGAGTCGAGTCTTGCTCGGCCGACAGCAGCACTTCCGGGCTCATCCAGTCGCACAGGAGCTGGGAAAGGAAATTCTGCACTGCCTGGCGCTGATAGCCGGGAATGTACTTGCGACTGAACTCGAGCGCGAACTCAAAGAGAACCTGCTGGACCTCCTGGAGAACCTCGAAGTAGCCGTCATCCTCGACCACGTCGGTCTGGCTGGCGTTCTTGCGGATGCGCGGGTCCTCGAGCACGACCGAGACGGCGGGGGCGAGGCGGTGCTCGAGCCGCCTGGCAAATTGCACACCGTAACGCAAGAACGTGAGCGAGGAACGGGCCATCTCGGCATAGGGAAGACCGATCCATCCGCTCAGCTGGCCCCGGGTAAAGCGGTAGTTCGGCCAGGGACAGACTCCGGTCAGGCTTTTCGGGGTGGCGCTGATCTGGTCACCGTTGACCAGGATCGGCACCTGCACCAGGGTGCAGTACGAGCGCAACAGCTCGATCTCGCTGCCCTTGCCAGGCCCGCGGATCTCGAGTCGACTGCCATCCTGCGGTGCTCGCTCGAGCACGCGCTCCTTGAGATGCTCATCAGGCTTATCGGAAACACAGCGTTGCCACACGGCCCCCTGACTCTCGAGCTTGATGGCCGTGGGCCGCAGGGCCTGGCAACTCATCAGGGCGAGGGCCAACTCGCGCAACCGATCCCGCTGTCGGTCGGCCTGGGAGATGAACAGGAAGTCATAGAGCTGCTCGAGCTCCTCGCGGGTGTAACCAGGCCCATCGAAGTCGACGACCAGGATGTACGAGCTGAGCGTGAGATCGACGCTCAGCACCACCTCGTGTGAAACCCGGATGTCGGTCGCCCCTGAAGCGAGCAGGGCCTCGATGACCTGCAGGATGTAGTAGCGCGGGTCTGTTAGCTGAAAGCGTTTGAGCTTTTCGCGCGCCTTCTCGACTGCCAGGGTAAAGGAGCCCTTGTAGCCCTTCTGGGCCCCCGCGAGGATCTCTTGGGGCAGACTCACGCCAGTTTGAGGGCCTGGCCCACCAGGCTCGCTTCCGTTTCGCTGGGCAATCCGTCGTTAAGCAGGGCAGCCTTGGCCAGCACGAAGCTGGCCAGCAAAGGTGTGTGCTCGGAGCGGGCCAGAGCCCGCACCACCAGGGGATGGCTTTCGTTGAGCAGCAACAAGCCTGGCTTGACGCGCAGACTGCGCAAGATGCCGCGGTCGAAGAGCCGAATGGGAACGCCTTCTCCCGACTGAAGGAGGGCTGGCAACTTCTCCACCACCGAGCCCGGGTAGTCGAACGAGGCCAGGCGCACCTCCTGAATGCTGACCTTGCCCCGCTTCAAAATGGTCTTGATGGCCGCTCCCAGCCGGCTGAGCTCGCGCCGGGCGGCCTGACGCGTCCGCAAGATGGGCACCGCGACCGAATGAGAAGCAACCAGGGGGCTCCGTCCGGTCACGGCCTGGGCGGCCAGGGCGATCCCCGAGCCCACCTCGCCCTTCAAGACGGGAATTCCGACCCGGGCCAGCTCGCTGGAGACCCGGTTGGGCTCGAGTTCGAGGTAGACGGCTCCTTCGAAGAAGCTGGCCCAGCGGAGCTGCGAAAGGCTGAGAGGGGGGCCATGAAGAGCTGGAAAGAGCGGTAAGGTGCGAAACTTCTTGGCCATGCCTTCGCGGTAGTTGCTCAGATAAGGGGCAGCCTCCCCCAGCAGCTCGTCCAGCCTGCCAAAGCTGGTCGAGTCGAACAGCCAGCTCTTGATGCGGGAAAACATCTCCTCGGGCAACTGGTTGCGCACGCACTCGCGCAAGATCTTCAAAGCCTTATGGTAATTCTCGTCCACGATGACGTTGTCACGGGTGAGAGTGTGCTCGAGATAGCGAGACTTGATGCGGAAGGAAACCCCGGGAAAGAATTCCTGGGCGGCCTCCTTGAGTGTCAAGCCGCGGTTGTACATCCCGAAAGGAGGTGGCTTGACCGAGGTGACGCCGACCACCAGCTCAGTGCCGGGCCGAGTGTGACGCACCTGACAGGGCGAATCGACTGCCAGCGGCTCGTTCAGCTTGAGCCCGTTGAAGAGCACCTCGGTATCGGAGAAGCGACACCAGAACGAGATCGTATCCCGCGACTTGGTCAGGAAATGCTCGAAGTCGTCGGCTTGCAACCTCTTGTAGAGCCGCACTCGAGTACCCTCGACCGGCTGGTCGAGCTTGAGACACTCGAAGTTGGTGCCCCCCTGGAACACCACACGCCAGTACTCACCGTCCCGGCCGGTATCCACCGTGACCACCTCGGGGTTGAGCGCGAAGACCGAAACGAAGCCGATACCGAACTTTCCAATTTTGGTGAGATCGTTCTCCTTGCTGGAGGAAAACAGCCTGGTCAGCTCGGTGTTGATGATGCGCTGGTTCATCCCCTCGCCGAAGTCAATCACGTCCACCACCACGCGCTGCTCGGCCGGACGATACTCCACTCGAACCTCGACGCGATTCGAGCCCGCGTCCATGGCGTTCTGAATCAGCTCTCGGTAAAAGGTGAAGGGATCGCTGAACTGATCGACCAGGTTCTCGAAAACTTCCTCGATCATCGGCGTTGGCCGCCGTTTCGAAAGCTAGTACCGGATGCGGTGGAGCCAGATCTGATCAGGGCTGGAGACATTCCCCTCGACCTCGATCAGATCGCCCGGTCGGACCTCGGACAGGAAGTCTTCCTCGGTCAGGTACCATTCCCTGTGCTCTTGCTCGTTCTCCCACGCGTGAGCTTGGATGTAATTGGTATGCGGGGCCAGTTTGACAGTGACTTTAGGAGCCGACTGGTAAGCGGCCGGGTCGCAGCCTACATTTCGGATCGACAACTCGTCAGCCTCGACCACGGTCAGCGTGCCATTGTCCACCGAGAGGACGCAATAGTCTTCCTGCTCGGCCTGCGCCACCATCCCCAGGCTGAGCACGATTCCGGCCACCGCGGCGACCAAGTTCCTGGCGTTCAACAAGATTCCAGCCCTCGCTTTGCAAATTCTTGACGTGAATTCGATTCGAAGGGTATGGTGGTTCTCCTGCGGATGCAGGCCGCCGCTCGTATACTGTGAAGCGCCCAGGTCCGATCTGGAACTGGGCGTGTAACGCTCAAGTGGTTTCTACAGTTGCGCGCATTGATATCCTGAGGTTATCAAGACGCGCAACTGTAGACTGAAAAAAACCTGAAAAAACGGGCTCAGCGAGCTGTTAACACGACCTTCACCCCCGTTTGGGCCAGCGGAGAGTAGACTTGAAAGCGTGATGATCACCCCTCTCCAGAGCCTGACTCCTCGGCCGGCATTCGCAAGCACGCGACCGGCCGCCGCAGCCGAGGCCCCATCGATCGAACCCGGCGACCAGGTTCAACTGCAATCCACTCCCCCGGCCAATCCCTGGCCCGAGCTCGCGCAAGCGGGCGTGCTGGTGGCCGGTTCGACCGTGGGTGGACCAATTGGCACGGTCATCAGTGAGACCGCCCGCCAGGACCTGCTCGGGGCCTTCCGCAGGCTGGAGCAAAGCGGGGTTAAGTTCGAGTATCGGCGCCGCTTCGTGCTCCCCTTCGGGCTCCGCCCGAGATACCAGGAGCTGACGGCCGACAAAGCCTGCGAGCACGCTCTGAAACAAAAGCCAGACAAGCTCGACCGGTTGCAGATCACCCTGCCGGGCACAGACCGGCGCAAGCTCACCGCTCTGCGCGATCTGCAGTTTGCTGACGCTGTCCTGGGCCATGACGTGCTTTCCAGCCAGGACAAGACCCGGCTGGAGACCCTGCGAGCCCTGGAAGCAAAGGACTACAAGCCGACCTCGAGCTCTTATTATTACTACGACGATGACGACCGACGTCCGAGCGATACTCTCGAGCACCTGCGGGGACTGGCTGCCGGACAGGAGATCTATTTCACCGGGCCAGGCGATGAGCGGGTGACCGCCAATGCCGAGACCCTGCCCGCACTGGACTATTTCTCTGGATCCGGGCTCGACCGCGGGCTCAAGAATCCCGGTCTGGCAGAAGAGTTGAAGCAAGCCCACCAGCAAGGCTTCGAATTCTACAGCGACCGCAACAAGGTCGATGCGCGCGTGGCCTATTTGCAGGAAGCGAAGAACCTCTGGACGCGCGAGGGCAAGAGCGTGCTGCTCCCCCTCAGCCGCGACGAACTCACCAACCTGCCTGGTCTGTCCCAGCGCCTGGCCGAGTATGACGGCGTCTATCGCGAGGTTCTCTCAGGGGCTTACGCCGAGGTCGGCTGGGACCGCGACGTCACCTACTTCCCTCAGACCGTGGCCCAGGGCGGCGAAAAGTTCCCCTTACGGGTGGCTGCGGCCGTTTATGCCGAGCTGCTGCGAGGCAGCAAGAAACGGGGCGACGACAACTATAACGTCAGGGAGCGCGTCGATGGGCTGGCCAGGAAGCTGTACGCCGAATGCGCCACACCCTTCGAGCTGGCCCGCAAGACGGCCCTGGTGAGCGCGACTTATGCCGGCCAGGGTTACGAGGCAGCCAGTCGCGTATTGAGCCAGACTCAGGAAGTGATCGCTACCCGGGCGGCCAACAATCCTCAGCGCCAGGAGCAACTCGAGGACCTGTTCTTCAGCCTGCTCTCAGCCAGCGGCTCGATCGCCGCCGCCAGCGAAGGGATGGACCTGGTCCGCATCAGTGTGGGCACCGAAAGCCAGGAGGATCGAACCCGGCTGTTCACCGACATTGCCCGCCGCTTGCCGGCAGGCAGCACTGACCAGACCAGCTACTGCTATCGCACCATCCTGGCCGAGCGGGCCGGATCGGAGAGCCTGGCAACCACCGGAGAGCGCTTCTGCAAGTTGCTGGAAGGTATGGCTGTGGGTCGCCACCAGGACCAGGCGACCGAGGTCTTCACCTACTTTCAGCAGGACTTGCGCGAGGGCAAGAGCGATCCGCGCCAGACCGACCAGCGGGTGACTCAATTCCTGCAGAACCTGGTCCTTCACGACGACGTGGAGAAGGCTCTGCAAGCTTCCTTCGGCGGGCCAACCAGCCAGGGCAGCGTGGCCCAGCAGGAAGACGCCGTGGTGATCGGCGGCGTGCGGGTGCCGCGCCGGGGCTAAACGAGGATGCCGTCGACGGGGCATCCGATGGGTTTCCCCTGCCGGGCTCGTCTGCGGCGTCGATTGCACCCCTGCGGTGCTCACGTATTAACGGCTGGGTTAGAGTCGACGGGTCTTGGCCGCTTCCTCCGGAGACAAATGCAAGGTCATGCCCGGGAACACAACCGTGACGGCCCCGGGATCGGCGGTTTTGACCACGCCCTTGCCCCAGCGCGAATGAAAGACTCGGTCGCCAACGCCCAGGGGATCTGAGGCCATGGGTGACAGGAAACTCTCCTGAACGGTCTTGGCGCCCTTCTGATCGAAGTTCACCGTGACCAGATCGCGCTCGGTCTTCTCCACCGAACCCTCCCCGAACACCTTGTGGATCACCTTCTGGCCGGGCCGAAAACGGGCCGGCAGCTCGGAGCGCACGGGACGAGGCTTCTCGGCTGGGTGAGTGACCCGTGAGGGCGGACTCGACTTTCCCCAGCCCACGAACTTGCCCGAGCCCACGCTGGGGCTCTCTCGCTCGCGACGCTGCTCGGGCACGAAGTACTCGCTGCGGGCCTGCAACAGCAACTCTTGAGGGATCTCGGCCAGAAATCGAGAGGGCATCTTGGGGATGCGGGTGCCATGGACGTCCCGGGTCTGAGCCCGGCTCAGCCGCAGCACCTGCCGAGCCCGGGTCATCCCCACGTAGCACAGGCGCCGCTCCTCCTCCAGCTCATCGGGATTGTCGATGGAGCGCTGGTGCGGAAAGGTGCCCTCCTCCAGCCCGGCCAGGAAGACCACCGGGAACTCCAGTCCCTTGGCGGCGTGCAAAGTCATGAGCGTGACCGCCTGGCTGGAGTCTTGATAGGTATCCTGATCCGAGAGCAGGGAGACCTCGGCCAGAAAGGTCTCCAGAGACGGGTCCTCGGCATTCTGGTCGAACTCGGTGGTGACGTTCTCCAGCTCGTCCAGGTTCTCGAGACGGGCCTGGGCCTCGACCTTCTGATCGGCTCCCAGCCAGTCACGGTAGCCGCTCTTTTTGAGCACCTCCCTGAGAGTGCCGGTCACGCTGATCGGCTCGAGTGCCACCGGTTCATCGAAGAGCGACTCGGCCGGAGCCACGGGCTTTCCACCCGAGCGCAACCTGTCGCGCAGCTTGTCGAGCCAGTTGGCCAGGCCCTCGAGTGCCTCCTTTGCCTTACCCGTAAGGCCTGCTTCGCCGGCCCGGCGCATGGCTTCGTAGAGCGAGACCTCCTGGCTCTGGCTGAAGCGCTCGAGTTTCTGCAATGTGGTATCGCCGATGCCTCGCGGCGGCACGTTGAGAATGCGGCGCAGCGAGATCGAGTCGGCTTCGTTGACCAGCAACCGCAGGTAGCTGAGCACGTCTTTGATCTCCTTGCGCTCGAAGAAGCGCAGCCCTCCGATGATCTTGTAGGGGATCCCGGCCTGGATGAGGGCTTCCTCCAGGAGGCGAGACATCGAGTTGGTGCGATAGAGCAGCACGAAGTCGCCGTAGGGTCGCCGCGACCCCCCGCCCAGATCTCGAATGCTGCGAGCCACGTAACGCGCCTCGTCGCGACCGTCGGCAGCGGAGTAGAGTTGCAGCTTCTCCCCCCCCGGCTTGTCCGTCCACAGGGCTTTGGCCTTGCGGCCCCGATTGTTCGCAACCACCGCGTTCGAGGCTTCCAGAATGAAACGGGTAGAGCGATAGTTCTGCTCGAGCTTGATGATCTTGGACTCGGGAAAATCTTCCTCAAAACGAAGCAAAATGGAGACATCGGCGCCTCGAAAGGCGTAGATGCTCTGGTCATCGTCACCCACCGCGCACAGGTTGCGATGGCGCCCGGCCAGGAGGCGAACCAGCTCATACTGCACTGGATTCACGTCCTGATACTCGTCGATGAGGATGTAGCGAAGACGCTCCTGGTAGCGCTCGAGCAGAGCCGGATCATGGCGAAACAGCTCCACCGCGTAAACCAGAATGTCATCGAAGTCCACCGCCTGGTTGAGCTTCAGCTTCTTCTGATAGAGCTCATAAGCGGTAGAGACATCCCGTTCATAGGGCGATCTGGCCTCGCGTTGGGCCTGAGGGGGAAGGATCAGGCTGTTCTTCCAGCTGGAGACCTGGTGCAGGAAGGCTGTGGGGGGAAAGCGCTTCTCGTCCAGGCGCATCTCTCGCACCACCTCACGCATGACCATGGTCTGCTCGGAGGTGTCGTAAATGGCGAAACGCGGTGACAGGCCCAGATTCTCGGAATGCACGCGAAGCCAACGCGAGCAGACCGAGTGGAAGGTGCCCAGATCAGGGAAACGACCAGCCCCGCAAAGCTCCTCGATGCGGTCCTTCATCTCGCGAGCCGCTTTGTTGGTAAAGGTTACAGCCAGGATCTGATTGCGCCAGGCCAGTTTCTGGGCCAGAATGTAGGCGATGCGACGGGTCAAGACCCGGGTCTTTCCGCTGCCCGCCCCGGCCAGGATCAGCACTGGACCCTCGGTGGTCACGACCGCTTCGTGTTGAGGAGGATTCAGTCCGGCCAGAATTTCTTCCCACATGGGAGCGGATTTCTGCGCGGTAGCTGGGTTTCCTGGAGAATAGTTGTTCGTTCAGAGGGGAAAATCGCTCAGGGTTTGGGCTCGTCCTTCGACTTGCCAGCCTCCTGCCAGTTCTTGATCAGGGTGGGGTACTTCTCGGGGTGAGCCTTAACCTCGCGAAAGGCGGCCACGCCCCCGGTCAACAGTCCCGCCACCGGAGCGGCCCCCAGGCCGCCCGCTACGGCGCCCAGTACCCCACCGGAGGCACCGGCCACCGCCCCCAGGGCCAGTCCGCCATAGAAACCGGCATAGCCGCCCAGCACCAGGCCGGCCGAGGTGGTACCCATGACCAGCAGCACTCCCAGAAGGTCCTTGTTCTCGCCGATCCTCATGCCCAGTTGCAGGCCGAGATATCCACCCAGGGCCGCACCTGCCACCGTGCCGGCCACCATCGTTCCAGCTCCAGCGATTCCACCCAGAATGCCCCCCATCGAGCCCGCGGCAGCACCGGCGGCAAAACCGGCGCCGGTCCCGATCAGGGTAGGAGTCTTGATCTCACCCCAGAGGGCTTTGAGCTCTGCTTTGTCCTGATCCTTATCCTGGTCGGGAGGAGCCTCCACCGGGGCGCTGGAGGCAGCGTGAACGGCGTTGAACTGGGGTGCAGCCTGGGTGATGACCATGATGAGTGCTCCTCGATAGAAAGTCTGATGCTGGTGGACTCCGCCCTTAGCCCGCTTGTTGTATTCACGAGCGCTGAAAAATCCCTGAAAAGGAGCCGACTGGAGGTCCGTCGCATCAACCGGCCATGCGAAGACTGACCACCGCGATCTTGTCGGCAATGCTCTTTCTGGGCTGCTCCTCCACCCCCTCACCTGAGTCCAACGAAACTGGAGAAGAGAACAAACCATCGGAGACTTTCTGGCAACTATCCGATGACTCCGAACTGAGCGTCAAGCTCTCTCCCTGGCCCCCCGATGGAGGCAAGGTTACCATTGAGGCAAACAATGGCCTGGGAGACTGGGGCCATGAGAAGCCCGTGGTGGAGTCTCTCGAGTATCGCGTGGTCAAGCAGGCCAGCTCCAGCGACGCTTACGTCAAGATGGAACGCGCCGAGAAAACCGTGGGCCAGGGAGAGGAAGCGGTCACCGAATACTTCTTCACCGCCAAAGACGTCGCCATGCCGGCCAGGAGCTCGGTCTTCGTGCAGTTTCGCGCCTCCGGGAAGAAACTCGATTCCCCCGTCGAGTTGACCGATTGGAGCGTGAAGGTTCCCTGAGCGTCAACCCCAGGGGTCGGGAAGCCCGACCAGGTGGCCCCGGGCGTTGAAACAGGTAAGAGACCACAGAGCTCCCGTGGCCAGTTCGACCGAACGCACCACCGACAGGCCGCACCACCCGACTTTGAAACGCTCCCACTCCCAGGGAACCGGCTCGATCCCCAGTAAGAAGCTGAGCATGACAGCGATGGTGCCCCCGTGGGCCACCACCAGAATGCGTTCGTTTTCCGCAGGCACCTGCCACAGTCGATAGGAGGCCTCAGAATGTAGCTCCGCGCGGTGGTCGCGAGTCAGCAGGGGCTCGAGACCACCCACAACTCGCTCATGAAAGTGGCGAAAGGACTCGCCGCCGGGTGCCCCCTCCCACCAGTCCTCCAGGTCACGGGCCCGCACTTGAGCCAGAAACTCGTGCACCTGGGCCGACGGTTGGCCCTCCAGGGTGGGCAGCCTGATCTCCTCCAACCAGCTCAACAGGGTGGACGGGCGCTGCCAGAGGGCTTCCAGGGGTGCGGCGGTCTGGCGGCACCGCAATAAGGGACTGCAATAGAATGCGTCAAAGTGCTCGCCCGCCAGCCATTCGGCCAACCGGGCGGCCTGCTGCAGTCCCAGCTCGGTCAGCTCGGGGTTGTCCACCGCCCGCCCACCCGGCTCCCACATCGGTTGAGCGTGGCGGACCAGAACCAGCTCGATCACGACTCGAGTAGCTTGAGCACAGTCTTCCACTCCTTCGGTGTCACCGGCTGCACCGAAAGACGACTACCCCTGCGCGTCACGACCATCTGCTCCAGGCCCCGAGTAGCCTTCAGCTCATCCAGGGAGAGCAACCGCGGAAATTTCTCCACAAACTCGACATCCACCCGAAACCAGACCGGATTCTCGGCAGTGTGGCGAGGATCGTAGTAGGGGCTCTTGGGATTGCTGGCCGTATCGTCAGGGTAGGCGGTGCGCACCACCTGACAGATCCCCACGATACCTGGTGGCTTCTCACGGCTATGATAGAAGAAGGCGCGATCGCCTTTGCGCATACTCTTGAGGTAGTTGCGCGCTTGATAGTTGCGCACACCGTCCCAACCCTCGACCTTCTTGCGTCGAAGGTCGTCGATGGAGAACACCTCAGGCTCACTCTTGAGCAACCAGCAGGCCAAGATGTTAAAACCCGCTCTGCAGGAAAGGTCCCAACTGCTTCTGGACACTGCCTGGTGCCATGACGCCGAAGACAGCCTTACCGGCCGTTCCGCCCGTATCTTCGATGAAGTTGACGACGGGAGCGTTGGCAAACTCCTCACGGGTCGTCTTGCTGTAGAGAGGACTCGCTTTGAGCAGCATCAGGGCCAACCAGAGCACGAAAAGTGACTTAAAAATGCTCAAGAGGAGACCTCCATAGGCCATGATGGCGTCAGGAATCTTCTTGTCATCGCGGGAGATCCGGTCGAGGTGCATGCCGAGAATCAGCAAGCTCACGGCCACCGGGCACCCGACCAGAAAGAAAGCCAGCCACTGAGAGGGGCCAATTCCCCACTCGGTCCACTGATCGATCATCTTTCCCAGAGGAGCGTATACGATGACCCCGACGATGCCGGTCACGATGCCGGTAATAATGTCGAATGCCTCGCCGATCACTCCTCGGCGGTAACCGAGATAGATAAACGTGACGATCAAGATCAGCAGCAACATGTCGAGGCCGGTCATGCGTTCCTCCCTCCTTCAAGCCCGCAAGCGAGCACCAAGATTCTGCTCCAGTTGCCCCAGGATCCGATCCAGAATGGCCTTCACCTCGGGCTCTCGATCGCACTGCAACCAGAACCTCAGCCCCAGACTCTTCCACCCCTCGGGAATCTGACTTCCACGATAGACATCAAAGCACCGGATCAAGAGCAGCTTGGCCCCCCCGGCCTGACGGGCCTGGTCGACTACCTTCCCGGCCCACACCTGCTCGGGCACCAGCACTGCCAGATCTCGCTCGACCCAACGAACTGCATCCGGATCGAAGAGCCCCCGAGGGCGGGCCCGAGCAGCCAGTCGCTCCTTGTCGATCAATGCCACCGCGAGAGTCGACTGAACCTGGACATCGCGCTCTGGATGCGGCACACCCAACCAGCCCAGAGGAGCGCTACCCAGACTGATCCTCGCCGAGCTGCCCGGGTGCAGCCAGGACAGGCCGGCAGGCTCGAAAGACAACTCGGCCTGGGCGAGTTCGGCAAGCATTTCAAGAAGACCTTTCAAGTGAAGATAGGCCGAATCGTGCCCCGAAACCAGCAAACAGAGCTCACTCTCGACCTGCTCCATCAGCCGGAGCTCGTCCTGACCGCGGCGACGGGCCAACTCGAGCAGTCCCAGCCAGGGCTGGGGCAGCGAGCCGGACACCACTTCCGAGAATCCCATCATCGCCAGTCGACGCCGCACATCCAGCTCATCGGTTGGCGCGGCCCGCAGAGTCGCAGGCACCGCTTCGAGACGATCCACCCCGCGAAGACGCACCAGGTCCTCCAGCGCACGGTGAGCCGAGACGCTCACTCGCAGCTGACTGCCTACTCGATAATAGCTGATTCCAGCCGCCACCAGAGCCTGGTCCAGCCAGCCCGGGTCAAGTCGCCCGAGATGGCGCTCGAGAAAAGCCGGTTCGAGCTCAAACTCTGGTTGATCGTCACAGCGCCAGGTCTGCACTGCCTGGAAGCGCCCCCGGGCCAGCCGCTGAAGTAACCAGCTCGCGCGCTGCAGGGCCAGGGCCAGGTGGCTGGCCCGCGGGCCGGCCTCAAAACGCCGCGAAGACTCGGTAACGACCCCGAGAAGTCGACCATTCTCCTCCACCAGGCCCGGCCGATAACGAGCTGCTTTGACCAGCACCCGTCGCGTTCGGGGACGCACCTGAAAGTCGCTTCCCACAGCCACTCCCGCTACAGCCACAGGGCCTCTCTCGTCGCCCACCACCCAGGTTCCCGAAGGCAGCTCGCGCACCATGTCTCCGAGCCGCAACGACTCGCCTGGCTTGCTGGGGCGTAAACTCAAAGGAGGTCGCAGGCGGTCCAGGTCATAGACGTGCAAGGGCTGACCGGTCTCCACCATGACGTAGCGCACGATGTCGAGCACGTTCATGACGGTATGCAGCCCGGCAGCTCGCAAGCGACGAGCCATCCAGGCCGGAGAGGGCTCGAGCTTGACGCCCTGCAACAGGCACACTCCGACTTCGCAGACGACAGCCGGATCGGGCTCCTCGAACCAACCCGTAGCACCGGCCTCGGCTGGAGCCAGAGAAGGGCTCTCGAGGCTTCGCTCCATTCGAACTGCCAGCTCACGCGCGAGTCCGATCAACCCACCAGGGTTACGTTCTGGCCAGGGCGTCAGCAGGATCACCTGTTGGTCCAGGCCCAGGAGATCCATGACATCGGTCCCCGGCTCGCTCTGCTCGGGCATCTCGATGAGACCGTGACGCTGCTCATGGGGCAGGTCCAGGGCCGACAGCCCCAACTCGTCAGCCGAGCACAGCATTCCTTCGGAGAGAACCCCGCGCAAGCGCCCCCGCTTGATGCGAGCTCCCCCGGCCAGAAGCGCCCCGTGCAAAGCGGCAGCGACTTTCTGGCCCAGGCGCACATTGGCGGCCGTGGTCACGATCTGGGCCTCTCCTTCGTCTCCGAGATCGATCTGGCAAACCTTCATCAAATCGGCTTTGGGGTGAGGCGCGATACTGCTCACCTGGCCCACCAGCACGCCGCGCACGGCTGCTCCCACAGTTCCGGTTCCGGCCACCGGGTAGCCCAGCGAGCTGATCTCCTCGGCAACCTGGCTCAGGGGCTCGAAAATCTCCACATACTCCTTGAGCCAGACAAATGGTACGCGCATCAGAACTGAGCCACGAAACGCCAGTCGAGGGATTGAAAGACACCCGGGTCGAGATTGTAGCGAACAGCCGCGGCCCGCTCGAGAGAGATCGCCAGGCAGGCCCCTTGCTCCAGCAGGCCTGCGCTGGCTACCGCCAGCCAGCCTCCCCGGAAGGGCCCCAGCAGGTGCAGCGAAGGGCGGGCCCAGGTCACTGAGCCCGGGACACATCGTAGGGAAACATAGCCCAGGAACTGCCGCCCCCAGGTCTCCAGCCAGCCCTTGAGCTGTCCGATGGTCCACTGCTCACCCGTGGCGACCGCCTCCAGCAGGTGCCCGCAGGCTGGATCGACGGGAGGGGTGGGCATCCCTTCCTGATGACCCCAGCCACCCCATTCAGGGCTGCAGACCAGTCGAGAGCCGTAGCGCCGGCCGTTCAATTCCCCCAGCCGATCTGGCAGGGGTCCAACCCGGGCTGGCAGGAATCCCTGCAGACGAAGCCAGTGACCACTTTCCGCCTCCAGCTCGCGCAGAGGATGAAGACGTCCACTGACGGGCCGAATGCCCGGCAGGGTGACGTCAAGCTGTTCGAACTCCAGTGGCTGGCCCTGGCTACCCTGTCGCAGCTCCGCGCGTCTCTCAGCGATGGCGTGTTGCAGGCTCTCCTTGATCCGGTTGCCAAGCTGCCCCATTGCCCGTCGTTCCCTATCCGGGCAATCGCGCAGCGACCGCAGCGCCAGGGTCAGCTGGCCGCGTCGCCCGAAAATATGCCGGTTGGTCTGCTCGAGCTGGGCTAGAGATTGGGCCCTGGCAATCATGCTCAGGAAGACTCCCTCCAGTCGGGTCAGCTCTTCACGCATTGCGTCCGCTCGCCCAACTGCAACCTGATGAGCCAGAGCATCAGGGCCAGGCACAGATAAGCCAGCAGATCGCCGGTGCGACTGTAGATCGTTCGATAGGTCTCGGGCCGGACCTCACGGGTCAACTGAACCACCTCATCGAGATCCGATTCGACCACCACCTCACCGGTGGGTAGGATAAAGCCCGAGATACCGTTGTTGCCGCACTGGACGACCGGCCGGCGCATCTCCACCGCCCGCATGATGGCCATCTCGAAGTGGTGCATGGCGGCCGACGACTTCCCAAACCAGGCGTCGTTGGTGATCACGGCCAGCACCCCGGCACCCCGCTCGACCTTCTCGCGGGGCTCGTGAGGAACCATGGACTCGTAACAGATAAGCACACCAAAGGATGTGGGGTCGGGAAAAATCACGTGCTGCGTGCCGGGAACGTAGCGCATGACGCGGTCGAAGATCGGCCAGTCGCGCATGAATCGAGGCAAGGGTAGATACTCGCCGAATGGCACCAGCCGGATTTTCTCGGCGGTGGCCAGTAGCTCGCCGTTCGGAGCGACCAGCGTGGCCACGTTGCGAGTGGCGTTGGGCTCGGAACCACGCTCGATGGAGCCGGTCAAGATGAAACTCTGCAGGCTCTGGGCCAGTCCGCCCACGCGGGTGCGCAAGGGCCAGGTCTCCAGAAAGAAAGGATAGGGCACGCTGGTCTCCGGCCAGAGAATCAGACGAGCGCCCTGAGAGGCTGATTCCCGAGTCAACCGGTCGAGCCGCCCCATGATCTCTTCGCGAAAGCTCGGGTCCCAGCGCTGGTCCTGCGGCATGGAGGTCTGCACCACTCCCCAGACCAGCGAATGGCCGTTCCCCCAGGGATGCTGCAGGCGCACGATTCCGTAGGAGAAGATGACAGCCAGAAAGCCAGCCGCAACACCCACAGTCGTCAGGGCCCGCTTGCGTCGCCAGAACAATTCAGCCAGGGCCGCATTCCAGAAGGCGATGGCAAAGGAGAGCCCCCAGGGACCAAAGAGCTCGCCGATCTGGATCCAGGGCAGGATCCGGGACTGAGTATGGCTCAGCATCCCCCAGGTCATGCCCAGGGGACCCAGGATCTGGAAGTATTCCATGCCCACCCAGGCGGCCGCGCCAAAGAGGGCGCCATGCAGAGGAGTGGGAGGGCGGTAGGAGCCCAGAAGAGCACCCAGGAGGGCGGGAGCGGCGGCCTTGTAAAGCACCAGGGCGACCTGGGCGGCGGTCCCAAAAACGGTGGCCCAGGATAACAAAGAATACTGGAAGGCGCAGCCAAACAGAAGCCCGAGCACAGCGCCCCGGACCGGACCTTGAGAGCGGCAGGCGAGATAGAACGGGAGGGCGGCCACCCAGACGCAGCTTGAGATGTGGGGATGCGGGAAGGCAAGATACAGCAGGAATGCCGAGAGAAGGGCAAGAAGGCAGGCGGCCCCAAAGGGCAACCCCAACCGTTTCCTGGTTTCTGAGGCTTTTGATGACCTGGTTTTCTTACTTTCGCTCATGGACATCCCGCGCGGCCCTGGGCCTGGCACTCGGTTCCTGCCTGCTCGCGCCAATCCTGTCAACCGGTTGCGCCAGCGGACCCTCCTCCTCCAACCCGACCACCCAGCAGCCGGACGCTACCCCTGCGCTGCTGCGCTTCACCCTGCGGGTGAACCCGAATGGCCGGATCGACACTTCTGGAGTCGGGTACTACCTTATCCTGTTCAATGCCACAGGGCAACCGATCGAGATCACCGACATCGATACCTTCACCGATTTTCTCCGCTTCGATGGTCGCAGTCTCGACTTCTACCACCGCCAGGCCAATCTCCCCAACCCTGGCTTCACCTTCACCCTGGCCGGAAGCATGAACAACGCCTGGAACCTGACGACCGATGGGACAGGCCTGGAGATCGTGCTGGATCCCAACGACCCCAACAATCTCCTCAACCAGTTCATCTCAGCCAATCGCTTCACGGCCCATGTACTCACCACCGATAACTTCCAGGGCTCCTTCATCGGTCGCGTGCTCGACACTCCGGGCCAGGGTCCGGACATCAATGGCAACGCTCTTCAGACGATGACCCTGGAGAAGTCGCTGGGTATCCAAGACCCGATCCCCCAGTTCTTCCCCGACGATCCCCTCAATGATTTCATCATACAACCCGACCTCCCCCCCGAGTTCCCGTTCCTGAACTTCGACCTGGCCAAGTTTGAGGTCAACGTCCTATAATTTCAGCGACGACAGGAGCAGTCGAAAACTTCTCCCTCGAACAGGAGTTCGAAGGATCCTCATGGAATTCTTCTCAACTGTTCGATGTTGGAGCCTCAATCTCATAACCGACACGACCCCTCCGAGCTGGTGGCGCGCCTGCGCGAGGTGCGCGGCACAACGGCCATGGCCGGAGTCCAGCAAGCTGTCGAGCAGCTGGCGCGCCAGGTGCAAGACGACCGATTTCTGGTGAGCGAGCTCAAGCAGATTCAGGCCTCCCAAACTCTGGAGCGGGCTCATTACTATGTCGATCGCTTGATCAAAGGGCTGACGGTGGTGCGCACGCCCGAGGTCAGCGATCTCAACCTGAATCGCTGGAAGGAGTACACCGAGATCCAGACCGACAGCCTCTGGATCATCCCCCGCCGAGACGGGACCGGGGTGCACAAGGCCGATTACTGGGGGAACTTCGTGCCCCAGATTCCCCAGCAGATGATCCAGCGTTATACCCGGGCTGGCGAGTGGGTGCTGGACCCCTTTTGCGGCTCGGGCACTACTCCCATCGAGGCCCAGCGATTGGGGCGACACACGCTGGGGGTCGAGCTCCGGGCCGACATGGTCGAGCACGCCCGTGGATTGATCGAGTCCGAGCCGAATCCTCACAATGTTTCTCAGGTCATCGTCCAGGGCGACTCGAGCCGGGTCGATCTGGCTCAAGAATTGAAAGCGGTGGGCGCCAGTTCAGTGCAACTGGCCGTCCTGCATCCGCCCTACTTCGACATCATCCAGTTCTCCGAAAATCCCGACGATCTGTCTCGGGCCACCGATGTGACCAACTTCTTGCAGCGGCTTCGCGCGGTCGTTTCCAACGTGTCGCGGGTGCTGGACGCGGGGCGCTATCTGGTGCTGGTCATCGGGGACAAGTATGCCGAGGGCGAGTGGATCCCACTGGGCTTCCAGAGCATGCAGGAGATCTGCAATCTGGGTTTCTCGCTCAAGAGCATCGTCGTCAAGAACTTCGAGGACACAGCCGGCAAGAGACACCAGAAGGAGTTGTGGCGCTACCGGGCGCTGGCAGGCGGCTTCTATGTCTTCAAGCACGAATACGTCTTCTTGTTCCGCAAATCGGCGCGCAAGAGGAGCCCGCGCTGAGCTCGGCTAAACCTGGGGCCTATGAGCACCACCACCCATCCTCCAGAAGTCAAGTTGATGCAAATGCTGACCGGTTACTGGGCCAGCCAGACCCTCTCCACCGCCGCCCGCCTGGGCGTGCTCGATGGGTTGCCCGCCCAGGTCGACGATCTGGCCCTGCAGCTCAAGCTCGACCCTGAGGCCCTGCGCCGTTTGCTGCGCGGCTGCACTGCCCTGGAAGCGGTATCCACCAGGGATGGCGAGCGGTTCGAACTCACCGAGCTGGGCCGCCTGCTCACCTCCGGCACACCCGGTTCGCTGGCCGGGATGGCCATCATGATGACCGACCCGGGCCACTGGAACAGCTGGGGACAGCTTCCTCACTGCGTTCGAACGGGCAAGACGGGCGTGTTGCCGGGCGTTCAGGCCGAGGAGATCTTCGACTACTACAAGCATCATCCCGAAGAGGGCAGCAACTTCAACCGGGCCATGGCTTCGATGTCCTCGGCCTGGGCCGAGCAATTGGCGCAGTTCTACGACTTCTCGGGCTGCCAGACCATTGTGGACGTGGGAGGCAATCACGGCATTCTGCTGGCAGCGGCCCTGAAGGGGGCTCCCCACGCCCGGGGCGTACTCTTCGACCTGCCTCACGTGCTGGCCCAGGCCGACGAGGAGTTGCGTCGACACGGCATTCTCGAGCGCACCGACAAGGTCAGTGGCGACTTCTTCAAGTCGGTTCCTTCCGGTGATCTCTATCTCCTCAAGCACATCCTGCACGACTGGAACGACGAGCAGTACGCGACCATCCTCAAGTGCATCCGCCAGGCCATGGACAAGAGCGGAAAGTTGCTGGTGCTGGAAATGCTGCTGACGGCCGAGCCCGGGATGGCTGACCTGATGGATCTGAACATGCTGGTCATGACCGGCGGCCGGGAGCGGACCGCTGAGCAGTATGACAGGCTCCTGGGGTCGGCGGGCTTGAAACTCGAGCGGGTCATCCCCACGCACGGCTTCTACTCGATCCTGGAAGCCCGGCCGGCCTGAGCGGTACGTTCACACCTGGTTTACAGCTAGTTTGCACAAGTTACGCCGGCAGGACGTAGACTGTTGAGGAAACCAATCGCCGGAGGGATTTCTCATGCAGACTGCCAGCCTCGCGTTCCGCCCCAGCCTGGCCCCGAGCTCGGCCGCCACCCAGACCTGGAAGAACGGCGTCGTTCATAGCGATGGACAGACCGATGTCTACGAGATTCCCAGCGCCGCGCCCGGGGTGGCCGCTCGCGTGGAGCTCAAGCCAATCCTGTGGGGAATCCTGGGCAAGGAAGTGGTCGCCACCGACAGCCAGGGAACCCGGCTCGAGGCCCATCGCGGTTGGGAAGGCTTTCATCGCACGGTGGTCACCAGAGACCCGCAGACGGGCCTCGAGACTGTGCTCGATCCGCGAGAGCAGACCGTTTCGGTCTCGACTCCGGAGACCAGCCAGGAGATCCCTGCCCAGCAAGGAGCGCTGGCCTATCGCGAGAGCTATCAGCGCACCGCCCGACAGGAGCTCGACAGTGAGGGCAACAGCCGTTATTTGAGCAATCTGCGCGGCGAGCGCGAGACCGTGGTGGTCTCCGGACCTCCGGGCATGGTCGGCGCCGTTCCCGTGGTGGTGCAGGACGACAGCAGCTGGCAGGAGACGCAGCTGCGCAAGGGCGAGGCCCCGGTGGCCCACGAGATGTCCGCCAACAAGCGCGGCGAGGTGACCCGGGGAGCCGCTCTGGAGGCCACCATCGGAGCGGACGGGAGTCTCGTCGTGGCTCAGGCCGATGGAACCTGTCAGAGCTTTGAGATGTATCTGCGGGTCTGAACTTCGTTGCATTGATAGAACCCCCTCGGTTCGGAAGGAGTCTTGCCGGAGGCAGTTGAATATTCTTCAAGCGAGACTTGGAAAGGTTCCTTCCGGCAATGATCCAGGCCATCGACCCCCAACTTGAATCCCTGGTCGCCCGAGCGCTGGAGCCCCGGCTGGCCGGGCTGCCACCTCAAGCGGTGGCGGGGGCGACTCGGGAGGTCTTCCTGCAACTGGCCCAGGAGTTGCAGGGTGATCAGGAGCGAGTCCGCCTGATCAGCGAGGCCCTGGTCATGCACGTGGCTCGGCGCTGGGGCAACATCGTGCAGGCCGGGAAAGCCTCAGTTCTGGCCAGCCGCGATTCAGCCGAGCATCTCGGGCTGACGCCCGCTCGAGCTGCCGAGCAGGCTGCGCTGGGAGCCGCTTCGGGCGTGCGTCTGGTTGGCCCGGTGGCCTTCGCTCAACTGCGCAACGAACTGCAGTCGCTGGTTCAGAACTTTGACGAGCTCACCGCCTTTAAGGCGCCGCCGCGCAGCGTCGAATGGGACAGCTGGGAGTTCGACCTGGCCGAGCCCGACCTGGAGGAGCTGGCCCAGAGCCTTCGTCCCACTACTCTGCCTGAGCCCGGCCCGCTGGTCGGGTGGGAGCCGACTCTGCCGGCTCCAGAGCAGAAGTGTCTTGTTAACCGCTGGTGGTGGATGGCCCTGAGCTCGCTGTTGGCCCTCGGCTCCGGCTGGCTCCTCCTCGGATAGCACAGGCTCTCAGGCAGATTCCCAGAATACTCCTGGGATGCTCAAGGCTGTCTCCATGCTCTCCGAGAATCACGCGCCCGCCTATCGCGAGGTCACCCGCAGGCTGGCCGACCGACTCGGGATGCCGGTCCACCTCGAGGAGCGGGTTCCCTGGCGACAGCGCCAGCGCCGTCTGCTGGCGGGGGAAGCGCACCTCGGCTTTCTGTGCGGCCTGCCTTACGTGGAGAAAGCCGACCGTCTCGAGCTGCTGGCTGCTCCGGTGATGAAAGGTGCGCGCTACCAGGACAGGCCCGTCTACTTCTCGGACGTGGTGGTGCGCTCGGACAGCCCTTTTCAGACCCTGGCCGACCTGCGGGGAGCTCGCTGGACCTACAACGAATCTGAATCGCACTCGGGATACAATGTGGTCCGGGCCCACCTGGCCCGGCGCGGCTGGCAGGACCGGTTCTTCGGATCCAGCCAGGAATCAGGCGCTCATCTGACCTCGCTGGACTGGATTCTGACCGGGCGGATGGATGCTTCCGCCCTGGACAGCACGGTTCTGGATACCGAACTCGAGGCTCGTCCTGAGTTGCTGAGCCAGATTCGCGTGCTGGAGCGGCTGGGCCCGAGCCCCATCCAGCCGGCAGTGGCCAGCCTGACCCTCCAGCCCAACCTGAGAGCTTTGCTTCGCCACGCCTTGCTAGAGTTGAAACTGGAGAACCTCCCGATAGCGCGTTTTGCGGCCGTCACGGACGCCGACTACGACCCCATCCGCGCAATGCTCAGCGAGGCAAGACCGGTTCAGTTGGCCTGAGCCCTGCCCTGAAGGATTTCCCGGCCCGGGCCACGGAAATAGCAGCCCAATCTGACACCGAGTAAGGAATTCTCCCGTGAGCACCACCACCACCGAGTACAACCTCAAAGCCATCGAAGAACGCTGGAAGGCTTATTGGCACCAGCACGAGCTGCATAAGGCCAGGCCTCGTCCGGGCAAACCCAACTACTACTGCCTGGACATGTTTCCCTACCCTTCTGGCGAAGGTCTGCACGTGGGCCACTGGCGCGGCTATGTGCTCTCGGACGTGTGGAGCCGCTACATGGCGCTCAAGGGCTTCAGCGTGTTGCACCCCATGGGCTGGGATGCTTTCGGCCTGCCGGCCGAGAACGCGGCCATCAAGCATGGCGACCATCCCGAGAAGTACACCCGGCGCTCCTGCGCCAACATGAAGCGCCAGCTGCAGGAAATCGGCGCCATGTACGACTGGGATCGCGAGATCAACTCCTCCTCGCCCGATTACTACAAGTGGACCCAGTGGACTTTTCTCAAGTTCTACGAACGTGGCCTGGCTTACCGCAAGCCCGCCTCCATCAACTGGTGCCCTTCCTGCCGAACCGGACTGGCCGACGAAGAGGTGGTGGACGGCGCCTGCGAGCGCTGTGGCGCTGAAGTCACCAAGAAGTACCTGCCCCAGTGGTTCTACAAGATCACCGACTACTCGCAGCGGCTGATCGACGATCTGGCCGAGCTCGACTGGCCCGAGAAGGTCAAGAAGATGCAGTCGGACTGGATCGGACGGAGCGAAGGCGCCGAGGTCGATTTCGAGATCGTCGGCACGGGTCAAAAGCTGCGCATCTTTACCACCCGCCCCGACACACTCTACGGCGCCACTTATATGGTCATGGCTCCCGAGCACGAGCTGGTGGAGAAGATCACCATCCCCGAGCAGCGCCAGAAGGTGGAGGAGTACGTCCAGCAGACCCGCTCGCGCAGCGAGGTGGAGCGCCAGGAGCACAAAGAGAAGACGGGCGTCTTCACCGGTGGCTACGCCGTCAATCCGGTCAACAACCAGCAGATCCCCATCTGGATCTCCGACTACGTGCTCCTCAGCTACGGCACCGGTGCCATCATGGCCGTTCCGGCCCATGATACCCGCGATTTCGAGTTCGCTCAGAAGTTCGCTCTGCCCATCGTGCAAGTCATCGAGACCCCGCCAGATTGGAATCCCGAGGAAGCCTTCACGGGAGTGGGCCGGATGCTCAACTCGGGGCCCTACGACCAGATGAGCTCGGACGAGGGCAAGGTCAAGATCACCGAAGACCTGGAGCAGAAGGGTCTGGGGGTCAAGAAGATCAACTACCGCCTGCGCGACTGGCTGATTTCTCGCCAGCGCTACTGGGGCGCCCCCATCCCCATGATTCACTGCCAGAAGTGCGGGCCAGTACCGGTGCCCGAGAGCGAGCTGCCGGTCAAGCTGCCCCATGTAGAAAGCTACCAACCATCGGGCACGGGCGAGTCCCCCCTGGCCACGGTGGAAGAGTGGGTCAACACCACCTGCCCGAGCTGCAAGGGCGCGGCCCGGCGCGACACCGACACGCTCAGCCAGTGGATCTGCTCGAGCTGGTACTACCTGCGTTACGTCTCGCCGCACAACGACGAGGTGCCCTGGACTCAAGAAGAGATGAAGCAGTGGCTGCCGGTGGACATGTACGTGGGTGGCATCGAGCACGCCGTCCTGCACCTGCTCTACTCGCGCTTTTACACCAAAGTTCTCTACGATCTGGGCTACGTTGATTTTCGCGAGCCCTTCAAGCGCCTCTTCAACCAGGGCATGATCTGTCGCAAAGGCAGCTCGGGTCGCGTTGAAAAGATGAGCAAGTCCAAAGGGAACGTGGTCGCCCCCGACGAGCTGGTCAACCGCTACGGCACCGACGCCCTGCGCGCCTACGAGCTCTTCATCGGCCCCCCCGAAGTGGACGCCGAGTGGGGGGACTCGGGCATCGAAGGCGTGTCGCGCTGGCTGAAGCGGGTCTGGAACCTGCTTGGCGGACACAGCTTCAAAGCCGAGCCCGAGGTCGACCCGGAGGTGCTGCGCTGGACCCATCGCTCCATCAAGAAGATCACCGAGGACATCGAGC
>CAZWUN010000033.1:0-26135 GCA_964637145.1 uncultured Burkholderiales bacterium
CGGAGCCCGGTCTGTCGATCAAACACCTCGGGCGCACCTACGCCCAGGAAAAACAGCCCTCCCGCCAGCGACACGAGGAATCGCCCGTCGTCGGAAGCCTGGAGGGTGATGCCGGAATGGAGGAACGTCAGGCTCCCGGTGTCCAGCCGTTTGGCATAGCTGCCCCCCTGGAGTCCGCTCTCGCCGGCAGTGAAGAACACGATCTCCGAGCCGTCCTCATTGAGCAGAGGGAACAGGGACAGGCTCAAGGGGGTTCCGTTCTCCTGCGTGGAGGCTTCGACTGAGGTTCCGGCCAGGACATTGCGCACCAGGATCACCACCCGGTCGGGGTCTGGCGGAGTGCCGAAGATCTCCAGGTCGAAGGCGATGAACCGGCCGTCCCCGGACAGCGCATACGATTGGAAGAGTGGCTGAGGAGTGTTGCTGGCGTCCAGGTTGGCCAGCGTGACCGTGCCGGTAGTCAGGTCGCGCACTAGAAGCTGGTCATCACCTAACGGATTGGCGCCGGTCACCGGCAAGTTGGTCGAATCGCTGACAAAGGCAATGATCGAGCCGTTGCTGCTGGCGATCACGCCGAACGAGTCGCTGTCGGCCGCGACTGGAACGGGGTCCGCGTTGAGACTGACCAGGGTTGTCGTGTTGGTCAAGAGATCCCTGCGGAAGACCTGTTCGCCTGTGATGGCATCCGCCGTCAGGTTCGTGGCAGTGCTGGCGAAGAAGACGAACCGGCCATCGGCCGAGATGACCGCGTTGGAACAGTCGCCGTTTCCGGCCAGGGTTCCGGCCGGATTGACGCTCACCAGAATGTACGAATTGGTCTGGCGGTCGCGCAGGTACACTTGCTGGAAGCCGCCGGGCGCGGGGCCGCCCAGGTTGGTGGCCTCGCTGATGACGATCACGAAACGTCCATCGGCCGAGACATCGCGACCGAGGAAGAACCCCAGCCCATTGCCGGTGGTCGCATCAGAATCCGCAGGACCGTCGTTGGTGGCGTTCCGGGAAAGAAGCCGGGCCCCGGCCACCGTCTGGATGCTCTGGGTGGCCGAGAGCGAGCCCAACCGCGCCGTCACCACGGCCGTGCCCAGAGACACCGTCAGGACCACTCCCCGAGAGGGGACGGTATTGCTCACGGTGGCCACGCCCGGGTTGTCGATGCTCCAGGAGGCCTGTTGGGTGACGTCCGCCACGGTTCCATCACTGAAGACAGCCTGGAGCGCAAGCTGCAGCTGGCCCACCACGCGCCCGGTGGTGCTGAGAAAACGAAGCTCGGTGATGGTGGCGTTGGTCACGGTGACCTGGGCCGTCGCTGTCTCTTGATTGAACGTGGCCGTCAGGGTCACCACCCCCGCGCTCAGGGCGGTCACCTGTCCCGGCCCATCCACACGCAGGGCGGCCGGGTTCGATGAGCTCCAGGTGGCCTGGCTCGTAACGTCCTCGGGCTGAGGATCGTCAGGCCGGGAGATGACCACGAAGCTGGCCGCCTGACCCACCGACAGCACTGCGCTGCCAGGCTGGATCGCGAGCAATGCGGGGGCCACGACGTCGCTGTAATCGATGTTGGCCACGGTGGTCGTCTGGCCTTCGGTCACCACCACCGCGGTTTCGAACAGGCCGACTACCACGCCGTTGCGCAACAGCTCGATCCGCAGCTTCACCCCCGTGACTGGCACCGGCGAAAGACGCACCTCGGCCTCCCGGCCGGTCTCCCGAACGAACACGCTGTTGCCCTCAGCGTCAAAGACGATGAACCGGAATCCGGTGATCGTGTTGAGCACGAGGCGCGGTTGCAGGTCGAAGCGAACCAGGATGTCTCCCGTCGCAACGGGATCGGGAGGAGGTGCGGGCACGGGGGCCTGCTGGAACGTGAACGAGTCCGAGCCACACCCGGCCACAAGGAATACCAATACAATCAAGAAACCTGTCAGTCTACGCACGCATCTACTCCTCCTGAGAGGTTGCCGATTCGCCTTCCAGGCCAGCTACCCTGTTCAAGTGCGGCCTGGAATCGCCAGGCGAAGCTTCCAGCCTGGAAGGCGCGGTCCACGTCCTCGGGACCGAACCTCGGCTCGGTCAGATCAGCGCCGCGAGGGCAAGGGAACGTAGATCTCCCGGCACTTGAGGTGCCACAGCTCGACGCGGCAGAGATCCACCCGCCGCTGGACCCGCTCCAGGGCCTCCTCCCAGCTCTGGCGCCACAGGGAGATCCCCAGCGCGGCCGCCGAGCAGCCCGAGATGACCCAGAGGGTGACCGGCCACAGGCCCGCCACGCCGGCGGCCAGGGCCAGGAGGGCGGCCATTCTCAGCTGGTCGAGCCAGCGCGAGGCGCGCTTGAGGCGGGCCTGGAGGCGGGCTTTGCGGCGCTCGAGCACGGCCTCGCTGGCCAGCACCTCGCGGGTGCGCTCGGCCAGGAAACGCAGGTCGGACGTGGACTCGACCAGGCCACCATTCACGATCCTCAACTCCTCCATCATCCACTCCTCTCTGGTCATGAAGGCCAGAGTAAGCTGTCTGACTTGGAGCCTACTTAGAGGATCCTTGGGAAATCCTTGACTGGGCGGTCAGCTCCTGGAACAGCCGGGTGGTCTCGGCGCTGGGAGCCAGCTGCAGCTCCTCGGCCAGAGCCTCCTGGCAGGCCCAGTAGAGGCGGGCCACCCGCTCGGGCTGGCCGGCCCGGGCCCAGAGGCGCATCAGCTCCTGATAGGCCCCCTGGTGGCAACGGTCCACCGAGAGCAGCTGCTCGGCCAGCGAGAGCAGGCGGTCGTCCCTGCCCGCGGCCTCGACCAGCAGGCCCTCCAGGGCCCGCACGGCCAGCTCGCGCAGACGCCGGCGGTAGGGGCGGATCCAGTCTTCCTGGAGGTTCTCCAGGAGGTCGCCCCGGTACAGGTCCAGCGCCTGTTGCAGCCGGCCGGCCTTGACCTCGCGCTCGAAGTCGAGGAAGTCAACCCGGTGGGACAGATCGGTGTTGAAGCGGCAGCGCCCGCGCCGGTGTTGCACCAGGTCCCCTTCGCCCAGGGCCCGGCGGATGTAGGTCAGGGCCGAGTACAGGTTGGCCTGGGCGCGATCCCCCTCCAATTCGGACCAGAAGAGGTCGGTCAGGCGCTCGTCCGGCACCTCGGTTCCGCCATGCAGCAGCAGCACCAGGAATAGGGCCCGGCTCTTGGAGGTCTTCCAATCCTGCTCTTTGACCTCGCGGCCCTGGTAGCGGATGCGCAGCGGGCCCAGTCCCTCCACCTCCAGGGAGGCCGGAGCCTCGGCCGGCGGCCCCAGGCGCAGTCGGGCCAGCATCTCGGCAGCCCGATGCGAGCCGGACGCTCCCAGCACGCGCTGGGTGAGCCAGCGTTCGCGAAAAAGAGCCCACTCCAGCCCCTCGGCTTTGTCCAACAGCTCTTCCACCGCGGTGGAGGCTTGCTTGGAGCGGGCCAGCTGGTAGCCCCAGGCTCGCAGCAGGCGCACCCGCACGGCTCCGCGGGCGGCCCCCTCGTAGAGGCGGGCGGCCTCCGAGAGGTCGGCCTCGCCGGCAGCGGCCTCCCCGGCCGCCAGCCGGGCCGTGCCCAGCAGGGCCAGGGTGTCGGCCCGGACCAGCCGCGAGCCGACCCCCTCCAGAGCCAGACGGCCCTGCTCGATGGCTCCCGCGGCATCGCCGCAGGCCAGCAAAGCCGTGCCCAGACAGAGCCGGGCGGGGCCGGACAGGCTTGGGAGCGCTTCCAGCGTCTGGCGGGCCAGTTCCGGCTCGCCGGCGGCCAGATAGGTGAGAGCCAGCCCCGCGGCCCCGCTGGGACGCTCCTCGGGCGGACTCTCCACGGCCCCCCCGCTGAGGGCCTGCTCGAGGCGCTCGCGCAGCTCGGGGGGCGCCTCCAACATCTGGAGGCACTCGTGACGCGACAGCCCCAGGGAGGCGTCGGCCGGATGGGCCAGGGCGTCGTAGCGGGCCACGGCCGCCAGAATCGGCTCGGCCTCCGAAAGCTGCAGGGCTCGCTCGGCCAGTTTCAGGGTAGAGCGATGCTCCCATCCCTGACGATCGGCCGGGTCCTGAGAGAGCAGCTCCTGGCAGCGCTCAAGCCCCTCGCGCAGGGTGGCTCCACCGGCCACGGCCGTGAGCAGGGCGGCCCAGGAGAGCGCCTCCAGCTCCTCGCCCTGCAGGCTGGACAGGCTGCCCACCCGGCGAGCCAGCTCGCGGCGGCGCAGGGCCGCCTCGCGGTCGGGGGCCAGGGAGAGCAAGCTCCACTCCCACAGGGCCAGGCTGTCGCGGTAGCTGCGCTCCTGGCTCGCTCGCCACCAGGCCTGGCGGTCGAGCCACTCCAGGGCGCGCCCCACCGCCTTCAAGAAGGTTTCCTCGTCGAAGGGCTTGGTGAGGAAGTCGTCCACCTGCAGGCGGAAGGCCTCCACCGGGGTCTCGAAGTCGGCAAAGCCGGTGATCACCACGGCCCGGGTCTCGGGGGCGGTCTGGCGCATCTGGCGCAGCATGGAGATGCCGCTCATGCCGGGCATGCGAACGTCGGTGATGACCAGGTCGAAGGCGCAGTCGCTGGCCGCCTCCAGGGCCCGGGCGGCCGACTCGGCGGCCGTGACC
This sequence comes from uncultured Burkholderiales bacterium, assembly GCA_964637145.1. Taxonomy (GTDB): domain Bacteria; phylum Vulcanimicrobiota; class Xenobia; order Xenobiales; family QWHO01; genus QWHO01. Next base: position 4,571 of record CAZWUN010000033.1, read on the forward strand.
TGGTAGCCCTCCTCCTCGAGCAGCAGGCTCAGGCTGCCGCGCAGCAGGTCATCATCTTCCACCAGCAGGATACGTCGGGCCACGCATCCAGGCTTCAGGGATTGGCGGGAGGTTCCTCCCGGAGGTTCTTGCGCAAGACAGCCCCCCCGACCCGAATGGCCTGGTTGCCCTCAGACAGGCCCCCGGCGCCGGAATCGATGTCGGGGAGGCTTGCGCTGAGCTCGTCCGGACCCCGGGTCGCGTCGGTATGCAAGACCAGCAACCGGCCATCGGTCCCGTGCACCACGACCCGGTCGGGAAAAATGCTGACGTTCTGGACAGGGGTTCCCAGCGGGAAGAAGTGGTTGTCACCCGGTCCCACCAGGTGCACCGTGCCCCGAGAGGCGGTCAGCAGGGCGGCCTCGCCCTGGACGGTGAGCGGGACGGCGGTCTCCAGCTTTCCCGGCAGGTAGGGTCCCTCCCACTTCTTGCCCAGCAGGTTCAGCACCGCGTGGTTGGGGCGGAGAGTGGCCGTCCCCTGTCCACCGGGCAGGGGCAGCTCGAGGGGCACCTGCGATTCGGGCGCAAAGTCGAGCTGCATGATCCCCGCGGTGGACTCCGAGAAGAGCCAGTCCTCGGAAGGCGCGACCTGGACGGGCTGCAACTCGGCGCTGGAGGGCTGGCCCTCCAGCGGGGGGGAGATCCAGGTGGCATCGGTGCGGCCGGGAATGCCGGCCGCCTCGCCGGCGGGCAGAAGACCCCACCGGCGGGTCAGCTCCAGCACCTGCTCCGGAGTGCTCCAGCTGGCCTGGCCCCAGCGCTCGCGCCAGGACTGGCCCGCGAGCGGGGCTTCGCCTTCGGGCGGCCTGGACTCGGAGAAGAGGACCGGCTGGCCATCCTGACCCAGACAGGCAAACACGGGCTCTTGATGCTGGCCGAGCTCCTCGGCCTGCAGGGGCTCGCTCAGCCGAGCACACATGACGCGATGCCGGCTCGTCACGGCCAGAAGCTGGTCGCCCGAGACGGTGACCGAATCGAGCTGGTCCAGATTGAGGCTGCTCAGCTCCTTCCCGTCCGGGGCGTGCAGGTGGATGCGACCGGACCGGCCTGCGGTCACGAACCGGCCGTCAGCCAGTGGGAACAGGGCTTGCCCCCAGCTGGCCAGGGGAATCCGCTCGGCCCTGGCCGCCGAGGTCGGGTCGCAGCGCACCAGACAGCGTTTGCCCTCGCGGGTCTCCAGGAACCAGACCCGACCATCGGGGCCCTCCTGGGCGCTGGAGCCGATTGCCTCCCGGCTGAAGACGCGCATCCGGCCTTTACCAGACAGCACTTTCAGCTGGTCCCCGCTGCCCACCAGCCAGCCCCCCTTGCGCAGCGGCCGGGCGTAGTTATAGAAGCCCTTGAACTTCAGGTCGGCGACCGGGTTGAGGTCGCGGTCCAGGACGGCCATTCCGCTCTGCTGACGGACGGCCACCTGGCCGGGATCGGGACTGCGGTAGAGATCGGGCAAGAAGTAGGGGCTGGTCCACTGCCCGGTGGGATGGCCGGTCTCGGCATCCAGGCTGAGGAGCTGCTGGCCGGCCTGGACCACCAGCCGGTCCGAGCCCAGCTCGACCACCTGGCGAGCTTTCTCCGGCAGGTTCACGGTGAAGCGCTCGCTGCCATCGGGACGGGTGGCGATCAGGGTCTGATCCTCGAACAGGTAAGGGCCGCGCTCCGGGTTGTCGCTGACGGCCCCGTCCAGGGAGCTGAACGGCACCTGGCGGTGGCGCCGGTAGCCATCGTCCTGGGGCAGATACAGGTCGGCCTGGATGGGAATGCGCACGGAGCCACTCTACACGCCAGGGCTCAAAGCCGACTGAAAGCTCTCAGGGTTGCTCCCGGAGCAGCTCCTCGTGGCCCGAGCGAACCTCCAGCAGGTAGACCGGCAGCTCCTTCGGGATTCGCCCGGTGGAGAGCGGGGCGGAAACCCCCGGATAGGCCGGCAGGGTGGCCCCCAGCTCACTCAGGTGCTGGCGCACCGACTCGCGCGCGAGGGGGCCGCTGACCGCCAGGCGCACGGCATCGTAGGCCTGAGCCGAGGAACGGCCTGGCTCCACCCCCGGAAAGAGGTTCCGAAAGCCCTGTACGAAGGCCTTCACCTCGGGCCGATCCGAGCCGGGGAAGAAGGTCTCGCTGAGGCGCAGGCCCTCCAGGGCGGGGCCGCCGGCTTTGCGAAGGCCCTCGGTATAGCCGGAGACGTTGGAGTAGAGCGCGGCCTGGCTGCCGGCGGCCCGCAGCTGGACGGCGAACTCGCCCAGATAGCTGCCCGGGGCGGCCACGAAGAAGACGGCGTCGGCCCGGTCCTTCGTCAGGTCCTGGATCAGCTTGCCAAAGTCTTGCGAGGCGGTGGCGTAGACCTGCTCACGCACCGGCCCGAGCTGGCTCTTGATGGCGAAGGCCAGATCGCGGGCCATCACCTGCTGCGGATCATACAGCAGCCAGGGGCGCCGAAAGCCGCGCGAGCTGAACTCGCGGGCCAGCGGAGCCACCCGCGACTCGTAGGGCACCCCCACGGTGAAGAGCCAGCCTGCGTTGTCCCAGGCCCGGGGGTGGCTGGCTCCCAGCGAGAGCACGGGCAGCTCCAGGCGCGCGGCCACCAGATCCACGGCCAGGCTGCGCTCGGAGCTGGTGGGGCCGAGCACGCAAAAGACCCTCTCGTCGCGGCTCAGCTCCTCCACCCAGCTCATGGCCCGATCCACCTGGCCGCCGTCGTCGCAGACCCGCAGGAAAACAGGCAGGGGGCTGGTCTGCTGGGCCAGGGCGGCACCCTGCAGGAAGGCGCGCCCCTCGCGCCACTCGGGGCCGGTGACGGGCACGATCAGTGGGAGAACCAGGGCGCTGGGGGCGAGAGTGGCGTTGCGAGCCAGGATGTGGCCTTCAGGATCGGAGGGATCTTGCTCGAGGATCCGGGCCGCCAGCACCCCCGCCCGGGTCCGCTCGCCCGCCAGCAGGGCCGCCCAGGCCTGCACCGCCAGCCGCTCGGGGGGCGGGCGCGAGGCCAGCAGGCCGGCCGTCAGGCTGGACAGCGAGGCGAGCAGCAGCAGGGCAGCCACCAGGACGGCGGCGCGAGGCACGCTCTCGGTGCTGACCGCCGCTGAATCAACCTGCAGAGCCTGGCGCAGCTCCCTCAGAGAGGGTCGCCGGGCGGGATCGCTGTCCAGGCACCGCTCGAGCAGGGCACGCAGGCTGGGGGTGCCGCGACGACCCAGGCTGGCCTTGAGCAGGGCTCCCAGGGCGTAGACGTCGGAGGCGGTGGTATGGTGCGCCTCCGGAGCCGTGAATCCGGGAGTGCCCCCGGCCGCCGGACCGGGCCCGGAGCGGGCCAGGCCCAGATCCACCAGCCGGGGCCGGCCGTCGGGAGCGAGCAGGACGTTGGAGGGGCTGAGGTCGACCAGCAGGATGTCCTGGCGGTGCAATTCGGAGAGCAGGTCGGCCAGCTCGCGGCCCACCCGCACGGTCTCGGCCTGGCTCAGCAGCCCTCGTTGGGCCAGGGTCGGGCCGGGAACCAGCTCCAGCACGAGGGCCGGCTGGCCCTCGTGGGTGAAGCGGTCCACCAGCCGAGGCAGCAGCGGATGCGAGAGGCGGGCCAGCAGCTCGGCCTCCTTGTCGAACAGCCCTCGAGCCGAGGCGCCCGGGCCCAGGCCGGTGGGGTCGGCCAGCTTGACGGCCCAGCGGGCCCCGCTCAGGCGCAGGTCGTCACACAGGTAGACGGTGCTGGTGGCCCCCCGGGCCAGGACCTGCACCACCTGGTAGCGCTCGCCCAGGATCACGACAGGGCGGGCAGCCGCAAGAGCAGGCGGCCGTTCTCGGTCTCGAGCGCTCCGCCGTGGTCACGGGCAACCTGCTCCAGGCCCTCCAACGGGGCGCCCGTCAGCTCGCCCCGCGAGCGCACCTCCAGCACCAGCCGGTCGGGCTCTTCCCGGGTGAGAAGGTGGAGGCTCTCCTGGCCGCACAAAAGGTCGACAAGCCGGTCGCTGAGCTGGCGCGAGTCGCCCGCAAAGCGACGCTGCACGCTGCCCAGTTCGGTGGTCACGGCCAGGCCGTCCACTTCCAGCCGCTGAGCCGTCTCGGAGGCCATGGCGTTGAGGTCCACCGGCAGGCGCACGAGTTGGGAGAAGCTGGCGTTCTGCTCGACCATGTCGTAAGGGCGGCGGGCGTAGAGCAAGAGCTTGTCCACCACCGTGCGGCAGCGCTCCACCGCCTGCACGATGGTCTCGGCCCGGCGCGGGTCGGGAGAGGTCTTTTTGAGTCGGGAGGCCTCGGTCAGAATGGCGGCCAGGGGCGAGTTCAGCTCGTGGGCCACTCCCCCCGCCACCCGGGCCAGAGCCACGAAGCCCTGCTGGGGGTCTTCCTGCCCGCCGGCCGACAGGGCCCGCAGCAGGGGAACCAGGGGCTGGAGCTGGTGACGGAAGGCCTGCTGACGGGCCCTGGTGGTCTCTCCCAGCCAGCTCAACACCAGCTCGGAGCCGACCGCCTCGCCCTCGCGCGAGCGGGCCTGGGCCTCGCGCTCGCCCAGGCTGTCCCAGCGGGCCAGCAACTTCAGATCGGGGCGCTGGAAGAGGTAAAGGGCTTCCACTCCCAGCGTGGCGCCCAGCACGGCCAGGGCGCGCACGGCTGCATCCGAGATGGACTCGCCGCTGGCCACGGCCTGCAGCACCGCCTCCCAGCGCCGGGCGCGGGCGCGGGCTCGAAGCAGGAAGACCAGGCTGACCAGGGCGGACAGGACGGCCAGCAGCGCCGAGCCCAGCAGCAGTCGGTCAGGGCTCACGATGGGGCTGGAAAGCCACGTCCAGGGCGGCCCGGGTCAATCCGGTGGCGAGCCGGGTGCGGGCCTCGAAGTCGAGCGTGAGGGGAACCTCGAAGAGCAGCCCCACGGTGTCTCCCGCTTTGGCTACCTCCTGCACCAGCGTGCCCGGGTAGCGGAACGGCACCAGGCGGAAGTCGTGCTGGTCGAGGTAGTCCTGCATGCGGTGCAGGAAGGCCAGGGTGCGCGGGGTGGGCTGGAACATGCACAGGCGGCCAGCCCGGCCGTCGCGCCAATCGTCCAGCGCCTCGTGCAGGTCGACGACCACATCGGCTTTGGAGGCCGTCTGGAAGATGACGTGCGCTTGCTGCTCCTCGGGCGTGCCGTCCGGGTGGCCTGGGAAGATGCGGTTCATGTCCACCTCGCCCGGACCGACGCGGGTTCCGTGCTCGTGGGCCCAGGGATTGGCCCGAGGGAAGACATGCACGCGCGGGTCTTGCTCCTGCCCGATCTGCTCGGCCGCCGCCACGCCCGAGCGCTCGTTGCCGTGCAGGCCCCCAACCACCACGGCCCGGCTCGCCGGCTCGAGTTGCTCGGCCATGGGAATGCCCAGCCAGTGCGAGAGGGAGAGAGCGCTGCGAAAGATCATGTGCTGGCCGATGAACTCGGGATGATTCACCTGGAGATCGGCCAGAACCTCGACCAGGCTCCCGTTCCCCTCCAGCCTGGAGCGAATCTCGCGCTCCCCCTCCGAAAGCGGGCGTGAGGTGCGGTCTTGCACGTCCAGGCGGTGCAGCAGCGCCCCGCGCACCCGCTCGGAGGTAGCCGCGTCGGCCATCCCAAGCATGACCCGCTCGCACTCCTCGGCCAGCAGGGGGGCCTTCGGATCGGCCTGAGTCAGGGGGGCGTTGAGGCCGGTCACCACCTGCTCGTAGCTGGAGAGGCGGGCCTTGAGGTCGGGATTCTTGCGCGCTTCCAGGGCCAGCTTCATGACCACGCCGTTGCGCAGCAGGTGCATCAGGTCTGAGCCTTTGCCGGCCGAGACCTCCAGGGGATAGATCTGCCCGCCCGGCTCCTCCACCGTCCACTGGCCCGAGCGGGCCGCGTGCTGCAGAGTGCGGGTCAGCTCGGCCGCCCGCTCGGCCTCGCCCTGGCGCAGGGCCTGGCAGATGACGTCGGGGGTGACGCCCTGGACGCTCTCACCCGGCAGGGGATGGCCGCTGGCATCGACCCGCAAGCGCCCGGCCAGGGGGACAGTCGTGGACAAAGACACGGGGTCGAGGGCCATAGGCACAGACTAGCAGACCGAACAGAGAGCGGCAAGGCCTGGATTGAACCGCTCCATCATGAGACCATCGCATGCGATCAACCACCCGGATCAGGCCCGGCTACGCACCCGGACGCCGCCGATGATCAGAGCCTGCTCGACCTGCCCGATGGCTCCATGGCGAGGCGTCTCTATGCTCAGGAGCTGAGGACCTTCGAGTTCCGCCAGCTCGCGCGAGAGCGTCGCCCGCTCGGCCCTCAGCTGAGCAAGTTCCTGGCCGGCATGCTCTCGGTCAGCACGCAGCGCGTCCAGCGACTTCGTCAGGCCGCGCTCGCGCTCGATCCATCGATGGGCGACGTGCACGACGTGTCCGAAAAGCGAGCCCACCGCGATCCCCGCGAGCGTACCGCCCAGGGTGTTGCTCAACGCACCGAAAACCGCGCCCATCATGCCGCCGCAAAGGACGCAAGCCGCGCCGAGGACACGCAGATCCCGCGTCTTCTCCGGACCGAAGAGATACTTGGAACGCAACTCCGCCCGGCTCATCGCAAGGTACTCGCCGGCAGACCGCTCGCGCCGTTGCGCGATTTGCTCGCGCTCGTCCAAAACGCGGGAGCGGTTTGCCAGCCTCTGGCGGTGCTCGCTCAGGTCATGCCGAAAGAGGAAATTGCCGACGTTCATCCTTCCCAGTGTAACCATGGTCGGCTGAAATTTTCCTGCGGCCGCCGGGGTCCGCCTCAGAGCATCCTGGCTCGCTGGCGCCCCGGAGGGGTAGCCCTGGACCGCCGGGGAATCTACCTCTGTGCCGCCCGCTTCCTCGGCCATCCTGCTGGCCAACGTGCTCTGTGCCCTGCTCTACTTCTATGGAGTCAAGCCGCTGCCGCAGTGGGTGGGGGGACAGCTCCCCTGGGCCCCCCTGACCTTCCCCTACTTGTTCGTGGGCATACAGGCCTTTGTGCTGTGGGTCTTGATCTTGCTGATCTTCTGGCTGATCGCCTCGGACCTGGAGCGCATCTGGGGCACGCCGAAATTCCTGGTGGCCTGGTTCGCGGTGACGGTCTCGACGGGTTGGCTGCTGCTGCTGGTGAACCGGCATCCCGTAGGGCTCTTCTACCCGCTGGCCAGCGTGCTGGTGGCCTGGACCGTGGTCAAGCCGGATCTGTTCTCCCTGCCCGGTCTTCCGGCCGGCAGCGTCTTGTTGCGCTTCCTGGCGCTGGGCGCGGTCTACTTCGGTACCGGACCGGTGGCAGGGTTGGCGGCCCTGGCTCCCAATCTGGTGCTCTGGGGCTGGACCGCGGCGCTGCCGGGGCGGCAGCTGTGGCCCCAACGCAAGATTCGGCCTGCCCGGGTCGAGCCTGAGCCCGAGGGGCCGCCGCCCGTTCGCCCCCCCGGCCCCCCCCAAGAGCTGATCGACCGCATCCTCGAGCAGGTGCGCGAGCACGGGCTCAACTCGCTCAGCGCGGATGAGAGGGCGCGACTGGACGAGCACAGCTCCTGGCTACGCGAGGAGGGTTAGAAGCCTCCTCGGCCGAGCAACGACTCGGCCTGCCGCCTGCGAGTCATTTCACTGACCGGCTGGGAACGGGGACGGTACTGCCCTGCCCTCTGCTGGCCCTCCCAGACGTGGCAGGCGCAACGATCCTCCACGGCATAGTTGGGGCAGACGCCCGGACCGCGCCCGGCCGGATAGGGAATGGCCTGGCCTCCTCCCGGCGGGGTGTAGCTCGGTTGCCATCCCGGAATGACGGGCTGACCCCAGTTGGCCTGGGGCGGGCTGTAGTTGACCGGTAGGGCCTGGGCTCCGGGCCAGAAGACCTGTGCCTGGGGAATGGCCTGATAGGCCTGATAGACCTGATTGTAGGGATAGCCCTGAGGCTGGCTCCGGGTCCGGGAGACGGCTTGCCTCACGGGCTGGGGACTGCGACTTCTGCGTGCGGCCACCGGGTAATCGGGGCGGGGCAGCTCCACCGGGGCCGGCACGGCCTGGGGGACGGGCGGTACGGCCTGAGGCTCGGGAGCCAGGACGACCTCCTCGGTCGGCTGGCTTGTCTCGGCCTGGCGGCACAGCTCGATCAGAGCCGTGGCCTGGGCCACGTGCTCGGGAGTGGCCGAGCCATGACGAGTCGCCTCCAGGCTCACCAGAGCCAGTCGCCGAGCGCCCTCGAAGTTGCCCTGGGAATAGCAGAGCCAGGCCTGGCCCAGGGTCACCTCGACCACGCTGGTCGCGCGAGGCGGGACCTGCCTGGGAGGGGTCAGCTCGCTGGTCGCGTCCGGCAAGGCGTTGGCCAGGACAGGCGGCGCCGGGGGGGCAGGCGCGACCGCGGCCGGTGCCGGCGGAGGCTGAGCCGGGGGAGCGGGCTCGAAACCCGGACTCTTCTGGGCGCTCCACATCAGCGCGAAGGCGGCCAGCGCGCCCAGCAAAGCTGGTGGCCACGGACCGGATCGGGAGGGTCGGGTTTCGGGTTGCGACTCGGGAGCCACCGGAGAGTGCAGGTTGGCCATGGCGCGTTCCCCTTCCTGAGAGCCTGAAAGGAAAGAATTCGCCGACCGGGCCCTGACTCCCGCCCCTCCGTGCAGGATAGACTCCAATCTCCGGGTAAGCACCCCGGATGCAAAGCGATCTGAAAGAAAAAGCCCTGGCCCTGATCCAGATGGCCTGGGCCGACAAGTTCTGGGCCCCCGAGGAGGAGAAGCTGGTCACCGACTTGTTGCTCAAGGCGGGTTGCCGACCCGAGGACCTGGAGGAGCTGGCAGCCTCGCCCCAACGTGCCGATCCCAAAGAGATCGAGCGCATTCTGCCCGACCGCGAGAGCCGCCTCCAGGGCATGCGCACCCTGATCGCGGTGGCCTTCTGCGATGGCGTACTGGCGGCTGCCGAGATGGATCTGATCGAGAAGATGGCCGCCCGTCTCGAGCTGACCTCGGAAGACCTGGAGATGCTCCGTACCCAGGCCCTGGACATGCTCAAGAGTTAACCGGCCGGACACCCATTCCGGGGGCCCGGCATGCAAGGCTCACAGGCGATGCTGACCTCCATCCAGAGCCAGGGTTTTCGGCTGGCCCTTCCGGCCAGCTCCAAAGGCAGCGATCCGCGCCTGAGCATCGCTCTGGACAACCTCGAGCGGGCCGGCTGGAGCTTTACCCTGAACCGGGCCAACGACTTCAGCTCCGGCCAGCCGGCCAGCGGGGCCGAGGTGGAAGCCTTTCTGGCCCGCCCCAACCGCCAGCTCGACCGCTCCATGGGCGACCGCCTGGTGGCCAGCCGGGCCGGTGGGGGCTACTTCAAGCTGGTGCGCGCCGACGAGGTGGCGGCCCTGGACTTTTTTCACGGCACGGGCTCGACCGAGGGGCTGGAATTCCCCGATCTGGCGCGCAAGGTGCGCGAGCTGGAGAGCGGCGGGGTGAAGGTGCAGCCCGGCGGGGGCTCGGATGTGCCCGGCCACGACGGCTACAGCGGCTACCTGGCCCTCAGCCGGGGCGGCTCGGCCAACCTGATGCTGGGCCGCTACACGCTGGTGAACGTGAACACCACCGACCCCGCCGAGCTGGACGCCAAACTGGCCCCCTATGCCGAAAACCTGGAGCACTATCGCCGGGTGCTGCTGCCCGAGGCCCGGGCCGAGCGGCTGCAGGAGTTCATGCTGGGCGAGGTGGCTCGCTCCTTGCGTCCGCCGGTGCAGGGACTGACGCTCGAGGAACGGGGCCAGCACTTCCTGCAGCTGGCCGAGGACGTGCGCCAGGGGCCGGATGGCAAGACCTGGCTGGCCGACCGCACCGGTCGCGCCCTCAAGCTCTACGAGCACCTGGTCAAAGCCGCCCCCTGCGACTTTGCCGGGGCCGTGGCCCGGCTGGGCCGCGTGACCCGAGTGGTGGGAGCCGAGCAGGCCCTCAAGGTCAGCAGCTACCTGCTGGACGAGCTGCCCCACAAGAGCTTCTACGCCGAAGCCCGCCAGGAGCGCGAGGACACTCTGCTGGCCCTGCTGGCCCAGAGCCTGCCGGTGGAGGTGGCCGTGCGGTTGACCGAGCGGCTGGCCCTCTGTCCCCTGGGTGAAACCCCCGAGCGTCGGCGCGAGGTCTTCCTGGACCTGGTCAAGCTGCATCCGGCCCAGGCCGAAGTGCACCTGGACAACATCCTCACTTTCCACCGTCCGGGTGCCGACCTGGGCCAGGGCGCGGCCGCCTACCGCATGCTGTTGGAAGGCCTGGTCACCATGGGACGGCCTCAGGACGCTTCCGACGCTTACCGGTTCCTGCAGGAGGGCCTGCGCCTCGGGCGCCTGTCCGGCACTCTCGAGGAGCTGATCGCGGGCTATCTGAGCAACCTGCTGGTGAGCGGCGACCCGGCCCAGGCCCGGGCCGCCATGGCCGGCGATGGAGGCCAGGGCGTTCCGGTCGTGCGCCAGGAGAACGGGGCGGTGCAGGTGGGGGGCATTCGAGTGCCGGTGCGCCGCAAGAGCTGATCGGCCTTCCTGCCTGAGGCAGCGCCAGACAGGTCGGGTCCAGGGCCCTTGCTGGGCGCACTCAGCATGACCTGCAGTCGCAGGCTTCTTATCAGGCCGCGGTGTGAGGTAGATGGGCTGGAGGCCATCCGCTCGAGCAGCATCCATTCGCCAGGATTTCGGTCGAGCACCAGGAATTGGCCGCCAGATCAAGTGCTGGAGGCTTGCATGCGAATCGCTCTCTTTCTGGTCCTGGCCGGTCTGGCAGCCGGGTGTAGCTCCGAATCTTTGTCCCCCGGGTCGGCCCAGGCGCAGGTGCCCCTCACCGCCACCCAGGCGCGCGAGGGATATCACGGAGAGTTGCAGTCAGCATCCGATCCGACTCCTCTGCATTTTGATGTGGAGTTCACTCGGAAGGCTGATGGGAGTCTCGTCGAGGGGGTCGGCCGCGTCATCTCCGCCGATCACAAGACGATAGCCGTCGGTCCTCTGTCCGGGGCCGACTCTCAGGGGAGCCATTCCCTCACGGTCGATTTGCGGCCGCGCTTCGGGCTTCTCAGGTTGAGCGGCCAGACTTCGGGCTCGGGCCTGCAGGGCACTTTCTCAGAGACCACCAGCCTGAGCAATGGCTCCTACCGGATGACGAGTGCAGACCCCAGCGGACCTCTAAGCGGTTGGTACACGATTCATGGCCAGCAAGAGGATGTGCCCTTCTATGCCTACCCCGTCACCGACCCCAACGGCCCCATCGATGCGAGGAATCTCTTTCAGTGGTTCACCCAGGCAGCCTCTGACACTATCCTCGCCAATCCCGCGGCCGGTGGGAATTCGGTCGCCGGGTGCATCAGCATGCGCCTCTTTACCAACTTTCAAGATCCCTCCGATCCCAACAGCAACGGCGGAGTCCTGGTCGAGGGTACGATGACCGGAGGCCAGTTGATCTACGTGGGTGACGACACAGGGACTGATAGCTACTCCTCGATTACGCCCGGGCTCTAGAGAAGTCCGGCCGCAAACCTCGTGGCCCGAGCGTCAGCGCTTGCCCCCAAAGCTGGCCAGGTAGATTCCCAGGTTAGCCAGTACGGCGACTCCCACGCTGGGGATAGTGAATTCCGAGGGCAGGCGCATCTGAACGTGGAAGGCGTCCACCAGGATGTAGGCCAGGCAGGCGGTCGACGCGATCACGGCCAGGACACGCAAAGCCTCGATCAGGTAGACCCGCGAGCGCGCTCGTTTGCTAAGGCTCCGCAGACAATCGTCCAACCAGTACGACAGCTTCAACATGGATCCATCATAGCTCACGGGCCCCGACCATCGTCCCGCAGGCGATCGCCCACGACGCGCGAGACGCCCCGGCCGGCTTCACCGCAGACCGTTCGATCTGCGGTGAAGGCATTGGGACCATGTTCGTCGAGCCGATTCTCCGATTCTTGTTGACCGTCCTGAGGCCCTCAGGCGGTCCTGGCGCGCGCAAAGTCCTGGCCGGAGCGCGCCGAATCTTGCCACCGCCATGAAAAGCTTAGAGACCAAGGGAAGCCCGACCACTGCGCAGGCGCTGTGCGACTCTGTGTCCTGCGGGGATGAATGGGACAGGCGTGGAAATCTGTCCGGGATGGACACGCTGCTCACAGGCGACGATCTGCTCGAGATGGAGGGCGACTATGAGTTGGTCCGCGGGGAACTCGTGCCCGTGACCCCCCCCGGCGGAGAACACGGAGCGGTTCAAGTCAACGCCGTCGTGGTACTGGCCGCCTATGCCCGACAGGTTGGCGGCCGAGTCTTGACCGAGAGCGGCATCTACACTGCCGAAGGACCGGATACTGTACGCGGACCCGATGTACTCTATTTTGGCCCCGGCCGACTCTCCGAATTGCCGAAAGCCTACTTTCGCCAGGCGCCCGAACTGGTGGTCGAAGTCATTTCCCCCGACGACCGTTCGGCCGAAATCGAGACCAAGGTAGCCGAGTACCTCGCAAGGGGGGTGCGTAGAGTCTGGCTCCTTTACCCCGGTACCCGAACCCTCTATGTCCACGGCCTGGGGGCACAGGTACTCAAGCTCCAGACTGGCGCCGCGGTAACCGATCCCGAGGTGCTCCCTGGATTCACCTGCCAGGTCGCCGACTTCTTCCTTTGAAGGGCTGAGCTTCCGGCGGTTCAGGTGTCCACCGGGGGAGCGTTGGGGTCGGCCACCGGGCCTTCTGTCGAGGGCCGAGCGGCCTCGCCGGGGTCGGCATGAAGAGGCGGCAGCTCGGGGGGATGGCGCCGGCGCCACCAGCGAAGTCCCAGAGCCACCAACTGGGCCAGCAGCACGGGCGGGAGGACCAGCATGGGGACCAGCAGGGCCAGCGAGATGGCCTGCGACATCACCAGCTCGAAGGCGAAGCGCTCCACGTGGGGCTTGAGGTGCACCCGGCAGATCGAGATGGCGATCTCCTCGGAGGTGACCAGGCCATCCTTGTCGTTGGTGTGCAGGTCCTTGACGACCGGGCGGATCACCTTCATGCGCTTGTCCACCGAGCTCTTGGTCCACCAGCCGACGGTCCAGCGAATGATGAAGCGCGACATGCCGGCAGCGTGGCCCTGCTTGTCGGCTCCCAGGCGCTGGTTTACCTGATTGCAGGCCTCGTTCTCGAGCCACTCGGGCAGACCCAGGGCCAGCTGCTCCACCTGATCGAGTTTGACCGGTTGCGCGTTCTCGAGGTAGGTGCGGGCCTGGGCGACCTGCTCCGTCTTCTCTACCGAGGGATGACGCGAGGCCGAGATGGCCAGGCTGACCACGGTCTGGAAGGCGAGCTTGCCTGACTGCTCGACCAGAGGCTCTTTGTGCACGAAGGACCTGACCTCGATGGCCAGCCCCGCCGTCAAGCCGGCCAGGGCCATCAAGCAGGGGATCCCCACCACCCAGACAGCCACAACCGTCCAGCGGTAGAAGGGGTCGACCACCAGCCCCATGTTCAGCCAGCCTCGACGGAACAGGAGCTTCCAGGCCAGCAGGGTGAAGAAGATGCCCAGCACCACTCCGGCGCAGGTTCCGAGGCCCAGCCAGAGGAACAACTCCCCCACGTTGCGGGCCATGCATTCGATCACCAGCCGAGCGGTCTGCACTGCAAGCTTCTTCTCGCCGGCGACAGGAAACCCCTCACCGGTCAGTAAACCTCGTGTCCATGTCGGAGGCGGAACGGATCCAGCAGTTGGAGCGCGAGCTGATGCAGGCCCTGGAGAGCCTGCAGCAGGCCGAGCGCCGCATCAACCAGCTGGAAGAGCGCAGCCATCACGCCGAAGTGGTCGACGAGGAGACCCACAAGCTGGCCTTCGAAGACACTCTGACGGGCCTGCCGAACCTGAACATCGTGCGCCAGTACGTGGAAATGAACCTCAAGCAGGTCTTCCGCTACCACCGTGCGGCAGCGCTGCTGGTGGTCGACCTGGACCGGTTCCGGGTCATCAACGATGCGCTGGGCTTCGGTGCTGGCGACGACTTGCTGCGCCAGGTGGCCGAGCGCCTCAAGACGGCCGTGCGCGACTCGGACATCCTGGGACGAAAAGGAGAGGACGAGTTCGTCATCCTGCTCACCCAGATCGACGAAGAGCTCTCCCAGGAGCCCGAGATGAAAGACCGTCAACGGCAACAACTGGGCGAGCGGGCCCGCCATGTGGCCGAGCGAGTGGCCGAGGTGCTGGCCCCGCCCTTCGAGCTGCAGGGGCAGAAGGTGCATCTGTTCGCCAGCGTGGGCGTGAGCCTCTGTCCGGGCGACGCCGAGACCCCGATGCAGCTCTTCGAGCACGCCGACGTGGCCCTTTCCTACGCCAAGGAGCAAGGACGGGGGCGTTCGCTGGTCTTCAGCCCCGAGCTTCAAGAGCTGCGGATGCAAAAGCTCTTACTGGAGAACCAGCTGCGCCTGGCCCACACCGAGAAGCAATTCGTGCTGCACTACCAGCCCATCGTGGAGCTGTCCAGCCGCAACGTGGTCGGGGTCGAGGCCCTGCTGCGCTGGCAGCACCCCCAGATCGGCATGCTCGGCCCGCGCGACTTCCTGCACGTGCTGGAGGAGACCGGTCTCATCATCCCCCTGGGCGACTGGGTGCTGAAAGAATCCACCCGCCAGCTGCGCGCCTGGGGCGACCAGGGTTTCGATCTTTTCATGACGGTGAACCTCTCGCCCCGTCAGCTGTTGCAGGCCGACCTGATCCCCATGCTGCTGGAGGTGCTGGGCCAGAACCAGATCGAGCCGAGGCACCTGGTCGTCGAGATCGCCGAGAGCGCCGCCACCACCATGGACCCCGAGCGCATGAGCCGGGTGCTGACCGACCTGGGCGAGGCCGGGGTGCGGGTGGCCATCGACGACTTCGGCACCGGCTTGACCTCCATGAAGACCCTGCGCCTCGAGCACACCCGGCTGCTCAAGCTCGACCGCACCTTCGTGGCCGGTATCCCGGGCGAGCGGGCCAGCATGAGCGTGTGCATGGCCACCATCCGCCTGGCCGCCAGCTTGAACATGAAGTCGCTGGCCGAAGGGGTGGAGACCGAGCGCCAGTGCAACTACCTCACCAAGAACGAATGCGATCTGGGACAGGGCTTCTTCTTCTCGCCCCCCCTGGCGGCCGAGGAGATCCCCGACCTGATCCGCCAGGGCAAGCCGGGCGCGGAGATCATCGGCATCCGAGGCTGAGCCGCCGGAGGGGGGCCCAGGTCCTGGAGGCAGCTCTCCCCTGACGGCGAATTCTCAACCCAGATGAAGTCCAACCAGCCCCCGGGCATCTCCGACATTCGACTTCTGAACTTCTGCCTGGCACTGTCATTCTGGTTGGCAATGGCGGGATGGCTGGCCCTGTTCCACTTCCTCACCCCCGGGGCGGCCAGCACCCTGCTGGTCGAGAAACGCGAGCCTTCCCTGATCGTGGCTTTCTGGGTCAGTTCTCTGGAATACACCAGGGCCTCGATCGCTGTCAGCGTGGCCGCGCTGTTGGCCCTGGGCTGGCTGCTGGTGGGCTATCTGCGCAAAGCCTCCCTGCGTCAGGGCTGGGTGTTGCCGATCCTGATCGCGCTGGTGCACGTCGCGGGCGTGGCCACCCTGCTCCACCTTCTCGTTCCGGTATTGCTGCGATGAAAGACGCCCTCAAGCGCTACCTGATGGGAATGCACACCGCGCTGTGCGCGAGCGCCATCCTGCTGGTGGCCTCCTGCCTGGCGGTGAGCTGGCACTACCGCTGGGTCTGGATGTCCCTAGACCTGGCCAAGAGCCCCCTGGGCTGGGTGCTCGAGCAGCATCCGAGCTGGAAGCTCGCCATGCTGGCCGGTATCCCGGGCCTGGTGGGCATGCTGATCATCTGGGCGGCCCTGGGCTTGCTGGTCGCGGGGCGGCGCAAGATCAAGAGCTCGGATCGCCCCTGGACCGTGGCCTACGGCTCCACCTTCTTCTTCATCTTCGCGCAGGTCTGCTGCCTGGGTTGGATGGGCCTCTTCTTGCTGGCCTGGCCGGCGCCCGATCCGGTGCTGGATACTCCCCCTCCCACGGCCAGTCCCTCGCCCGGCCCTGACGCCGCGAGCCCGAGCCCCTCCGCCTCGCCGTCGCCCAGCGCCTCACCCCTGGCTCTCAAGAACCCGTTCGCAACCGGGCCCGGCCCCAGCCCCTCGGCCTCCCCGGCCACGACCGATCCCTTCCTGCCCAGCAAGCCCTCCCAGCCCGTCGCGGGGGTGGGCACGGGCCGCTACGTGGAGTTCTTCGATGGGATGACGCTCACGGTGGAGCGCGAGGTAGACCTCGGTCGCCCCTCCAACCCGCGCCAGTTCACTACCCGCGACGGGGTGCTCTACTGGTGCGACGGAGCCCACCTGACGGCGGTCGACCTGACCCAGGGCGCTACCATCTGGCGGGTGGATACCACGGGCGAAGAGGATGTGCTTGCCGCCATCAGCGGGCTGGTGCTGACCCGCGGACCCGGCAACAAGACCTTCGCCCACGCCAGCTCCAACGGTGAGCTGCGCTGGCAACACCAGGGAACGATCCTGGTCGACGGCGACCGTCTCTTCCAGGTCGCCGCCAATGATCAGAGCCTGGGTAAGCCCCTGGAGGGACCCGCCACGGTGCTGGTGCGGCTCGATCCTCAGACGGGCAAGCCCAAGGGCGAGCTGGTGCGGCTGAAATACCCACTGCTGGAGCCCCAGGTGGATGCGGCCGTGGTGGTGGGACGCGCCACCGAGACCTCCATGCTGCACATCCTGGACGCAACCACCGGGGGGCTGCTGTGGAGCTCGATCGATGCCGGAGGCTTCCTGGCCCGGAGCGGTCGGCTTTACATCAGCGTCGAGGAAGGCACCTACGTGCGAGAGCTGCGCACCGGCAAGCCCCTGGCCGCGGGTCGGACACTGGCCGGCTCGGTGGTGGCCTCCTTCGCGGGCAGCGCCGTGCTGCACGACCCCGTCAAGCAAGAGCTGGTGGCCTATGACCCGGCCAACGGCGAGGCCCTGTGGGGTTGGGAGCAGGTGCGGGGCTGGCCCCTGGTGGGCCGCGAGGGCATGCTGCTGCTGGGCAGCGAGAACGGCGCGCCTTTGCTGATCGCCTACGACGGCAAGGGAGGCCAGCTCTTCAAGGGCCCGCTCGATCCGGCCCTGGGCCTGCGTGGAGTGCTGGGCGCGCGCGACAACCTGGTGGTCTTGCTGATCGAGAAACAGGCGGTGACGCCGTGAATCTTCGAGCCATCATCCCCGCCCTCACCCAATTTACGGCTCCCCTGAGAGCTGCAGGAGCGCCGGTTTCACCCGATGCCCCCCGACCAGAGCCCTCCGAATCGGTCAGGCTTTCAGCCGATCGACCTGTCCCGAACAAGCCTGGCCGGCTGGCCATGATCCGCCAGAGCATCGAGGCGGCCCTGGAGGCCGCCGGCCAGTTCGCCACCGGACCCCTGGCCGAATGCGCCTGCAAGATGCTGCAGGGCAAGATCAAACCCGCCCCGGCGGCCGTGCCCCCCAGCGAGCTGGGTCCCCTGCCGCCGGCCCGGGTGCAGAGGCCAGTGATGTTTGTGCCCGGCTTCCACACCCCCATCGAGCGTTTCGACCCCCTGGTCGAGAAGCTGGGCGCCGACAACGGCCCCGTCCACTACGTGCGCCAGGGCCGTTTCTACTCCGATGCAGAGTGCACCCGGCCGGTGGACGACCCGGGCCCCGAGGCCCGGGTTTTCGTCTCGGTCTTCTCGGATTACAACCTGCCTCCCGATCAAGGCGGGGCCGATGAGCTCGACCTCAATCTCGAGGCCGTGCGTCGATTGACGGGAGCGAGCAAGGTGGACGCGGCCGCTTTCAGCATGGGAGGCCTGACCACCCGCGAGTACCTGGACCGGGGCGGGGATGCGATCGGCAAGCTCCACATGGTGGGCACTCCCAATCAGGGCTCCGGGCTGGCCCGCATCACGCTGGGCCTGCTGGAGGGAAAGGCGCGCGGCTACGAAGTGGACCTGCTGCTCGGCCTCAAGCACGTGGAAGCCGAGGACACGCCGGCTTTGAAGTGGCTATCCCCCGGCTCGCCCCAACTGGCCCGCCTGAATCAGCGCTGGCCCGAGCAACGCGACCGGCTGGAGTCGGTCCGATGCTTCGGCACCGACCACAAGGCCACCGTGGGCAACCGATTCATCCTGCAACCCGCCTGGGGAGACGGCATGGTGACCGCCTCCAGCCTCGAGCTCCCCGGCATGCCGGTGCAGATGCTTCAGGACAAGAAATACGCCCTGCACGGCAACCTGGTGGTCAGCCCGGAGTTCTACCTGGCGCTGCACGAACACTTCGGCTGGTAAACCTCACTGGTCGTGGCGCAGCTTGCGATAGCGGTGGGGGGCGAAGGCCGCCTCGCCCAGGCGTTTGCGCTTGTGCTCTTCGTATTCGCTGTAGTTGCCCGGGAAGAAGAACCACTTGCCGTCGCCCTCGGCGGCGAGAATGTGGGTGGCGATCCGATCCAGGAACCAGCGGTCGTGGCTGATCACCACCGCGCAGCCGGGAAAGTCGAGCAGGGCCAGCTCCAGGGCGCGCAGCGTATCCACGTCCAGGTCGTTGGAGGGCTCGTCGAGTAACAGCACGTTGCCGCCACTCTTGAGCACCTTGGCCAGGTGCAGGCGGTTGCGCTCCCCGCCCGAGAGCTCGTGCACCCGCTTCTGCTGGTCCGATCCCTTGAAGTTGAAGCGCGAGGCATAAGCGCGGGCGTTTACCGAACGACCACCGAGCTCGATGTCCTCCTTGCCATCGGCGATCTCCTCGAAGACCCTGCGGTCCGGGTTCAGGTCGTCGCGCGACTGGTCCACGTAGGCCAGCTTGACGCTATCGCCCACCTTCAGAGTGCCCGAGTCGGGCTGCTCCTGGCCCACGATCATGCGGAACAGGGTGGTCTTGCCGGCGCCGTTGGGCCCGATGATGCCCACAATGCCGCCCTTGGGCAGCTGGAAGGAGAGGTTGTCGATCAGCTTGCGATCTCCATAGCCCTTGCTCAGGTTCTCGGCCTCCACCACCATGGTGCCCAGGGGCGGGCCGGGGGGAATCTGGATCTCGACCGTCTCGGGCCGATCCTCGTAAACTTGAGCAGCCATCTTCTCGTAGGCTTCCAAACGAGCTTTGCTCTTGGCCTGACGGGCTTTTTGCGAAAGTCGCACCCACTCCAGCTCGCGTTTGAGCGACTTCTGTCGGGCCGACTCCGACTTCTCCTCCTGCTCCAGACGGGCTTGCTTTTGCTCCAGCCAGGAGCTGTAGTTGCCCTTGAAGGGGATGCCCCGGCCCCGATCCAGCTCGAGAATCCAGCCGGCCACGTTGTCGAGGAAGTAGCGATCATGGGTGACGGCCACCACGGTGCCCTCGTACTGGGCCAGGTGCTGCTCGAGCCAGGCCACCGACTCGGCGTCGAGGTGGTTGGTGGGCTCGTCGAGCAGTAACAGATCGGGCTGCTGCAACAGCACCTTGCACAGGGCCACGCGGCGGCGCTCGCCTCCGGAGAGGATGCTGACCGGGCTATCCAGCGGCGGCAGGTGCATGGCCTTGGCGGCGATCTCGATGATGCGGTCGAGCTCCCAGCCGTCGCAGGCCTCGATCTCCTCCATCAGGCGACCCTGCTTGGCGAGCAGCTTCTCCATCCTGGCCTCGTCCATCTCCTCGCCAAGCTGCTCGTTGACCTCGTCATACTGGCGCATCAGCTCGGTGACGTCGGCAGCGCCCGCGCGGATGTTGTCCAGCACGTTGAGCGACTCGTCCAGGGGCGGCTCCTGCGGCACGTAGCCGACGGTGGCGCCTTCGGCCAACTCGGCATGGCCGTCAAACTCGCGGTCAGCCAGGGCCATGATGCGCAAAATCGTGCTCTTGCCGGCTCCGTTCATGCCCAGAACGCCGATCTTGGCGCCCGGGAAGAAGGCCAGCGTGATGCCCTTGAGAACTTCTTTCTGCTGATACACCTTGCGCAGATCGTGCATGGTGAAGATGTATTGGTACGACATAGGCAGGCGCACTTCGAACCCCGGCTGAAGCGGCCCTGCAGAGCATAGGGCAAATGCCCCTGGCCAGAGGGGCGATCTGGGAGTAAACTTCAAGTATGAAGTTGCGCCATCACCTCTTCCATTCCAGGAGGACGCCAGGGCACTGGCTCAAGTGGGTGGAAGCCGGCAGCGGGCCCACCATCTTTTTCGTGCACGGCTGCTCGGGCAGCTGGACCAACTTCACTCCCCAGCTCAGCGACCTCTCAAGTGACCACCACGTCGTGGCGCTGGACATGCGAGGCCACGGCTCCTCTCCCTGGCCCGGGCCCTCTCAGCTGGCCGATTTCGAGACCGACCTGGAGGAGTTTGTCACCGACGTGCTCCCGGGCCGATTCGTGCTGGTGCTGCACTCGTTCGGGGGCTGCGTAGGGGCGCGCCTGGCCGCCTCCATGCCCGACCGCACCGCGGCGGTCGCTTTTCTGAACACGGCCGGCTCCATCCCGAAGGGCCCCACCTACCGCTTCCTGCAGCTGATGAGCTCGCGCGCCCACCTCCTGAGCGAATCGATGCCCAACCTGGTCTCCACCAACTCGGAGGTCAGCCAGCACATGCTCTATTACACGCTCAAAGAGTGGGACGTGTGGGAGCTCTACCCCAAGATTGAGGTGCCCTCGCTGGTGGTGCTGGGGGCGCTCGACCCGCTCATCCCCGTCACCTCGGGACTGCGCATGGCCCAGCTCTTGCCCGAGCAGAGCCTGACCGTCTTCCCGCTGGGGGGCCATGTGTCGATGTGGGAGCAACCACGCCGCCTCAACGCGATGCTCCGGGCCCTGACGCGCCGGGTCTTGCTGTCCCGGGTGGCATGAAAAAAACCCGCCTGGCGGCGGGCTCGTCCGTGGACGCGTTCTTATCGATTATTAGAAACGGCTCTCCACGTAGTAAGGCAGCATCGAGCGCCAGGTGGGCCAGTCGTGCGGCATGTCGTAGCCCCAGATGTCCAGCTCGTGAGGAATGCCCTTGGTGTGCAGCAACCAGGAGAGGTGCCGGCTGGCATTGGGATTCTCGTAGTCGCCCTGGCCGGTGACGATGTGGATGTGCTCCTTGTGGCGCAGCATGTGCAGGTAGCCACCGTTCAGACCGGGGAGATACTCCACGATGTTGTTGAAGAAGATGTTCTCGTCGCCGTAGCCTTCCCCGTGGAAGTATTCCCGGATGTCGTAGCAGCCGCTCATGGCGATGGTCCCGGCGAAGAGGTCGGGGCGCCGCAGCACCTGGTTCATCGCGTGGAAGGCGCCCAGGCTGGCGCCCGAGGTGATGACACCCACCCGGCCGCCGCAGCTATTCCAGATGTAGGGGATCACCTCGTTCTCGAGATAGCTGTTGTACTGGGCCTGGCGCACGCCCATCCAGTAAGGATGCTGGTGACGATTGAGCCAGGCCTCCTTGTTGATGCTGTTGATCGAGAAGACCTTGACCTTCCCAGCATTGATCTGGTGCTCCAGGGCGTCGATCAGGAGAAAGCGCTCGTACTCGAGGAAGTCGGCAGCAGCCGTGGGGAACAACAAAAGCGGGAAACCCCAGTGGCCGTAAGTGACGATGTCCATATAGCTGCCCAGGGACGGGCTGTACCAGCCGTCGATGACTCTACGC